>CAYUNP010000004.1:0-4309 GCA_964446085.1 uncultured Pirellulaceae bacterium
ACAAAAGTCAACTTTGGGAATCATTGGAATCACTGTTTCGCCCGTCGATTCGAATAGGTTGTGGGCCATGGTCGAAGCCAACGACGGCGGACTTTTCCGCAGCGACGACGCCGGGAAAACCTGGCGTAAGATCAATGACGAACGAAAGCTTCGACAGCGAGCGCCTGCACTGGACGCAAACCCCCGGTCGACTCACCCTTCTCAAAATGTGCCGTCCAGAGTTTCTGGCTTCTCGACTTCGTCCATACTGCAAAACGTTTTCAGGATGTCGAGAGAAACTCGTGCATCGACGTAGCGAACGGCACCATCGATGAGCGCGAACTGTGCTCCGCTGGGATGGTTGCTGGAAAATGAGTAGTCGTTTAATTCTCCTTCGAAGCTGTTGATCGCGTGACCGACTGATTTCACACTGAACGTTTGGTTGACGCGTCCTTGTGAGTCATAGTTGGCTCCGAAAGCCCATCCAGCCTTGGGGATTGTCTGGGCTCCAGGGCCAGCGTTCCTGTCGAACCCTGAAATCTCGCCGAACCCAAAAGTGTACGACGTACCATCGCGAATCTCGGTCATCTTGCGGCCGACAAACTGCCCCGAAGAGTTGGGGGAAAACAATCCTTGCAGGCCAATGGAACCAAAAGAACTGATTGGAGAAAACTGTTTGTAAGTGTAAATGTTCGATCCATCAGAAGCACTTGCTGTACCTGTGGGACCACTGATTCCGTAGTAGTGAGTTGTGAAGTCACCTGCGTCGGCCAGCGTCGTCTTGCTATCGGTGGTGGAAGAAGCAGGGCACACAAGCACTTCCAGCTCCAGTTCGGTCATTTCATTCAAGCGATCGTTGTAGGTTTGGCCTGGCGCCAGACTCTCTGATTCGAGTTGAGTCAGGTACTCCTGTTTCAAATAAGGGAGCAACCCAATGATTAATCCTCCGCCTTGTCCGTTGTCACCAGCGGGAAACGTCAGTGTGCTGGTTTCGTGTGTCAGTGTCGCAAGGATCACCTGGCGAAGATTCGCCGAGCAGTAAGATTTTCTGGCTGCTTGGCGCACGGCTGCAAGTGCCGGGAACAGCAATCCGATCAGGATGCCAATGATTCCGACGACGACCAACATCTCAACAAGTGTGAATGCAGAGCGCCGGGGCGAGCGCGGAGTTGAGGTGTAAACGACTGAAGTTTCAGGTCTGAGCAGAGGCATGCTTGGCTCGATAGATAAATGTGGTGATGGTTTGAATTCCGATTCGAATATCGGCCGGAATCGTATCTGAGCCGCGCTAAGATTTGGCATGCGATTCATTAAGAAGCGGTGTTGTTAATGCGAAGACTGGATTCATTAAACCTTCACCTTTTCTGAATCCAATGCACAACTTCTGTTCACAATTTGACATTAAATTTCCGCCCAACCTGAGACGGGCCATGTCGGCCAACACCAACCCCTTCTTATTAAGAGGAAAATTTAATGATTCGTAATCGTAAGCGTGGTTTCACGCTGGTTGAGCTTCTTGTCGTGATCATGATCATCGGCATCCTGATCGGAATTGCCTTCCCCGCGTTCGTTTCGATCCGTAAGGCAGCTCGTGCGACACAATGTAAGAGTAACCTTCGCAATTTCGCAGTTTGCCTGCTCAACAAAGCCGCAAACTCTCCTAACGGCGCATTCTGCACAGGCGCTTTCGACTTCGGACGTGACGGTGCTTTCGACACATACGGTTGGGTTGCCGATTGCTTTGAGCAGGATGTTGTCGCTGGACAGCTGCTTTGCCCTTCTTCAATCTGTCTTGGCTCAGAAAAGTTGAACGTCTCTTCTTCTGGCGTTAACAGTGCAGCGAAAGCTCCTCCAGCGCGTCGGGCTGTACCGTTTCGCACGGGAAGTCTCGAAGATGCTGCGGTTGCTGGTTACAACACAAACTACGCGGCCAGTTGGCACCTCGTTCGGTCAGAGGCAGTCTTCATCAACGGCGTCACTGTTGGTGACCTGAAGGACTGGTACCAGACATCTGGAACTCAAAACTGCCTGGGCCCACTGACGTTGCGTCAAATGGATACAGGAGATGTTCCTGCAACTGCAATTCCGCTGCTCGGTTGTGGATCTCAGGGCGACGCTGATCCAGCTGACGCTCTGACAGACACTGACGGCCTGCTGCACAACAACATTGATGTATCACTTGGTCTGGTTCAAGGCGTTCCACTTGCCGAAAGCTTCAACGATGGTCCATCCATCGCCAGCTCTGCCGGTGTTACTCTTGCAAATGCTGGTACACCTCTCAGAGGCGACGGAGCAGGAACGATTGGCCTGTCAGACTTGCCTGCGACTGGCTATCCAGTCATCGGCGAACCTGGTGTTACTGACGCTTACCTGCAAGACACTCGTGACTGGACTGCCTGGCACAACAACAGCGTGAACATTGTTTTCGCTGACGGTAGTGTTCGTTCTCTGGAAGACACCAACAAGGATAACTTCATCAATCCGGGTTTCGGTGTTGCTGGCGGATCCAGTGCTTTCACCGTCGGCTACACGTCGCCTGAAACAGAAGTTAACCCATGGGATATGTACCCGGGCGTTACGCTTCGCGGAAACTTTCCAACCAAGAAGTTTGAGCAGTAAGACCATTTTTGCTCAACAATTTTTTGGGACCCGGTTGTTTTCAGCCGGGTCTTTTTTTTGTGAGTTCCGTTTCGGCACGGCGTAGCGCTGTTTTCCGCGACAGGGGCAATATGTGCGGCTTGCAGCAGAATCGGGACAACAAGCCGCTGGTCTGCCCCAATATCAGCATTTCCAGCCAAATCGTCGCCCAGGGTGCCCTCGTTTTCCTGAGCCTCGCCAATTGGATGAATTCCAACAGGCTTGCGAACCTTTGGGACCGCCGTCGCTCTTTTGAGAGGTATTGTCGCTTCGCAGCGTAAGCTCGCTTTTCCACTATTCAATTTGCACAAAAGGACTAAAATCTCGCGTTTCATATAGTTTACTCCTTTCTGCCTGAATCCCATGCGACGCCCACTGATTGCCGGAAACTGGAAAATGAATCTGTCCTGTGACGACGCCGTCAATTTGGCGCGCGGTGTCGGGGCAGCGGCTGGCGATGGCGAAGTTGACGTCCTCGTTTGTCCGACTTTTGTTCATCTGGGTAGCGTGGTTGATGCCGTCGCAGGTAGCAAAGTCGCAGTCGGTGGACAGGATGTTTACTTCGAAGGAAACGGAGCCTTCACTGGAGAAACCAGCACCGAGATGCTCAACGACATTGGATGCGAGTACGTGATCCTTGGGCATAGCGAACGCCGCAACGTGATCGGCGAATGTGACAAACTGATCAATCAAAAACTGCACGCCGCCCTGGCTGCCGGACTCAAGCCAATCCTCTGTGTCGGAGAATTGCTTGAAGAACGGGAATCCGGGAAGACGATGGAAGTCGTTGCGACGCAAACCGATGGCTCTCTGGAAGGTGTTTCCGCAGAGCAGATGGCTGAAGTCGTGGTCGCCTACGAGCCCGTTTGGGCAATTGGAACGGGGAAAACCGCTTCGCCAGAGCAGGCTCAGGAGGTCCATGCTGATCTTCGCAGCTTGCTCGCAAAACGTTACAATCAGGAAGTTGCCGATGGAGTCAGGATTCTCTACGGCGGCAGCGTCAAGCCTGCCAATGCGGCGGAGCTGATGGCATGCCCGGACATTGATGGAGCGCTCGTGGGCGGAGCCGCACTAAAAGCAGACAGCTTTGCCGCAATCATTGAGGCCGCTGGAGCCTAGGTTCACAAGATTCAATTGACGCGCTAGACCGTCTTTCACAACTTAAACACGCGAGTATCGCGTCCAAACCGAGTTCAACCATGACCGTTGATTTTCCAATCGCAGTTTTCTTTCAACCGATTCTGGCCGACATTGGTTTGTCGTTGCTGCAGTTACTGCTGTTCTTTGTCTCGTTGTGGCTGATCTTTCTGATCCTCATCCAGCGAGGAAAAGGGGGTGGTCTGACAGCTGCCTTTGGTGGCGGTGGAGGCGACAGTGCTTTCGGCGCTAAAGCTGGTGACGCATTCACAAAGATCACCGTCGTAAGTGCCCTGGTCTGGATCACGCTCTGTATGGTCACGATTGCTCGCTACAATCCGCCAGAATCCCCCGACAATCCGTTCGCTCAAGCCGACCAGTTCGGAGAAGAACAACTTCCGTCTGCTGGCGGCGCCTCTCTTTCTGGTGATGCTGGAGTCTCTGGCGACGATGCTGAGCCGATGGCCAAAGAGGGTGACGAGGTCATGTCCGCAGAAGGCGAAGGCAGCTTGAAGAAAACCGAATCAGCTGATGGCGAATCGACCGACAGCGAATC
>CAYUNP010000004.1:4409-15310 GCA_964446085.1 uncultured Pirellulaceae bacterium
AGCGAATCATCTGCGAGCGAATCGACCGACAGTGAGTCGGATCAGTAATTCCAGGGAGCATTACTTCCGTACGACAGAAATTGAAGGTGTTCCGTGCTGTTGAGCATGACAGGACACGGGCAGTCCCGTTTCCACAACGATAACGTTCAGATTGCCGTCGAAATTCGCACGGTCAACAGCCGACACCTGAAGCTGAACGTTTACTCGGACCTGGATGTCGAAACGCAGGCCAAGGTCGAAGCCATTGTTCGCGATCGGATTCATCGTGGCACCGTGACGCTGCGAATTTCGGTGAAATCGATCGGAGAAGGAAACTTTGAACTCAACGAAGAGCTGATTCGCGCCTACTGGTTACAGCTCTCAGAGATTGCCGGCTCGAGCCAAAGTGTGAACGTCGAGGCGATCTTGGGATTGCCCGGAGCCGTCAGCGAAAAGACAAATGTTGAGCCAGAAGATCTTTGGCCGCATCTGAAAACGTCGGTCGATGAAGCCCTCTCCAGCCTGGAGGCCATGCGATCGCAGGAAGGCAGTGCCATGCAGCAGGATATGCTTGGCAACATCGAATCAATTGGCAAGCGACTCGAATCGGTTCGGGAACTTTCACCCAGGGTCGCCGAAGCCTATTCAAAGCGACTTACCGAACGAATCAATTCGCTGTTGGAAAAACACAATATCGAAAGCTCTCCTGTCGATGTCATTCGCGAAGTCGGCATCTTTGCTGACCGGGTCGATATTGCCGAAGAGACCGTACGTCTGGGAACGCATTTGGATCACTTTCGTGACACGATTTCCAACACCAAACAGGCCGGTCGAAAACTGGATTTTCTGGTGCAGGAAATTTTGCGGGAAACCAATACGATTGGCTCGAAGGCAAACGACAGCGATATCGCGACTCACGTGGTTGAAATCAAGACAGCCATCGAACGCATTCGCGAGATGGTTCAGAATGTGGAGTAACGATGACTGAAAGCAATGCCTCGACAGGCCGGCTGATCATCTTCTCCGGACCCTCAGGAGTCGGCAAAACGACCATCCTCAAGGAACTCAACAAGAACTGCAATCTTCCGATTTGCGAAAGTGTCTCAGCTACAACCCGGGCTCAGCGGCCCGGTGAGACCGATGGTGTGAGCTACCACTATCTGACTCTGGAACAGTTCCAAACGCACATCGATCGTGATGAATTCCTTGAATACACCGAAGTTTTCGGCCGTGGAGACATGTACGGTACGCTCGAAAAGCCGGTGAATCAGGCTCTGCAGGACGGGAAATGGATAATCCTGGAGTTAGACGTAGTCGGAGCCCTGAAAGTCCTTAAAATTCAGCCCGACGCAATTACAATCTTCGTTCACCCTGGATCGGTCGAAGAGCTGGAACGTCGCCTGCGTGGGCGAGGCACCGAATCGGAAGAAGCTTTGACCCGTCGCCTGGAAGTTGCCAAAGGCGAACTCGAAGCATCGTCACACTACAAACACATTGTTTACAACACGTCGGTTCAGCAGACCGTCGATGAAATCTGTCAGCTGCTAACTGAAATCGCGGAGAAATCCTAACACTATGTACGATGCACTCAAAGAAGAAGAAATTGTCCGCAAAGTCGGTGGCCGTTTCAAACTCTCAACACTAATTCAAAAACGACTCGTCCAGTTGAATCAGGGATCACGTCCTTTGGTTGAAGACAACGGCTCGGACAAGATGGCGATCGTCCTGGAAGAGATTTTGCAGGACAAAATCTACCTGGACGAAAACAGCAACATTGGAACCGGAAGCTCGCCTGATTTCGAATCGACTCCGGAACTTGACCTGGACAACATGTAGTCACGTCTGTCGGTATTTAAATACGCGAAGGCCTGGTTGAAAATTCACTCCCAGTCATAACCCGACGCGTAAGCGGGAGTTCGACCGCTCGCTCGCTTACGCGTCGGGTTATGATCACATGCGGGGAGTTCGAAACACCAGCTTGCATGATTCTGTCTGAATTGGACAAATACGCTAACCGGAATCCAGTATGCCATCGATTGACATCATCATTGCCGTCACCGGTGGCGTTGCCGCGTTCAAGGCCGCGTCGTTGACGAGCCTGTTGGTTCAAAAAGATCATCAGGTGCAGGCCGTGATGACCGAATCAGCTCAGCGATTTCTTGGTCCGGCAACTTTGATGGCGCTGACGGGCCGTCCCGTGGCCACGGAACTTTTTGATCCGGCGATGCCATTGGGAGCTCACATTGAACTGGCTCGTGATGCGAAGCTACTCTGCGTGGCACCGGCAACGGCCAATTTCCTTTGTAATGCCGCCAATGGACAAGCCGACGATCTTCTTTCGACGCTCTATCTTTGCTTCACCGGGCCGGTGATTGTGGCGCCGGCAATGAATGTCGAAATGTGGAACCAGCCTTCGGTGCAACGTAATGTTGAGCAGCTTCGTAGCGATGGCGTTCAAGTAATTGACCCTCAGGAAGGTTGGCTCAGCTGTCGACAAAAAGGAATGGGCCGCATGGCCGATCCCGAAACCATTGCAGAAGCGATTCAGGAGCAGCTCAATTGAATCGGTCCCGCATCTTGATTACGTCGGGCCCAACACGTGAGCACCTCGATCCGGTTCGCTATTTGAGCAACGCGTCCAGCGGCCAGATGGGGTGCTGTTTGGCTGTTGCAGCCCTGGAAAACGGCTTCGACGTGACCATCGTTTCGGGACCCGTCGCAATTGACTATCCCGCTGACGCAGATGTCATTAACGTTGTTTCGACAGATGAAATGCTGGAAGCCGTAAAGGAACACTGGCCACAATGTGTGGGGCTCATCGCCGCTGCAGCGCCCAGCGATTTCCGACCCGCGAATTTCTCATCCACGAAAATTAAAAAGTCCGCCGACTCAAAAACGATGTCTCTTGAGTTGATCGAGAATCCGGACATCCTCGCAGAAGCAGGCAAATGCAAGACGGACAAACAATGGACGATTGGCTTCGCCCTGGAAACCGACAACGGTCACGCGAATGCCGTCTCCAAACTCGAACGTAAAAACTGCGATTACATTGTGCTCAATGCGCCGTCAGCGATCGACTCAGCCGACAACAGCATTTCGATTATTGATCCCACGGGTAAGTCGGTTGAGATTTTTGCAGGGCCCAAGCAGCTTGTCGCCAACCGAATCATCGCCTTGATAGCCAGGTAATCACTGTCAGACCTGATTTGACCCGTCGATTCAGCTTTGGCAATCCACTAGCCAGCCAAACTGATTTTGAGAACTTGATCCAGTTCCTCCAGTCGCTCTCCCAATCGTGTTCGTTCGGCTTCATCCAAATCTTGCCGCCCAAATCTGACTCGGTTGAATGATTCGGTAACGTCACTGAGTACCGAAGAAATCATGTCACACGATGGATGCGATGAGAACTTTGAACTGACTTCGTGGGCGAATTCCCGATGCGTCTGTGCCGGTTCGCGAACGAGCTCATGAGCTTCCAGGATTTCGACAAGCCTGCCATAGAATGCCGTCTCAGCGTCCTGGCCAATCACCCACTCACGAAAGTCAGAACTGATCAACCCGATTGCATCGGCGAAAAATCGCTTGATCTTTCCGACGGCAGTGTCAGGTTGATCTTCTTCGTAATCAGCATTGACGATCAAGATTTTCAACATTGCAATCAGTGCTGCCAGAATCAGGACCACTACAAATACTGGCTGCAGGATTGAAATGAGTCCACTCTCACGCGACGTGTTAAACCGATTGGAAATCTGGTCGAATTGGAAGGTGCTCAAATAATCCATGAATGCTGTAGCGAGGGTGGTTTCTTCGTCTGACTCCTTGTCTGAGTCGATGCCCAGCACGTAATCCTGCCATACGCTTCGAGCCAATTCGATAGCTCCATCAGCTCCCAAGCCAGTCGATTCCTCAGGCTGCGGCGGAGTTGGATCCGCGGTTAGCCAGGCACCGCCTTCACCGTACTGCCATGTTTCGAGCTTCCCCAAACGACAATCCCGACGTCGTAGATAGACTTCCACCCAGGCATGTGCATGCGAGCCACGGACAACGTAGGTGTCTTCGATGTCGTCATATTCTCCACCGTGAAAGCCAGCGACCAGTCGTGCAGGAATGCCCTGACTTCGAAGCATCAGCGTCATGGCAGAAGCAAACGCTTCGCAGTGACCGGTCCTGAAGTTGGAAACGAAATCTTCATTCGGGTCAATGTCCGTATTGCGTTCTACATCGGTGTAGTCTTGCGTGTAGGAATAGTTTGACGGATCCAGAAAGTGGTTCTCGATCGCCCTGACCAGTTCAACACGTCCACCATTGCGACTGCGGACTTCTTCAGCGATTGAATCCGCAATCTCAACCAGCTTTGGATAGTTCTTGCGATCCATTCGAGTCAGCCACCGATGCTGCGCCGGATCATTGCTCATCGAACCCTTGGAGCCGCGAACGTTGGCTAGATAAGGCCAGGCAATCCCGGGCGCATTCTTTCCATCAAGCGGAATCATCAGCTCGTAGTTGTAAGGCGCGAAGTCGATTTCTTCATTCTCGCGGCAACGAGTGACCGCAGAAATCTCATGACAAAACTTGATTTTCCCCGGCGTGTTGTTGGCAATTCCCATGGGCATCGCCGTGTACAACAGTGGTTCAGTTGATTTCTCAAGTGTGACATCCATAACCACAAAGCGACCAACCCGAAGCCCTCTAAGGTTTGGAAGCGATTGATAGGTGCTCAGGTGGACTCGTTCGTAAGCAGCATTCCATTTTGTCTTGCCGTTTTTGAAGGTGAGGTTCGACAGTGCAATGCCACGAAAATACGGAAGCTGACTGAGTTGAACCGGGCTCTTGTTCCCGTCGAACATCGTAAACTTCGCTTCGAAGATTTTACGACTGGAGCTATCAACGGTTCCCGTTTCTTCGAGGTCCACTTCATGCGTAATTCCGGTTGAGCTGACTTTGTAGCTGATCGTGCTAAACCACGGATCAACGTGACGAGGCGCTGTCAGAAACACAACCAGGGTGAATATCGATGCCAGAACAAATACCCCCGGCATGATCGCCAGCGGACGCAGTGCAAACTTTTGCATTGCCGCAAGGGACGTCACGTTCGGGATTGGCTTTGAGTCGAATCGCCAGAACGCAAGCTTCCTGACACTCGATTCTTCCACTTCGATTCGACGTCGCGATGCCAGGCTTGATTCATTTCGCCTTCCGATCGCACATTCGTTCGAAAATGAATTCTGCAAAACCAGCGCAATGCCACCAAGAATGAAGAATATGAAAAACAGGACCCCGCCTTCGAAGTCCACGCTGAAAATCGTCGTGATCACGACCTGCAGCAAGCTGAGAACCATCACTTGCCAATTGAGACGCGGGGTTTTTTGCTGAAACACCAACACGACTTGCAGATAGACCAGCAATTTGGCAACCGCAATCAACTTGCCGGCACTATCAGCCGGATAGAATTCGTACATCGAGTACAACAGAATCCCGATCGACAACAGGTTCGCAATCCAGCCTTCCGACGAAACCCACTCCTTGAAGTCAGTCACAATGAACGCGGCAATCACTGCCAGGAACACGATCGGAATCAGGTAAAAGTGACCGATACTGATCGACAACATGGTCGCGCTGGTCAGTACCAGCGCCAGCAACACAATCTGAAGAACACGCCGATTGGTCATTGGACAACCTCCATATTCGATTCAGAATCAGCGCGTTTCAGTTCCAGTGTAAACAGTTCTTTGAACTCGTCCGAATCAACGCGAACCCAACGAACCTGATGTCGAATCGCGTTGAGTGATGGGCTGATATCTGCCGGGTTGTTGGGGTTTAACCAGTCGGGCTTTTCCCGGGTGCTGAAGCAGTAGAGCGGTGTACCAACACTGATTTGCGAAACCAGTTCGATCGCAGAAGATTCGATTGTCGGATTGTCTTTCGGCTGAACAATAGCCAGTCGCCGCATCACGTTGCCTTGAGTGGCTACGTTTTGTCGACCGGAAATCAAATGGTTTTCGTCACCACAGAGTGCAACGCCCAGTTGCCCGCGGACGTCAGAAGAAACCTGGGAAAGCGCCGTCGCCGCAAAGCTGAGCATCGTTTCACACTGCAATCGGGTGACCTCGTCGTCACTGTGCAGGTCGAGGATCAACGCAAAGTCGCGATCGTTCGGTTGATCGAACTGTTTGACCATGGGGAATCCTTTGCGTGCGCTGGATCGCCAGTGAATGTGCCTGCGACTGTCTCCTGAACGCCACTTTCGCATCGCGTAAAACTCGTCGTGCTCGAGGCCACGACGTCGCATACGTGACTGATCACCAACTTCGAGAGAATCAATTCGGCGTTCCCAGACCGGGTCCAGTCTCCCCAGCGGCGGTGCGACAAAAATTGAGTCCCTTTTTTCAAATGGAATCGAACAGGCGACCAGCCCAAAGGGAAACGAAGTAATCAACTCCGCCGGTCCAATTTCGTACTTTCCCCGCCCCGGAAAGAAGCATTGATAGGTGGTGATGTTCGGGTCAAGCCTGGAAACGCTCTGGAAACTGATGTGGGCAAAATCATCATCCATGTTAAGACTGTAGAGCAGCGATTCGAATTTTCTTACCAGCCTTCGAAACAGTTTGCTGATCCCCATTGCTGTAATCGGTGTTGAACTATCGAACAGCCGGTCATGAAGAATCACACTTCTGGCCGTCAGTCGACCACCTTCATTTTGGCAGGTCCAGGCAATGTTCACTGGCGACAGGGCGTGGACCCGTTCGGGGATGACCCGCTTTGCCCGCAATGAACGAAGGTTCGCCATGCAGACACGCCAGTTAAAAATCAATGGCGCCAACAACATTCCCGTCGCAAGGACCAGCAGGTTTACGTTTCTCAGAACCGCACCGATCCCAATGAACATGACAATCACGAGGTAGACCCAACCTTCCGGAGTCAGTTTGCACTGGCGTTTTTTCGGTCGATTCTTTTTAGCCATCGTAAGTCAGTTAAATCGTGTTACTTCGGATTTTCGCAAACGGACCGTGATGTTAGCCCGGAAGCGAATGACGGGACAGGATTTCTACAATCGCTGCCTCAGATTCGTCACGCCGCGCTCCCTGAAAACCGCCACGCAGCTGAATCCGGTGTGGCAGCACGTGCAGCGCCAGCGACTTGGCATCATCCGGAATTGCATAGTCGCGCCCATCGAGCAATGACATTGCCTGGACAGCGTGGTACCAGGCGAGGGCTCCTCGAGTCGAGATTCCAACGCTGATGTCACTGGAGTCGCGAGTCGCGTTGACGACGTCCATCATGTAAGTCACGAGCGAGTCTTCAACGGTAACCTCCCGTACTGCGGCACGAATCTGCAGGATCTGATCAACGGTGCAAACCGCATTGAGATTCTCAACCGGTTCGCCGACTTTGTGGTTCATCATGATCCTGGACTCAAAGCTGCGATCCGGGTAACCCATTGAAAGTCGCATCAGAAAGCGGTCCAGTTGGCTTTCTGGCAGAACGTAAGTCCCTTCGAACTCGAACGGATTTTGCGTCGCGATGACCATGAACGGATCAGGTAGTTCATAGGTCGTACCGTCAGCACTGATCTGATTGTCACTCATTGCTTCCAGCAGCGCCGACTGGGTTCGAGGTGGAGCCCGATTGATTTCGTCAGCGAGAACGAAGTTGCTGAAGATCGCACCGTAATTGAATACGAACGATCCCTTTTCGGTGTTGTAAACCGAACTGCCAAGGATATCACTGGGCAGCAGGTCGGGCGTGAACTGAACGCGGCTGAAGTTGCAGTCAATGCTGCGAGAGATTGCCTTGGCCATCAGCGTCTTGCCAACGCCGGGTACGTCTTCCAGCAGTACATGTTCGCCCGCGACCAATGCGACAACGCATAGCCGTGTTACTGCCTCTTTCCCGAGGACAACGGAATTAATGTTGTCCAGGATCTTTTGAGCTGTTGTTTGCAGCGACGCCAGATCAGCGTCACCAGAATCACCAATTGGTTTGTCCACTTGTTTGTTCTCCGTCCCATATGACAGAGCAAGTGTACCAATAAAGCAGGAGAGGCTCCACTGACCAAAACCGGACCAGTGGTGCTGACATCAAAGAATCGTCGTAATGTCGAAAGCTATACGTTCCACGGGGCATCTGTGATCGAGCCATACCGGTCGATCAGGTGCCAAAGCAGCAGCATTGAAGAAAGCGTGATCAGCAGAAACGAAATCAGTAGCAATGTGTTGAACAGATCCAGTTTGTACCAGGGATGGGTCGGAGCTTCCGGGCTGACCATTTCAGCAGAAGTCTCACCGACTGCGCTGGTGTCATCGGGAACATCAAAGTCACTGGGAGTATCAGACATTTTAGCAGTTCAAAGTGGTCAGAGGTGCAGCGTTTCGTCAATTAGAGGGTGTAGCTATCCAAAGAAGTGAACAACAAAATTGCTCCGGCTGTCAAAAAAATGAAGGAGAGAATCAACATCAATGTGTAGATGTTAATGCCCTTTTTTCGGTAAACACGAGCCGGTGCTACCTGTGGCATATCTTCAGCAGTTTCAGCTCCATCGTATTCGATTGCTCCACCAAAGTCGTCAAATTCAGAATTTGCTTGTGACATAGTCGCCCTCCTGAACATTGCTCTTCATCAATCCCCTGATCGACTTGAGTACCGCAACATCCTGCTTGACCAGCGTTGCCCTTGCGCGACCGATGTAGCGTCCGCCTCCACGGTAAACGTCGAATTCGTGATTAAGTCTAATTCCGTCATCCGAACCAAGCTTGATCGCGAAAGTGTCACGGCTCTGGCCAATCTCGGCAACGGTCGCTGTTAACTTGGGAACGATGTCTTTGTTGACGTATTCGTTGGTGACGCCAAGCAAGTTCATGACCTTCAATTTGGCAGCATTGTCAGCGCTCAAGTCAGCCAGCATCAATTCAAGTCTATCAATTTTTGTTTGCTGTTCGAAGGATTCCTGCGTCAGATCTTTCACTTTGGCAAACTGCTCAGTGATGTTGTTTTTAAGCTGTGTGTTCTCTGTCTGCTCAGCTTCCAGCTCATTCATCAGTTGGAGATTGCGAGCTGCTGCTTCACGTAATCGAGCCTGGTTTGCCTGATTTTCTTCGACTGCCGCCTTGAGGAGCTTGCTTTCCTCTTCGAGTGCATCCTGGCTCTGACGTTTTTCAGAAAAGAGGTTTGCCAACTGCTGAGCCCGCGCGACCTTTTCGCGTTCGATGCTTTTCAGCTGTACCCCGGTTTTGCTCTTTGCGTCGTCCACCTGACGCTCTGCCGTCTCTGCCCGCTGCGTAAGCTCTGCGACTTCGTTTTTCCAGTTCCGTTGAGCAGCACCGACTATCAGGGCGGCGGCAAAAAAGAAACAACTCATCAACAGAATCAAAACCGTTAGTGTATTTCCAACCAGGTTTTTCATTACTTTTCCTCTTTGAAGCTCAACGCGTCAGCGATATGGGACTTTTGTTCTGGGCAGTTAAACTGTACTACAGTTTGACGGCATCGGGATCGAATTTTGGCCGATCTCCCACAGATCGAGGAAAGCCTGTAAAAGACTCACCCCAACCTCGAAAATTATAGTTACGGGTACTTTTTGGTGTCAACGAATTTGCGAAAAACGCATTTTCTGAGCTGAAATTGCCGGCGCAAATCAGTTCATGCCGGGTTTGCAGATCGGTACACGCTGTTTCTATCGTCCCGATAACGATTTCGCTGCAAAAACGACAGCAATCGACCAATAAAGCCGTTTGTGTGGGCCATCGCAAGATTCCGATGGACATTTACCCCGCGCAATCCATGCAATCGGGACAAGGCTCACGCAGGGGACAATTCACGGCTCATCTTTATCAACAGCTTTTCCAGAGCCAGGCGGCCGCGGTGCTCTGAAGTATGCGTTCGCTTGAGCGCCGCATCAGTTTCGTTGAGCCAGTCGAGAATCAGTGCCGCCCTGCCCCGCCCCAGTTGCTTCAACCGATCCTGAGCCAAATCAGCCTCGCCGCCCCAAGGTTTGAACCCGGCAGCACTGACTGCCGAAGACAAGTTCGGACGCTTGCCTTGGCGAGCCTGGCGTAGCACGATTTCGGTCGCTGTCGAATACCGCCGCAGCGACCATGAAAGCTGCCCGAAAAGAGCCAACGGATGCTCGCCTGTCTTGAGCAACTGATCCAGCAGGCGGACTGCTTCGCCGGCATCACCGTCACACGCCGCAGCAATGGCTTCCCACATGGTCTGCGTTCGCCAGCCGCCAACGACTTGAGTTACCTGTTCAATCGTGACTTTCTTGTTCTTGTCTGCGTAGAGAGCCAGCTTTTGCAGCTCCTGATCCATGCGTCCAAATTCGCAATCGACCAGATCAATCAGCAGGGCCGCGCCATTGGCCGGCAACTTGAAATCATGCGTTTTCTCGGCTCGGTCGACCAACCAGGACGAAATGCGCTTCGTGTCGGGTTTCTTCGATTTACCTTTAAAAGGTGCGTCGCAGCGAATCTGAAACCCATGTTTGTCGATCAGCTTGTAAAGCCGCGTATTGGCCGCCCAGGAATCAACGACCAACACCAACAGGTTACGATATTTGGCTTCGACGACCTCTTCCATGCGGTCGCGATGTTGCTTGACGAAACTGTCGGCATCATCGATCAAAACCGTCTTCGGTCCGTCACCACCGAACAACGACTGAGTCGCAAGTTCGTCCATGACTTCGGCGAATTGGGCGTTTGCACCATCAAGTCGGGTCACAGAGTAGTCGTTTCCATCGGCAGCAATCGCCTGCATCGCGAGCTGTTTGAGGAATCGCTCGCCTCCAAAGAGCGCGCAGACGCCACCCTGGATCGTGGTCGAATCCTGCTCAAGAAAGTCAAACACATGGACGGTATTTTTGGCCATGAAGGACTTTCTATCAGAAGTCAGTTTTGCGAACAGGCATGCGCTTTGATTTCGAACGC
>CAYUNP010000004.1:15410-70724 GCA_964446085.1 uncultured Pirellulaceae bacterium
CGTGGATGCAATTTTTGCCGTACGCCATAAATCAGCATCTTTTGGCGCATTGATTGCCCCTAAATGCCGTCTTTGCACAAAAAAGTCAATTTGTGCAAGCAGTTTCAAGAATGATGTGGACTTTTATCGATAACATTGCAGAATTCAAGCTGTGTTAAGGCGTGGAGTGCCATGCTTTAACCAAAAAACGTCAAACTTTGGATGTTTCAGTTGGCTTCGAAGGCCAAGTTCGATCAAAAACCACAAACTTCAACCAACACGACAATCATGAGCAGTCAATTGGACGGCGCCCAAGCACTTATTAAAACACTCGACGATTTGGGAATCGAGTACATCTTTGGATACTCCGGTGGAGCGGCGATTCCAATTTTTGATGCTTTGGAGACGGTCGAAACTAACCTGAAATTCGTCCTCGTACGTCATGAACAGGGCGCCACCCATATGGCCGACGGTTACGCCCGTGCGACCGGCAAACCGGCTGCGGTTCTTGTGACTTCTGGCCCGGGTGCTGGAAACACGGTTACTGGGTTGATGACCGCAATGATGGACTCCGTTCCAATGCTCGTTATCTGTGGTCAGCAAGTGACCTGGATGCTGGGCAAGGACGCGTTTCAGGAAGCCGATATTTTTGGCATCACGATTCCGGTCGTTAAGCACAACTATCTGGTCAAGGATTCCAATGACTTGCCGCGCGTTGCTCGTGAAGCCTATCACATCGCCACAACTGGCCGACCCGGTCCGGTTCTGATCGACGTTCCAAAAAACGTTTCTTCCGGAGAGTTCACTGCCGACCTGAATCCGACTTTCGAACTGCCAGGCTACAACCCGGAATCATGTTTCGACATCGACGCAACGTCGATTGAAGAGGCGGCTCAACTTCTCAAAAACGCTGAGCGCCCGGTAATCCTCGCGGGACAGGGGTGCATGATCTCGCGTGCCGACAAAGAACTGATGGAACTGGCGACGACGCTTGGTTGTCCCGTTACTTCAACCTTGCTCGGTAAAGGTGTCTTCCCTGAGACTCACGAACTCTCGCTGGGCATGCTGGGAATGCATGGTACGGCTTACGCCAACAAGGCGATGATCGAATGCGACATGCTTTTGAATATAGGATCGCGTTTCGACGATCGTATCATCGGTCAACCGGACAAGTTTTGTGCCGATGCAAAGATCGTACACATTGATATCGATCCGGCTGAGATGAACAAGATGATTCGTCCAGACGTGCAAATCGTTGGCGACGCCAAGACAGCTTTGCAGTTGCTGAACAAAAAGATCAAGCCATTGCCAACGGAACCGTGGTTGAAGAAACTCAATGGCTACAAGACCAAGTTTCCGCTGAGCTTTAAAAAACAGGGTGGTCTGCGAATGCAGCAAGTCATCCAGGAACTGTTTGAGCAAACCAAAGGGGATGCAATTGTTTCCACAGATGTCGGTCAGCATCAAATGTGGGCGGCTCAGTTCTTCAAGACGAATGAACCCTATTCATGGTTGTCCTCTGGCGGTGCTGGAACGATGGGATTTGGTTTTCCGGGCGCGATCGGAGCCCAGTTCGGGAATCCCGACAAGACTGTGATTGCGATTTGCGGCGACGGTGGCTTTCAGATGACGCTTTGCGAACTGGCGACGGCTCAGATTCACAAGCTTCCGATCAAGATTGTCGTGCTCAACAATCACTACCTTGGCATGGTTCGCCAATGGCAGGAGTTGTTCTTCGACGATCGTGAGTCGGGTGTGAACCTTGAAGGAAACCCGGACTTTTGCAAACTTGCAGCCGCCTACAACATCCCCAGCGTCAACATCAAACGACCTGCCGATGTGAGCCGAAAGATCAAGGAAGCGCTGGACTACAGCGATGGCCCGATGTTGATTCACGCCGAATGTGTGAAGAACGAAAATGTGTTCCCGATGATTCCAGCCGGAGCTGCTTTGGAGGACATGTTGATCGAGCCGCCGACAACGAAGCTGGCCAAGCCGGTTGGTTCAACGTAACAGGACGGCAGCCAGCCCTGGCTGAAGATCGTCTCACTTCGCTTCGCGTTTTTCATTTACTCAAAACAGTTTTCCAGAACCATGCCACAAACGATCGACACAACGGAAACGAAAGTCTCCACTATTTCACGCCCTGACCGGCACACGCTTTCCATTCGCACCAAGAACGAGCCGGGTGTGCTGATGCGAATCTGCCAGGTGTTTGCCCGACGCGCTTTCAATATTGACTCGCTGGTTGTTGCCGAAAGCCGTGACAGCAATTTCGCAAGGATGACGATCGGAATGACAGGAGCCTCTGAAGGCCTTGAGCAGATTATCAAGCAGGTCAACAAACTGGTTGATGTCATTCACTGCTACGAGCACACTTCGGATGACTCAGTCGCCAAGGAAATGATCATGGCGAAGTTTCTTGTGCCCAAAGACGAACGCACCGACGCGATCAACATCATTGAACATTTCGATGGCAAGACGATTGATCTGACGCATACTTCCATGATCGCCATGATCATTGGTGAGTCGCCCATTATCGATTCAGCGCTGGAAATGCTCTCACAGTTCGAGATCATCGAAACTGTTCGCACGGGTCAAGTCGTGATGGCGCGTGGTGAGATGGAAACGTAGTGTTGTTTCAAATGTGGCCAGAGGCGAGAGACGCTCCAGCCACAAAGGTGGTCACTTTACCGGAGCAATGTTTCCTGTTCGTTGGCAACGCTCTCAGCGCCACCCTGTCGATCGAGAACGATCTGGGGACTGCACTGCCCAAGCAACCCCGGCAGGTCAACCAGTAATACCAGTTTGCGACCATCTGCTGAAACGCGGTACGTTTTGTAACCCGAAACCTTCATTCCGTTGTCCTGAGTTTCCACCGAACTGACTCGATACTCACCACGAGTCGTTGTTGGATCCGCTTCCCACGTCGCGATACTGGTGCCAGATTCTCGCTGGCCGGATTGATCCGTTACTTCAACAGCAGTTTCCATGTTGCCGTCGGCTTTGAACTCGATCGCCATCTCTGTTGCCAGAAACGTCTCTGCTGCAGTTTTAACCTGACGTTGTGTTTCTGGCGAAAGACCCTCGATTGCCATCGCGAGCGAAGCTTCATTGATCGCTCCTTTTCCCCACCAGACGCCGACCAGTTCGTGCGTTTCCGGTGCTTCCTGAACCTCTTCAGCGAAACTGGCTGTTTCCACAGGAGGTTTACTTTTGGAAACAGTTTCCTTTTCTGCTGCGGGTTCGGCACAGCCAGAAACAATCAAAGCTGCGCTGAGAATGAACGCAAAACCAAGCTGAAAAATCGTTTTCGGAATCGACATGGAAATCCTTTGCCATGTGTTAATGAATCATTTTCGCCGGAAGCTTACTTTCGAAGTCGTGCCGGCCATATTGGGAGGCACAAGTCGAATCAAACCTTCCTCGATGAATCGAACTTCGTGTTCGGTTTGCTGGCCCATTAGTTCGCAGCTGATCTTCATCACAGATTCCTTATCGTCAAAATCGACCACTTTCCACGAACCATTCTTTTCGCGATTTACATCACCGATGCGGGTTTTCGTCTGAAGTGATCCGCTGGCATGAAACGAAAGCACCATTCGCTCGCTGAGATCTTCCTGCATTTCGTCCGTGTTTTCCCGATCCTGATTGACTCGACTGGTCAGTTTATCGCCATGTTCAATACCCCAGGTTCCAATCAGTTTGGCACGAATTGGATCCTGGGAGCAGCCACAAAAAAACAGCATCAAAAATGCAAGCAGGATCGAAAGTCGTCTCTTGTTTTCCATTTGATCGTTCGATTTCAGTTGGGTTTGGCTCCGAAATGAAGCTTGGGAAAGTTTGACAATTGTAAGGGTTTTACTGAATGACCGTGAGATTAACGACGATAAATGAAGCGTGACAGTGAAACTTTTGTTTTATTAAATTGGCTCGACTGCGAGTCAGGGGGACGAAATGAGCAAGCTTTGTCTTGGTCTTGCGACAGCATTCTTTTTGACAGTGATTTCCTTCTCGGGGTGCTGCGCGCCACTGGGTCCGATCGGTCCTGGCTGCGGCGTTACAGGATGCAATGACTGCAGCGGTGCTGCAGTAAGAACCCAATACATTGCCAACGGACCAATCGATGCACTAAGAAATGCACGACGTCGTGCAGTTTGTGGAGCCGGATGTGGTGAAGTTTACGTCGGTGAGTGGATAAGCACTCCGCCGAAAGTTGCGGATCCCTGTTGCGGCAGTCAGTTTGTCGGTGGTGCCACGAATTGTCGTCCTTTCTGCTGGCAGCCCGGCGCAGCATTGCGTGGATTGTACGGAACCCGGTTCTGCCCTGGACCTTCGTCATCATGTGGTTGTGGCGACTCGGGATGCGGTGGAGGCTGTGGCGTTGGCGGCGTGATCGCAGCTCCAACATCATGTGGCTGCGCTTCGTGTGCTCAGGCCGGTCAGCCAACGACGACTCATATCGTGACACACAAGCCTGCCACGGATCAGGCAACAGCAGTTGCCAAAGAGAAAAAGACCGTGACGCTAGAAGCTGTTCGCTAGTCACAACTGACTTCCGCAAACGAACTGACTTCCGCAAAACGAACTCTCAAATCGGGAATTTGAAAACTCTGGCAGTGTCAGAGGCGGCGGACAAGCAAAACTTGCTGAAATCGATTAAACTGGGCGACGTCTGAATCTTACAGGTGTCGCCCATGTTTCGTATACGCTTTGCTGTTCTCGTTTCTTTTCTTCTTGCCACCAGTTCCGTTTGCTTTGGTCAAGCTGGGCTCTGGGATGCGAGCGTTGATTGTCCTGGCGGTTCAATTCGCTTTGGTCTGCAACTGGATCACTCAGAAAGTGACGACAAGTGGTCCGGCTACCTGATCAACGGAACCGAGAAGATCGGAATTCCGCAGATTGAATCGAATGGAAACGGGCAGGCCGTTCTGAAAATCGACCACTACGATTCGCAGCTGACCATTCAAACCGTTGCCGCGTCTGACAAGGCGAAGAAGCACCTGGTTGGCTCATGGAAGAAGCGTCGCGGTGCGAAGAAGTGGGTCGAAATGGATTTCCATGCGGTACCAACAGTTGAGCGAAAAACTACAACGGTCAAAAACAGCAAAACGAAATTTGCCGGTCACTGGAAAGTCAAATTCGAAAGCAGCAATGATCCTGCGGTAGGTATTTTCAAAATGGATCCTGCTACTGGCGAGATTGGCGGAACGTTTCTCACGACAACCGGTGACTATCGTTTCCTTGCCGGATCCGTTGTCGACGATCAACTGGAATTGAGTTGCTTTGATGGCGCACATGCTTTTCTGTTCAAAGCGAAATTCAACGGCGACGATTCAATCACAGGCGATTTTTGGTCCTCCGATACCTGGCACGAAACGTGGACGGCGACCCGTGACAAAGACGCAACACTTCCTGATGGCTTTGAACTGACAACGGCAACCGAAACGAACATCAATTCGCTCTCATTCCCGGACCTCGACGGCAAGCAAACGCGGCTCGACGACGAGCGTTTTGCAGGGACGGTTCGCATTGTTCACATCTTCGGCAGCTGGTGCCCCAACTGCCATGACGCTGCAGTCTATCTTGCCGAGCTTGAAAAGAAGTACGGCGACAAAATGTCGGTTGTCGGCCTGGCGTTTGAGTTGACCGGCGATGCGAAACGGGATGCGGATCAGGTGAGAAAGTATCTCCAACGTCATCAGTTGGATCATCCGGTGCTCATCGGCGGCAAATCTTCAAAGGTCATCGCTTCGAAAGCAGTCACGGTGATCGATGAAGTTCGCTCTTACCCAACCACAATTTTTGCAGATGCGTCGGGGAAGATCATTGCCGTTCACCAGGGTTTTTCCGGTCCGGCAACGGGCGAAACGTATGTTGAACTTAAAAAGAAATTCGAATCTGTGATCGAAGGGATTTTGAAGAAGTAGTCTTTCGACGGACGTTCGGTTAATTCAGGACGGCGCGGACTTCGGGCAACTCAACAAGATCCTGATTCACCTGAGCCGCGACGTTTCCAATGACTGTAACAACCGGACTGTCGATACCGATTGCTTTGACGACGTTCGCAATCGTGGCAACCGTTCCCGTAGTGACTCGCTGATTGGCACAAGTCGCGTTTTCGATGCTGGCGGCCGGTGTGTTCGGATCGAGCCCGGCTTCAACAAGACCAGCTGAAATGTCTGCCAGATTTTTACGCGCCATCAGCAGGACGATCGTGTCCATTCGACCCAGCGCTTCAAAATCGAAAGCGTAACTCCCAAGTTGCGGGTCGGTTTGGCCTGTGACGACCGCGAAGGAACGCGCGACTCCGCGAGAGGTTACCGGAATGCCGGCAGATGCTGGAGCTGAAATGGAACTGCTGACACCTGGAACCACAACGCAGGTGACGTTGTGATCGCGACAAACTTCCAGCTCTTCGAAACCACGTCCAAACACAAACGGATCACCGCCTTTGAGCCGCACAACCGTTTTGCCTTTGCGAGCATGTTGTACCAACAGTTCATTGATCCCGTTCTGTGAAACGCGATGGTGATCAGGGTACTTTCCGACATCGATTTTCTGTGCATCTTCACGACACCAGTCGAGCACTTCCATCGGAATCAGTCGATCGTGAATGATGACATCCGCCTCCGATAGCAGGCGAACACCTTTAAGCGTCATCAATTCCGGATCGCCAGGCCCTGCCCCAACGAGATACACCATACCCTGTCTGGCAATCATGCGATCTCCAGTTCAGGAAGTGCAAGTTGTTGGTTGTTTTCGATTGCTTCCGTTGCCAGTTCAATGCAGATGTCGGCCATCTCCGGGTAAAGTGCCAGAGGTTGTTCACAGACTGTTTTTCGAATTCCACTGCGGGTGGAAGACTCCTGAACGATTGGAAACTGAACATCCGGGCCAGCAGGCAAGCCGAACGCTTCAGGAACATCGACTGTTGTGTGAGGCCCGCGGCTGATGAGAAAGGGGACGACGATAGTGTGTCCGGCGACGATCGAAGCACCAACGAGCGGCGCTTCTGGATCCTGATCGAGAAACGCGACGCGGTTTCTTGCATTGGGAAACGCAACTTTAATTTGCTCAAACAACGCAAAGGTGGATTTGGCGCTGTTTTTGTTTCGACGTGTTCCATGCCCGACCAAAACAATCGTGGTATCGGATTCGGGAAGTTCGTGTTCCTTCAAACGCAAGGCGATGCGTGCGATCATTCGCTGGGCGATTTGCGGATGCATGCCCGCCACGGAGCTGATTCGCCACTGATGTTTGTCTGCGGATTCGTTCTCGGCGAGCTTTTTGGGAATAACGGAGTTCAGGTAGTAGCCCGCGCTGGTCATCAACGGCACGACAACGACTTTTTCGGTCTGCACTTCGGCAAGCACATTGGTCATGTTCGGTTGGCCGAGCAAAAATGCAGGAGTCACTTTCGCGAACAAACCAAGCGCTCCAATCTGCTCCGCCAAATCCACGACGGGCGCGTTGGAATTGGGCGCCGCTTCGGAACCGTGTGCACCAAGGATTAGTGAAACGTCGTTATGCATTGGCCACGCCTATCTGTACTAAAGGCGCAACCGTCTCCAGCGTTTGCTGTTCTTTCCCGGTAACTCTGCGCCGCGGCGAATCACGATCAAGGATTCGCTGATAGAAGTCTCCCAGCCCTTCGTCTGCAGTACGATCAGCCGCGAATTTTTCCAGTAGCGGTGTCAAAACTTCGACGGCTTCCTCGACTTTGACATCGCCTGCATACAGATCCGCCATTCGGTCTCCTGCCAGGCGACCACCGACAAAGAGGTGATACACACCAGGACGGCGTCCAACGAACGCAATGTCTGCGGTGTAGGGTCGGGCGCAACCGTTTGGACAGCCCGTCATACGAATCGTCAACGGTACGTCAGCCAAACCAAGCTCTGCCAGTTTCGTTTCAACTGCTCCAACAACGTCCGCCGATACACGTTCTGATTCAGCGACCGCCAAACCGCAGGTCGGCATCGCTGGGCAAGCCATCGAATAACGTTTTGCGTTTGAAAGTGTATCCACCGTTGGAACGTCGAACTCTTTCAGAATCGCTTCCAGTTCCGCAACCTGTGATTCTTTCAGATTACTGAAGAGGATGCTTTGCTGAGCTGTGAATACCGCATCGCAGCCAGTCTGTTGCATGATTTTTCGAAAAGCGCTGCGGCAGCGGGTGCGATCGTTGTCGATAATGCGACCGTTCTCCACGAACACACCGTAAAACCAATTTTCGTCGTCCTGCTTGTGCGGACCAAGCCAGTCTTCGATGCCGACGTTGGGGAGTTTCCGCGAAGGTTGAATTTCGAAACCGGCTCGTTTGGCGAACTCTTCACGAAACCACTGGACTCCTTTTTCGTTGATCAAGTACTTGAGTCGGGCTTGCTTGCGATCGTTCCGGTTTCCAAAGTCACGATAGATCGAACAAACGATGCGGACCGCCTCAACGCCGTTTTCCACGGCGACGAATCCAACCTCATCCGCAATTTGAGCGAACGTGTTGGGGCGACCATGACTCATGCCCAGTCCACCACCTGCGACGACGTTGTAGCCGACCAGCTTTCCATTTTCGGCGAATCCGATCAGCCCCGCATCGTAAGAGTAAACATCGATCTGGTTTTCACCGGCCAGCGTGACGCCGACTTTGTACTTTCGGGGCAAGTACGTCTCACCGTAGAAAGGCTCTGTTTCGCCGGGGAGTTCCTGTTTCTTGCCGTCAATCCAAATATCGTAGTAGGCCCTGGTCGCAGGACGCAGATCGACCGAAATCTCTTCGGTGGTTTTTCGAATTTGTGTGTAGACTTCGTCGGTGAACGGAGCTGCCGAAGCCATCACATTGCGGCAGACGTCTCCGCAAGCGGCCAGCGTCGTCATCATGGACTTGTTGATTTGCCGCATGGTCTCGCGCAGCTCGCCTTTGATGACGCCATGAAACTGGACTGCCTGGCGAGTCGTGATGCGGATCGAGCCGTTGGCAAATTCATCCGCCATGCGATCAAGATCAAGATACTGTGAGTTGCTAACCACGCCACCGGGCAGCGCGATGCGAATCATGAAGCTGAACGCTTTGCCAAGCCCTTCCTTGCGTCTCTCAGCTCGCAAGTCGCGGTCGTCCTGTTGGTAGGTGCCATGAAACTTCAGCAGTTGCAGATCGTCGTGCTCAAAGCTGTCCTGAGCCGTGTCGTTAAGAACTTCGTCGATTGTTCCGCGCAGCAACTTGCCAGCGACTTTTGCTTTTTCAACTTTGGAAGGAGCGTTTTTGTCCTTGGCCATATTGGTAACCTGAATCTAAATGGAGAAATGCAATCCGCATTCGTCTTTGTCTTTGCCTTCCCAACGCCCGTCGCGGGCATCGGAATCCGGAGTCGATCCGGGAACGGCACGTGTACAGTGAAAGCAGCTGATGGTGGGATAGTTTTGCAAGTGAAGCTGATTGAAGGGGACTTCGTTTTGCTGAATGTATTGCCAGACTTCGGGGCGAGTCCATGAAGCAAGCGGGCAAAATTTGAGCAGATGATAGCGCCAGTCCCATGCGAGGATTGGCGTTTGTGCACGTGCTTCGGTTTGACTGCGTCGCAATCCGGTCATCCAGATGTCATAGTCGCCAATGTGCTCCTTCATCGGAACGACTTTGCGAATGTGGCAGCACAGGTTTGGGTTGTTCTTCCAAAGCTCGTTGCCGTAAGTTTCGGTCTGCTGTGCGACGCTAACATCGGTTGCCCAGCGAACAATTTCGATGTTCGAATATTTGGATTCCAGGTTGTCGCGCAATTTCAACGTCTCGGGAAAGAAAAACCCGGTATCGATCCAGGCGACCTGGAGCTTTGGTAAATCGTTTTGGTCAATCGCTTTGGAACACATGTCAATCAGCGCGCAACCCTCCATGCCGAAAGAAGTTGTGATCACCTTCTTTTGACTGAGAAAATGTTTTAGGCCCCAGGCAACCAGTTCGAGGGGAGAACTCTCTTCAGAAATCAACGACATCGATGAGTCGTCCTGTTGAAACGCGAGTTCGTTGGTCGCTTTGGAGCTTTCCGATGAAGCCATTCTTCCGTCTGGCAATGCAGAGGGGGCGACAGCGAGCGGGAGCTCGGAAGGAACTGCCGACTTTGGGGGAGCGGAATCTGATCCACCAGCGGCATCAGGGCCCGGCAAATTATCTTGGGGTGGGTTCATAACAGAATTGGTTGGGTCATCGGCCGATTGAGGCCAATCCGTAATTTCGAGGGATGCTCAATTTACGTCAAGCGCAATGTGTGAACGTTGCATCAGCAAATGGGCTCCATTGCGGGAAACAGGATTCACAACGGTTAAATCCAAAGCATGCACTCCCAACTAAGGCATGCTGAGGACCACAAAACCGCGAGGCATGCAGATCGGGCCTCACAGGAAAATCTCTCAATATGAGAGCGATGTCACGAATCCGGGCGCGTTTTTAACGAATGTCGGTAACTACCTTCAAAAACCCCCAAAGCGTTTCAATGGCATGGCAATTGCCTTACTGGAAAAGCATTATCAGAGTCGCAATCGTAGATTTTATTTTTGCCCGTATTCATCTCACATACAACATTCACTTAGTTAGACATCATTTTGCCGTTGTTGCTCGGACTCATTTTATTGAATGAGTTCACGTGAGCCATGAAGCGAGCGTTGCGTAGCGCTCTCGATTTGTTGCCAGCAGCCCATCAAATGCCACTTGGCATTTCCTCCTCTCCCCACGAGATTCGAGAGCGATTGGGCTGCTGGTTTTTTTGTGCGCGTTCCGAATCTCTGCGATTTGGTTACAATCTTGCGTTTCGCACCGCAGTCTTTTGCCTCCTACATGGATATCGCTCTTAACATCGGATGGGTCGTGCTGGGTCTCGCCGGACTCTATTACGGCGCAGAGTGGCTCGTTCGCGGCGCCGCGGGAATCGCACTAATGGCCGGGATTTCGACTCTGGTGGTTGGTTTGACGATCGTGGCCTTTGGAACCAGCATGCCGGAACTGCTCGTCAGCATCCAGGCAAACCTCAATGGCAGCGGCGACATCGCGCTTGGAAACGTGATCGGTTCAAACATTTGCAATATCGGACTGGTGCTTGGCGTGGCTGCGGTGATGACGCCGATTGAAGTCCATGTTCAATTCATCAAACGCGAGCTGCCAATCCTGGTGGCGGTTTCGTTGGTGTTCGTAGCGATGCTCTGGCACGATCAAACAATCGATCGTATCGAAGGCCTCGTCTTTTCGATCGCAATTATCATCTACACAATTGCAGCCATTCTGATTGCTCGCCAAAATCCGGATGACCCGATTGCTGCTGTTGAAGATGAGCTGGAACCCGAATCCGAAGATGAAACAACCGAACCGGCATCCAAACGGATACTGAAAAACGCAGGGCTCATCGTTGTTGGGCTTGTGTTGCTGGCACTTGGAGCAGACCGGTTAGTGGTGGGTGGCAAGTTTTTGGCATCGGCGTTCGGAGTTTCCGAAGCACTCATCGCACTCACGGTGGTTGCTTTTGGTACCAGCTTGCCGGAGTTGGCAACAACCGTTATCGCATGTCTCAAGCAGGAGTCAGATTTGGCGGCAGGCAACGCGATCGGCTCGTGCCTTTTCAATCTTCTGTGCGTCGCAGGATTTACCGCGCTGATCAAGCCGCTTAATGCTACTTCCATTGAGCCGCTGGATCTTTGTGTCATGGTCGCTTTTGCAGTCGCGACGTTGCTACTGATGCGAACCAATCGACCCCTCGGGCGAACCAGCGGAATTATTTTGCTTGCCAGTTACCTCGTTTACATCGTTGTGCGGGCGATCCAGGGATAGAACATGAAACTGATCATCGCCATTGTGCAGCCCCACAATCTCGACGTGATCAAACGTCAATTGAATCGCATCGACGTCACGCGACTGACGATCATGGACTGCCAGGGATTCGGGAGACAGCAGGGAAAGACGGATGTCCTGGGCGCTGACGAAGTCGAAATGAATTTACGCCGCAAGGTTCAACTTCAGATTGCGGTCAATGACGAGTTTGTTGAACCGACGATCGAAGCCATCGTTGCAGGCGCGAAGTCTGGCGATGATGGAACGATTGGTGACGGGAAAATCTTCGTCGTTCCGCTGGATGATTGTATTCGGGTACGAACTGGCGAACGCGGCCCCGAAGCGATTTAGGAAATAGGGTTTGCGGGCTTTCCCTGACGGTTTCCCAACCACGAGAATACGAGTACGATCGCAAAACCGATGATTACAGTAAATTCCGTTTCCAGCATGAGTGACTCCTTTCAAGATGCTCTCTGCCATTTGATTGCAGCATCGGTACGGAGTTTGATCTCAAAGGTTCGCCAGGGAATGTCGGTTTGAAAATAATACCGAACGTTTGTAAATAGTACTGTAAGAGAAACTCTACAGTTGCGGTTGGGACTATTCCTGAACCTGCAGATTGAGCAACTTTCGCAGTGCTCGTTGTACGTACTTGAATTTTAGCGGCATCGGCAGAATGACGTTAAGATCATCTTTTTGCCACTCTGGCTCGACGTGCTTTTTGAGTTTTTCAGTCACCACCAGGATCGCTGGCGTACGTGCAATGCGATCAGAGGTGATGAACTCCTGGAACGCCAGAATGCCCTGGCCGCCAAGCCCACCGGTGCCAAAGATCACGCAATCGGCTGGCAATCCTTCGGCAGGATCCCGATCACTGAATCGTTCCAGGCCGCGCTGAGGATCGTTGGTGATCAAAACACGATAGCCAATCTTCTTCAGCTTTTCACGAAGGCTGTTTTGGACTTGCTGATTGGATTCGATGACCATCACGGTCTTGTCTTTTCCTTCTTCACGAGCAGACATCATCTTCGCAAACTCATCGGCTTGCTGCTTGCTCATGTTCTCATCGAACTTTTCCGCGTCGCCACGTTCGATCGCAGCGATCACCTGTTCAATTTCAGATTGAGTCAACTTCGGCGACTGGATTCGCTTTTCAGGATCAATGTCCATCATTCGTGACACCAGCAACACGACTCGGTGCGGCAAGTTTGGCTCATGGACGGTGATCGGAGCAACCTCCTTGAAGCGATCTGCAGAGAGTCGCTTCATCCGTTCGCGAGTTTCAATCATTGGGGGGGCACCGGTAAGCATGTGATACAGCATGCAGCCCAGGAAAAAGATGTCACTTCGTTTGTCATCACGTTTGACGCCCGTCGTTCGTTCGAGCCCGGCATAGTCAATACTTCGCGGTCCGCCGGTAAGCTCTCCGTCGTCGCCAGCAACCGTGGCCAAGCCAAAGTCAACCAGTTTCGCCTGCCCCCGACTGGAAAGCAGAACATTCGAAAGCTTCATGTCACGGTGATTGATTTTTGCTTCCGACGCGTACGCCAGACCAGCAGCGATGTCTCTCACGATGCCCAACGCACGAGTCACCGAAAGCTTCTTGTGTGCTTTGACATAGTCGCGAAGGTTTTGACCTTCAACGAAGTCCATCACCATATAAATTCGGCCGGAATCTTCATCCACCTCGTGAATAGGCACGATGTTGGGGTGACGAAGCTTCATCACCATGCGGCCTTCCCGCAGGAAGTGTTCTCGCATCTCATCGTTTGAGCTGTGACGGGAGCGCAAAACCTTGATCGCTTTGATGTCACCTGTTTTGGAATGTGACGCACGATAAACGCGAGCAAACGTACCGACGCCAATCAGATAGAGAATTCTCCAGTTGTTGTAGAAGTATCCTTTGCGTTGGCCTTCGACCAAACGGGTAACTTGCCAATTCGTGAGGTGCTCGCCGCGTTGCAGCAGACTGACGAACAGCTGCACGTCGGCTTGACCGCGACCGCCAGCCTGAGCCAACAGAGACTCAATCTCGTTGGTCTCCATCAAGCGGGCATCGTGGATTCGTTGCGCCAACTTATCGGCATCAAGGTTTGGTGGGAATTCCATTGAATCGGCAGGTTGAAAATTCCATAGTTGTGAGAGACCGTGAAAGATATTGTCCAAATACCGCGGTCAACGAGGGGACCTTCGATTTTATTCGATGACAATAAAATTCACAACGATTTAGAGGTTTTATCCGCATTATCGGACCATGGGTGTTGGTCAGTTAGCTAACGGGCCTCGATTGGCACCTGCATCGTGTCAATTGCCTCGCACCGTTATTGGCCATTTTCGCTGGCGTCTTTGTACTCATCCCGTTCGCGTCGAGTCGCTTCGAGATCAAACATCATGTACTTCATGTCCATTCGCAGTTGGCTCAGCGCTTCCTGAATCAGGTTCAGGATTCTACGACGACGGCGAGTGTATTCAACGACTCGATTGAGTGGCTTTTCCAAACCTGAACGATACTGAGCTGGAAGGCTCTCGATGGCGGAGATGAGATCGTTGAGGTCGATTGGAAGTTGGTCTGCGTCGGCTGATTTCATTGGATTGGCGTTCATAAGGTTTCCTGGTTTTTCGAATGTCAGTTGAAGGTCGTTAAAGCACGCCGAATGCCAAACTTGCGACGAAAGCAAAACTTGCGCTTTCGAGCTGTAATTTGCGACGTTTCACATCCTTTTGAAAGCCATGTTGCAAAAAAGCAACGGTTGCTTAAACGAAACGATGTCTCTCCAGTACACCATGCGTTCATAAAACGCACCAAAAATCGGAACGTTCATGCTATCAAACAGAAACGCCTTGCGGGCCTTTTTTAGCGAGAGTTCATGGGTGCTGAGATTGATGTGGCAGAAAAACCGGCATTTTGCTAACAGTCACTGTGAATTTGTGTTTGAAGTGCCCGTACAAATTGCCAGCCAATGAATCGACTTATCCGAAACCGAGTTACATCAGCTTTTCAAGCAGTCGCCATCTCGGCGATTGTCTTTGCGACCAATGCGTCTGCAATGCAAACTGAAAGCTCTTTCGAGGGGGCTGATCCCAGTTGGATAACCAGCAATGAAAACGTCGATTGCAAAGTTGAGCCCGGTTCGTGGCAACAGCAGCGGATCGTTGATTCGACGTCAAACCTGACGTATGAGCAAATTGCGTTCACCGCTGGCGCCGGCAGGAATTTGATCGTCACTCATTCCGTGACACCCTCCTTTGTGATTCCGGAACTAAAGGCGTCAGTTCGTCTCAACGCACAGAGACGGGGTGTTCAACTTCGCGCCCGAATTGTTTTACCGCACAACCAACTGCCCAGTGGCCAGACGATGACGGTGGTCCTGCAGGGTCCGTTCTCGAAACGGCAAGGAAAATTTGAAACGCTGAGTTTCGAGGGCGAGATGAGCCTGGACAAACTTCTTGAGGCTCAGCTTTGGCTTCTTCGCAGCAAGTACCACCAGGAAGTGACTCTGCGGGATGCCTACATCGATCAACTTTTACTCAACGTTTATACCGGCCCGGGAAAATCCCAAACCCGGATCGATCATATGAAGCTTGACGGTGTCGTCGAAGCTTCCGAAGTTGCGAAACAGCATTTCATTGCCGACGACTCGGTTCGCAACATCACTTCAACGATCGATGGTGTTCCGGGAGTTCGTCAGGTATCGGCCACATCCGGGAAATCGCTGGTCGTTCGCGACGGAACTGTGATTCTGGTCAACCAAAAACCATTCTTTCCAAAGATCATTGAGCACAACGGCGAGTCGTTCGAATACCTGAAGGCAATTGGATTCAACACGATTGAACTAAAGTCCAATGCGACCGCAACGGAACTGGCCGAAGCAAAAAAACTTGGCATGTGGCTGATCGTACCACCACCGGCATCGGTTGGCGTGGAGCCAATCGGTTTCGAATACGATTCGGTTTTGGCCTGGTCAGTAGGACGTGAGCTGGGCGCCCGTCACGAGTCCAGAATTCGTCAACGTATCCGCGAAATTCGCGAAACAGATTCACGGCAGGGAAGACCGATCTTTGGTCATTCGGTTTCTCACTGGTCACGGATCGCCCAACAGGTTGACATTCACTCCATTGGCCTGCAACCCATCGGCAGCAGCTATTTACTGAGTCAATACAGCGATTGGCTAGCCGCGAGGTCACGGGCGATCGGATCGAGCAAGCCAATCTGCGCCGATATTCAAACCGAGATGAGCGAAGCGGTTCTGAGTCAGACAGCGGCAATTTTCGGACAGGCTCCGCCGACACCGATTGAATTCCAACAGCTGAAAAGCCTGGCCACAGAAGCAGTCGTTTCGGGTGCTCGTTGTGTTCGTTTCCGTTCCAGAACGCGTCTTGATACTGACAATCCGGAATCCCGATTGCGATCGCTGACGGTCGAGTACGTCAATCGTTGGCTTGATCAAATCGAGCCGTGGGTCAGTGGCGGTGTTGTGCTGGGGAAACTTCCGACGGCATCACGCGACGGACAGGCTCTCGAAGTGACAGCGTTGGCAACCGATCGAGCCAGGTTGCTGCTTGTTCAACGTCCAACTCATCACGAACAGTTTTGGGCCGGAGACTGCCCTGCCCTTCCGATCACGATTGTTGATTCGGACACGATTCATACCAGTCGGGTTTACCATGTGACCGATTCCGAACTGGCACCTCTTTCTACACAGCGGACTCCGGAAGGAACAGCCATCACGATCGAGCGTGCACCGTTCATGATGACTTTGGTTATGACGCAGGACGGCGCGTTAATCAATCAACTCAACAGCAGCTTTGCCAGCAGCGGCAAGCAGTCCATGTTCGACATGCACATGTCAATCACACAACAATGGCTGGCCATCGAACAATTACTCAGCGGACAAATGGATCGGCTGGGCAAAGGAACCGTTGGTGGTAGCGGTGCGATCAACGAAGCCGTGACGGCAATTCAAAGTGCCAAACAGTTGAGCCAGCAGAACAGTTACTCCCAGGCGGCTCCGTTTCTCGATCGAGCCGACGAGCGTCTGGCGTTCTTTCGACGTGAGTTACAAGCGACGGCGCTTGGTACATTCCAGTCCAAAACTTCCTCGCCACTAACAATGCACTCGGCTCTCGTTCCGCTGCACTGGGTGTTGGCTGGGCAGACACCAAAATCAGAAAGCGGCATCAATCATCTGGCAGCCGGCGATTTCGAAGATCTTGGTTTGATGAAACGAAGCGGCTGGTCCAACAGTCGCATCGAAGACCAACGCCTGCGGACACATGTTGAACTTGCTCAGGATGCAGCCAAAGATGGCAGGACTGGTTTGAAGTTGACGACCAGTGGCGCCATGGAAATGGTCGAATCGGTACCGCTGTGGGTTGGCAGTCCGCCGATTCGTGTGAAAACGCGGCAACTGGTTCGCATTCATGGTTGGGTCAACGTTCCCCGGGTCATCGCTGGCAGCGAAGCCGGTTTTCGAATCGTGGACTCCATCGGTGGCCAGTCGCTGGCCGAGACGATTCCCGTCACTCAGGGTTGGCAGGAGTTCACGCTTTATCGAAACGCAGTCTCTGATTCACAGCTGCGAGTCACGTTTGAGCTCACGGGTATCGGGCAGGCGATGGTTGATGAAGTTACCGTTCAGGTAATCGATCTTCCTTCACCGGCGCGTTCTGCGAAACGATAGCGCCTGCAATCAATCCGCTAGCAGCTACTTTGGCGTACGGACGTCCAGCGGATAACGCTAAAATCGGCTTCTGATGAACTATTGGATTTCGGACAGCGTAAATGAAGCTCGAACAACGGATGCAAGGAATCCAACTGATTCTGTCGGACGTCGATGGAGTCATGACTTGTGGCGGAATTTCGTACGACAATCAGGGCGTTGAAACCAAGACCTTCCACGTTCGCGATGGAATGGGGATCAAGCTCTGGCAACGAACTGGATATCAGTTCGGCGTCATTACGGCTCGCAGTTCTCACATCGTCAAGCTCCGTATGGACGAACTGAGTGTGGATCTGGTTCGTCAGGGTGCTGAAAAGAAACTGGATGTCGCTCGCGAGATTATGAACGAAATGTCGTTGACTGCGGAACAGATTTGTTACATCGGCGACGACTTGACTGATATGGCGTTGATGGAAACCGTTGGGCTCGCTGCCTCTGTTTCCGATGGAGCCCCCGAAGTCAGAAAATGTGCTCACCTGGTAACCAAAGCTGCCGGTGGCCAAGGTGCGATTCGGGAACTGATTGAAGCGATCCTTAAAAGTCAAAACCGCTGGCAAGAAATGCTTCAAGCCTATTCACTGGGCTGATCCAAACTACAACTGACCCTGCAATCGTTGGAAAGGAAGTCAACCGTTGCCCAATCGAATGAACCCAATTGCCCGCTACCTGTTTGCACTTTCAGCAATGATTGTTGCCTACACAGCGTACGTAAGAGTGGCAGTTCCGTATCTTGAAGGGCCATCGAGTGTCAGTCGCCGTAAACAGGTCGCAGTCGAGCCGCTGGATAATTCAGACACGCTGGACAAAAGTCATCTGCAATTTCTCGTGCCGCCAGAGTCATGGGAGTTGGGGACATGCAACACACTGCTGACACCTCAGGGCACGGTCTATTTCAAGACCTGGGAACCCGTCGATGATCAGGGCAACTATTTGCTGGAACCATTTACGATGGTGATGAACGATCCAGTTAACAGGATCCGCGACTATTCCGTTGTTGAAGACCCAACCGAAAAGAAACCTGCTCCGATTGTGCTTCGTGCCCTCGACGGAGCAAGATTAAAGTTCTCCAAGCCGCTAACGGCTCGCTCCAAAGACGATGACATCGAGATGGAATCTGCCCAGCTCGACGGACAGGTCACTGTTTATCGCCCGGCGAACACGGCCACTGAAGAAGATGAACTGCGTGTCGTCACGCGCAACATTCAGGTCAATCGCAGCCACATCTTCACACTCGCTGATGTTTATTTTTCCTTTGGCGCTCACCATGGCAGCGGCCGAAACCTGTCGATTCAACTGGCTCACAAAACAGATGCGGATACGCCGACAAAGAGTTTCTCCAACATCGAAGGCGTGGAGCAGATGGAACTGGCTTTTGTTAGCGAACTTGTTCTGCAGCCAGCCAATGCGAGCACTTTCTCACCTCGTGGAAAGACGCCTGCTTCAACCTTGGAGGCGCAGCAACCATTGACGTTGTCGAATCAAAAAACGCCTTTGCGTTTGTCCTGCGATGGCCCGTTTGTTTTCCGCATGGGAGAACAGAAAGCCTGGTTCCGTGAAAATGTGGTCGTTACACAGCTGGATAAATATCAGGACAACCTGCACTGCGAATCGCTTCAAATCGACTTCGAGAAAGGTGGAACGGAAGCGACGTCGGTCAGGAATCTGGTCGCCATCGGCACGCCGGAAAAACCTGCCACGGTGACCTCTGTTTCACAGCACACCATCATTGTTGGAGAAGAACTCAACTTCGACGTGCCGAACTCCATCGTCACAGCAGCCGGGTTGAAACCAGTTTCCATCCGCAGTCCAACGTTTGCTTTCGAAGCACCTGACTTCAAATACGAACTGGTCGAAAACGGAAAACTTGGTCCCCTGGTGGCATCGGGTCCGGGAATTCTCAGAGGCGCCGCCGAAGATGGCAAGCGAACTTTCCAGGTGCAGTGGGATCGACAACTGACAACCAGCGATTTCGATGCTCAACGGGTGAAAATCGATATCGACGGCAGTGCACTGGTCAACTTCGATGATCAAAATCGAATCGAGGCAGACGAAATTGATTTCCTGGTGTGGCAGCAACCGGCGGTTGATTCAACGGAAGACAAACCGACCTGGCAATACACCCCTTCTCAGCTTGAAACACGCGGCAATGTTCGAATCGCGGCAGATCGACTCCATGGAACCGCCAGGACTTTTGTGGCGAACTGGCCTGAACCGACGACAAACAGAGTTGGGAGATTGATTCAAATGCGGCGACATACGGTCTCCTATCGAGCGAAGCCACAGGAGCCTGATGACATGCGGTCGCTGCCGACGTTTCGGGCAGACGGTGACGTTGTGAAGCCGCGTCCGATGAGATTTTCAGGTGACGAAGTCATCGCCAATGTCGCCGGCGACATGGACAACCTTCAGATTCGCGACCTGGTTGTCAATGGTTCGCTGTTCCTTAAAAACGATTCTGCCGATCGAAGACCTTTCGAAATCCTGGGAACTTCGATGAAGCTTGTTCCGCAAACAAAGGAACTTTATCGTGTTACGATTGAGGGTGACAAAGATCGGCCAGCCATTTTCAAGACCGATGGTTTTGATCTGAATGGGACGAATCTGCAGCTCGATCAAACGGCCAATACAATTTGGGTGCAAGGTACCGGTAACCTGGCAATCGATGCTCACAAGCAAACGCAGGGACGAAATTCAGGCGACGAGAAATTACCGCAACTGGAAAAAGCCAACGTCAGCTGGCACGGTGGAATGGTCTTTGACGGCGCAAAAATCTATTTCGAAAGCGATGTGGAACTTCATGCCAATCGACGTCCCAACAGCGAAGGTGAGAGCTCAACGATCAAGACCAACAGTGAAGCGCTCACGATCGAGCTTACTGATTCAATTCGTTTTGAGAAAGTGGATCAGTCAGATTCCGGACTGGCCAAACGCAACGAGCCGGAAATTCGACGAATGGTATTTGTGAACAGGCTGGAACCTGGCAATCGTGCCTTTCGGCTTGCCAGTCATCAGCGCAGAGACGACTTTGGGGCAAGCAAATATATTGGTGTTCAAAACGCGAACGTTGACGCCAATGGAAAAGTCAACTCGCTTCAGAAGCTGTTTGTTCCGATGGCGACCGTTGACGCGGTCACTGGAGATATCGCAACCAGCGGACCAGGTGCGGCAATGTCCTACCAATATTCCAAAGGCGAAAGTCAGACGACCGGGGTCTCGCAAAGCGCACCCACCGGCGAACCTCAGGCAGGAGACCTGACTTGCGTTCATGTGAAATTCGATGGCGAGTTGATTGCCAACTCGGAACGTGGCACGATGGAGATTGATCGCAACACGCGCACCGCGTGGGGTAAAGTTGACCGATTTGACAGGACGCTCGACCCGGATCGGCCAGACCAGTTGCCTCTTGGGGCGGCGGTACTGAAAAGTGACGTGCTAAAGTTTGCCCAATGGACGCCACGCAACTCCGAGCCCCGACTGGAGATGAAAGCCGAGGGAAACACGAGCATTCGCAGCCAACTCTTTGAAGCAGTTGCCGACCGACTGACTTACAACGACGATACGGACCTGTTGGTGATTGAAGGCAATCCACCTGCGATGGCCAAATTGAGCCACCGAAAATCTCCCAGAGGTAAAATCGACACGATGGTGGCCAGTAAGGTGAAGTACAACTTGTCTGATAATTCAGCCAGAGGCGAAAACATTCGCAGCGTCAAAGCCAGCCTTCCCAGCGGCAAATAGCAGCTGCTTTGTCCTTTGGCGCGAGCCGCGCGACGCTTTGGTTTATTCAATGATGGCTGGCAAGTTCTCGTTGGCCTATACTGCTCCTTAGTCGCCATTTGCTTCGGGCCAACACTACAGGACAGGAAAATGAAATCTATCCCGCTTCTTCGATTTACTTCAATCGCATGCGCACTGGCTATCTGTTGGACCATCGGTTGCGTTCCTCCGCCAAAGAAAGCAGCCAAAAAGAAAGGCACCGCGACTGGCATCATTGGCAAAACAACAAAAAAAGTTGGCGAATGGGATCCGGATGCGGGAAGGGAGTTGGCTGTGCAAGATGGTTCTGACATCAACATCATCAACAAGAACATGAAAGTGCTCGGCAAGGTGACACATCAAGTTGGGCAAATGAAAGTTCAACAATCGCTGGAACTTTTTCGTGCCACTGAAGGTCGATATCCGAAAAGCCACAAAGAGTTCATGGACAAGGTTTTCGACGTCTATGTGATTGAGTTGCCTGAACCACTTACGACCTGCGAATATCAGTACGATGTTGAAAATCACCAACTGTTGGTCGTCAAGAAGGAGAAAGAGTAGCGGCAGGAACTGTCGTCGCTCCCCGTGGCTGCGGCGTCTCGCCGCAGTTTTTCTGTCTAATACTGCGGCGAGCCGCCGCAGCCACAGCCGACTGAAGTCCGAGGCTGACACTTGTCGCGGCTCAACCACTTTTCACGAATCAGACGTCGCCAATGATTCCTGTCGAATCACCAAACCGTTTCATGTCGGTCAGTCCCATCCGATGAGCCAATGTCATGTGCATGTTGGCCAGTGGTGTTTCGTTGTAGTCCACGTAGCGACCGGTGCTCATGTCACCCCCGCCCTTGCCCGCCATGATGATTGGCAAGTTCACATGTGTGTGCCGGTTTCCATCCGCATTGCCACTGCCAAACATGATCATGGAGTTGTGCAACAGCGAATTGCCGTCCTCGTCTTTCACGGTTTCCATGCGTTGCAAAAACTGACCAAGCTGCTGAACGTACCATCGATCAATCGTTTTCACTTTGTCGATCGCATCCTGTTTGTTCTTGTGATGGGAAAGCTCATGGTGACCCTCGACCACGCCGATTTCGCTGAACGAACGGTTGCTGCCGTCGTGAGCCAGGCATAGCGTCGCGACCCGGGTTGAATCGGTTTGAAACGCCAACAACAAAAGCTCAAACATCATCTGCATGTGTTCAGCATAGGAACCGGGAACTCCAGGCGTCGGTGCTTCCGTTTCGGCATCACCGTGTCGCTCGGCTCGCTGGATTCTGGATTCGATTTCCCGGACAGAAGTGAAATACTCTTCCAGCTTCATCCTGTCCGTCCGCTGTAAACGCTTCTGCATCTTCTTCGCGTCTTCCATCACAAAGTCCAGTACCGAACGCTGTTGGGATCGGCGCATCTTTAGATTCGCCAAACGCTGATCCGGACTTCCGGCGCCAAAGAGACGCTCAAACACCAAACGTGGATTTGACTCCGAAGCCATCGGTGTCGTGGGAGACTTCCATGAAATGTTGTATTGGTACGCGCACGAGTAGCCCGAATCACAACTCCCTCCGCGACGATCAGCTTCGCAACTGAGTTCCAGGGATGGCAGTCGCGTCAGGTGGCCGATCTTTTGAGCGATGACCTGGTCAATGGAAACGCCCGCCCGCAGATTCGTCGAACTTTTGTTCAAGCGAACGTTCGTCAGAAAAGTTCCACCGCCTCGCGCATGATCTCCGCCACCATCAGCCCCGGCATTGGCAGAAACGTTATCGAGTCCGCCCATAATCTGAATCGAATCACGAACTGGTTTGAGCGATTCCAGCGTCTCGCTGAATTGGTAGTCGTCGCCTGTCGATTCTGGCCACCAAGCCGATGGAATGGCACCATTGGGGAAATACAGATACGCAGTTCGAAGCGGCGCACCCGTCGCGGTTTGCGCCAACGTTGCTTCGGTTCCAGCTGAGAAAGTCGAACCGAAAACAGAACCCGTCTTCAGTGAAGCAAGCGTTGGCAAAGCGATCGCAGCACCAACGCCGCGAAGGAAAGCTCGACGATTTTGATTCATGATATTTTCCCGATGGCTTGAAGCAGCATTCTATCTTACATCAAAGAGGACGCAGGCCTTTGGAATGAACCTGCGTCGTCATGCTACTTTTTCGACAAATCCTCGTCCGTTTCATGACGCATTCGCTGAAACGCGACCGAATCAATAACGGCCCGCAGCAATTCCGCCCCGCTACCATCTTTTTCCTTAACCCGACGAACAATCAAATCGACCGTTGGAACATCGTGGAATTCGAGCGAACGCCCTAATGCAAACGTCAACATCTTCTCTGCAGCGGTGCGGTAAATGGCATCCTGGTGTTGAGTTGCCAGAATTTCTTTTAGCTCGTTCAGGTTATCAAACTCTTCGCCAGTGATCAGTTCGCCGGAAACATCGATCTCGTCGTCGGGGCGTTGTCGACCGAGCGGATCGAAGTTCTCCAGTGCCAGGCCCAATGGATCCATGCGATTGTGGCAGGAACTACATAGCGAGTTTTCGCGATGAATTGCCAAAGCTTCACGAAGTGAAACCCGTTTCCCCTCTTCACCTGTCTCTGATTCCTCCAGCGACGGAATGTCTGGCGGCGGAGCACCAGTTGGTATTCCCAATATGTTTTCCAACAAGAACAAACCTCGCTTCACAGGTGACGTTCGATCCGGGTTTGAAGTCAGTGCCAACATGGAACCGTGGCCCAGCAAACCGCCGCGAAGACTTTCCGCGGGCAACTCAACCAGTCGCATCTTGTCACCCTTGACTCCCTTGATTCCGTAATGCTTTGCCAGACGTTCATCGAGAAACGTGTAATTGCTGTTGATCAACTCAGTCAGGTTTTTGTCTTCCCGGATGATGTGCTGAACAAGCATTTCAGTCTCACGACGCATCGAACGACGCAGTTTTTCATTGAGTTCAATCTTCCCGGCTTTTTTGAACATGGGTCGCAAAACCGACAGCAGTTCCTCCCGTTCCTTCTTGCCTTCTTCAGTCAGTTTTCGTTTCTGCGTTTTTCTCAATTCGCGAAACTGTTCGAATTTCTCCTGAAGCTCAGGATCAGCCCCCTCGCGCAACAGCACCGAAAACGCATTGATGGAAACGCCTTCCACGTCTCGTGTTTGCAACCACTGCCCGACAAAGTTTCTGTAAAACGATTTGAAGCGTCGATCCGCCTGCATGCGCTCAATCTGGGCATCAAGGTTTTCGCGAAGCTTGCCCTCCTGAGCCAAACGCAGCAACTCGCCGTCGGGCATCGAAGACCACAGGAAATAGGACAACCTTGACGCAAGAGAAAACTCATCGACCAAAACGTGGCCAGCGGACTCTGTCGATTCAGGAAACTCTTCCCGAAATAAAAATCGTGGCGAAGCGATAACGGCAACCATCGCCTGTTGAATCCCCTTTTCAAAAGACCCGCCCTCTTCTTGCCAAACGCTTTGCGCCAGACCAGAAAGACGCTCAACCGTCTGGTCATCCGCAGGTCGGCGAAACGCGCGAGTCAGAAAGGGTCTGATGATGCTGTTCGCGTACTTCAAACGCGCCTCCTCCTCGTCAGGGATCGGCTCCTTGAAAAACGCAGCATGTTTTTCCGGGACGGTTTGGAACTCATCGCCCAAAGGGCCTTTCACGAACATGTCTTCAAATCGAATTTGAAGTTTTCGTCCCTGTTTCTCTCTCGTCAAAGGCTCCAATTCGATTCGAATCGAATGCTTGCCTTCAGTCAGTTCCCGTTCAAAAGAAAACGGAGTCCGCTTCCATGGGTCACGACTGTAGATGTTGTTGAGCAGTTCTTCGTCGTCCAGGAAAACCCTCACCTCACAGCGATTCGCATCCGTTGCATCCTCGATGTACTTCTCAGCAGTGATCAACACAAAGTCGAAAGAATATTTCTCCGTTGTCTGGATTTCAAAATCCCGCTCGGTAGTAAACGGTTCGTAAAAAGGAATCGACAGGCGATTGTCGTCAACGCATTCATCAGGAACATCAAAGTTCCTTGCGGTAAAACGCTGAAACGGTGTTTGCAGCCCGACCAGGGGCACGGATTGATTGGCGATCGTTTGAGCAGCGTCGAGATATTTCTCCATCAACATGGGAGAAATTGAAAGTACGTCGGCAAGGTTGTCGAAACCTTCGCCGCTGTCGTCTGGCGGAAAGTTCACCGTCGTGTCGTATTTGATGCCAACCAGATCCCGAATCGTGTTGCGATACTCTTCGCGATTGAGACGTCGAACCGTAACGCGCCCCGGATCTGGATTCTTTTCGTCGTGCTTGAAGACATCGGCGATGATCCAGGATTCAAGTTCACCAAGCTGCTCCGGTTCCAGTGGCTCGCCTTCGATCGGCGGCATCAATCCCGTTCGCACCTGTTTGAGAACACGGTTCCACAGTTCAGGATCGCCAGGGGCAGCATCGTCCTGATCAACAAGGTGGTCAAACGTAACACCCCCTTCAGCACTGCCAGCGGTGTGGCAGTCGAAGCAGTGGTTCTCCAAAATCGGGACGATTGTCTCAGACAGTTGATCGTCAGAGAACGCAAGCGATGATGCGAAAACAGAAACAGAAACGGTAATCGCAAAAACAACTTTGAGATTCATCTGGATTGCTGTCCCAATTTACTTCATTACTTTCAACATCAAGTCCTTGTAGTATACCTTGCTACCCGGATCATGAGCTTGGAATGCGATTGTACCACTGCCCAGAAGACGCTTTTCCATGCCTTCTTTTCGTTCCGGATTTTCCGGCTCGGTGTAATCCGTGATCACTTTGCCATCGATTTTGATCACGATGTGTTTGCCCTGGACCATGATTTCGTAGTCGAACCAGACATCGTCTTTGGCGGGTGCTTCAAAACAATCCTTGATCGCGTAGAGCCCACCTGTCTTTTTGGGGTCGCTCTGCGTGTTGTTGACTTGAGCTTCGTAGCCGACGGTAGGCCAACCTGAGTCTTCAAACTTTGTGTGAAAGTAAATTCCAGAGTTCGCCTGAGGTTTTGTTTTGACTTTGCATTTGAAATGAAAGTCACTGAAATCCGCGTGGCCAGAATCGCCAACGTAAAAAACATGAGCCCGTTCGCCATGCGTTACCAAACAACCGTCTTCCACGTAGACCGACTTTGGCTTTTCATTGACATGCCACCCCAAAAGATTTTCGCCGTTGAACATCGACTTGAATTCAGAGTCCTGTGCCCAGCAAGGCGTTACAAAAAGGCAAACAAGCAGAGCAGTTGAAAGAATCCGCGACATGGTAATCCCCAGGAAGTTTGGTTGTGATCGACATCCATGATGGCTTTCCCGACACCGATTTGCAAGCGCGAGAAGTGGAGAGTTTCAGGACCTGTGGCCTGTTGACATGCAGAACACAGGCCAGAGGCCTGTGCCACCTTTCAGCGAAGCTTCAACTGATCGAGGTACTGGCCGCCCTGACTCTGGATTGCGGGCTGCAGCGATCTTTGCTGTTGAGCAATCCTGTCGATCGCGGCCCGGCCCATGCGAATGCGTGACGAATAGTTTGGCGAACTGTAATACTCGTCTGCCAACTGGTTCACATGGGAAGCCACTTTAAGATCCTCGAAAGGGATGCGTTGATCAAGCAAACCCAGATTGTACGCGTATCGATCAGAGTGCCCCGGCAAAATGACCTGCCATGTGTTGGCAATGCGATTCGGCACGAGCTCATTGATGTGACGACGAATGTTTGTCGTGCAATTGTTCGTTAGCGTATTGTAAAATTCAGGCTTGGCAGCAAGTTGATTCGTGCGAGCCATCATGCTGGCGAACAGCGCTTGCGACTGGGCTGCAGTTGCCACTGTCGGATAAACGTAGACATCATCTGCACGATGTGACGCGCGGAGACGGACAAGATCCCTTTCGTCGCCAACGACGTACATCAATTCGTATTCGCGGCCCAATCCTTTAACGACTGAGTATTCTTCACCAAGCTCTTTGCGAACCTCTGCCGAAACCGTGATGTAGCTTCCATCGTCGACGCCAAAGCTAACCATCGTGTGGGCCAAGCTTGGATGATCTGGAAACGGAACAACAACGTAGTCGACTGATTGAATCTGCGAGATGCGGATTTGTCGATCGTAGTACGCCGGGACAAACTCGCTTGCTGTCACGTACTGGTTGTTGCGAATATTGCGAATCGTGAATCGGTCGCCTTCCACTTCCGCCCAGGCAAGCTTCGACATTTCCGGTCGCCAGTTTCGGTCGTTGGAAGGTCGAAGTCGCTTGGTAACGATCGCTGATGGTCGCGTAAACCGATTCGCAGAGGAGGCGCATCCGGCGACGATTACCAAACTGACCAGCGAACCAATGTAAGATAGAAGACGCAATCCAATAAGTTGTTTTCGACCAGCGATCAACGGACCATTTGCAAAGTAAAACCGGATATTCAAGCGTTGCTTGTATCGGAATTTCGAAGGTCAGGGCAAGCTCGATTGTGATCATTCGCCGTAAATCGGGCGGCCTTGAGGCGGGATGATAGCTCTATAGAACCGAATCTTTGGGACTCTTCGTCAAAATCAGCGTTTTCCTGTTCTATTTGCCTGAGTCAGCAATTCATAATTTGACAGTAAAATCGGTGCAATTTACCATTCAGTTGTGATATCGATGGGTGAGGGCTCTTCTTTGCAGCGATCTGCCGGAAACGATTGCTTTGTAGCGTCTGCTGGCAGGTTGGTCATGGAAATGTTCACAAGATCCGATCCAACAACAGAATGTATTGGCAATAAAAATCTCCCGCATCGTCGGGACTTCAGGAGCTTCAATGGCTAATCGCGAAAACCAGGGCTATGTGATGGGCATCATCGGATTGTCCATCGTTGCAGTAATGCTGCTTGTGACGACCGTCTTCTTGGCAATAAGAATGTCTGACTACCATGACAAGATGGTCGCTGCACAGGGAGACGCCAAGTTTCGTTCGGCTCTTTCTGATGCCTACGCTGCCAAGTCAGATATGCTCTCTGCGTGCCTCGGCGTGGAAGGAAAAGCCGTTGATGAAATCGAGGGGTTTCGTGACTTGATTCCGGGTTACAAAAGAGGAGTAGAAGGTACGAATCAGAGTAACGAGATTCAGCAAATCGCTGATTCGGCAAATGGGATCTACGAGATCTACACGCGAGACATGGCATTTAATTCAGCCATCACTGACTCTGGCGAAAACAACACCGAGGCGGATCAGACTTACAAAGGCACCATCGACAAAATGGCCAGCGCTTTGCGTTCTGCCACCGAGAATGCTTTTGCCAAGGCCCAGGAAGCCAACCGAATTCGCGAGGAATCTGAAACGCAACTCGCCTCCGTTACCAATACTCTCCAGGAACGCTCCAAGGCACTGACCGACACAGAGGTGAAGCTTGCTGAGGAAGGAAGGCGAAACACGGAAGAGGAAAAACGACTCGCTGGTGTTGCCAAGTCGCTTCAGGACGCGATGGATGTACAACGTGTGGAGTTCGACAATCAAAAAGAAGAACTCCAGGGAATGATCTCAACCATTAGTGACGAAAAGAAAGTCACTGATAAAGAGAATGCTGGCTTGAAAGCCAAAGTCAACAATTACGAACGGGAAGTCTTCGATATTGCAGATGGCAAGATTGTTCGAGTTGCCGAGTCATCCAACAGCGTGTTCATCGACCTTGGTCGGGTGGATGGAGCTCGTCCGAATCTGACTTTCGTCATTTATGATCGAGCCGCAAGCGACTACAAAAAAGACCGCCACAAGGCGATGATCGAGATCACCGAGGTACTTGATAACGGTTTGTCGAGAGCCCGCATCACCGATGCTGATCCGCTGAACCCGATCCTGACTGGTGATATTGTCCTTAGTGCGACCTTTGATCGTGGCGATACGGTAGCCGTTGCACTCGGTGGATTCTTTGATCTCGACAACGATGGGATTTCTGACGTTGAAAAGTTGAAGCGAATGATTGTTCGAAATGGTGGTCGTGTCGTTGCTTCTCATGACGAAGATGGCAACATCTCCGGTCAGATCGACTCAACAACACGCTTCTTCGTCCTTGGTCCTGCACCGAGAACTGGCACTCGCAAAGTTGTCACAGCAATGACGACGTTGCAGGATCAGGCCAAAGGCAATTCAGTTGATACGATCGACATTCGCAAGCTGCTTACGTGGATGGGTCAGCGTCAAGGTGCATCGATCGAACGTTTGGACAATCGGACTGGCGGATTCAAGTCACGTTCCCCTGGCGGTTCAGGGACTCGTTCAGAAGGTTCCGACACGCGAGCAGACGGTTCGGGTACACGGTCGCTTGGTTCGGGCACCAAGTAAGTAAAGTAGACGTTACCAAAGAATTAACGGCAACCATCCACGTTTGGACCAATGGTCGTCAGTTTGAATAAGATCTAAAATCTACGGACATCGGAAACCAAATTCCGGTGTCCGTTTTTTTATCCCGCCAAAGTCTCAGATGCATTTCAAAGTAGAGCTACCCAATTGGGTCATCGAGGAATCGGACAAGCTGCCCGAGTTTATGCCAAGCCTGGAATCACAGATGGAAGCCGTGGTTCGATTTTCACGAACCAACTTCCAAAAAGACACCGGTGGACCTTTCGCCGCAGGCATCTTTGAAAAAGAAACCGGCAAACGCGTTGTCATCGGAGTGAATCGAGTCGTGCCGGGAAACAACTCAACTGCTCATGCGGAGATGGTCACCATTGGCATGGCCCAATCGATTCTCGGCACGTTTGACCTTGGCGGACCGGGAATGCCGCACTATCGATTGGTCGTTAACGCGCGCCCCTGTGCGATGTGCTTCGGTTCGATCCCATGGTCGGGAGTTCGCTCACTGGCTTTCGCAGCAGCGGGTGAAGAAGTCGAAAAGATCACTGGTTTTGATGAAGGCCCAATTCATCCACAATGGAAACAGGAACTGCAAAAGCGTGGCATTGAGGTCATCGAAAACGTGATGGCCGAAGATGCCTACGAAGTATTCCGTGAATTCGCTGCCAGTGGATCGCCGATTTACAACGGTAGAACCGGTGATTAATCACAAACCCCGGGTTGCCGCCGTGGACATGGAGCAACGTGGCACGGTGGTCTCCACCGTGGACGTGCAGCAAACGGTGGAGACCACCGTTCCCCGTTCCTACATCTGAGGTTCGCTCAACACTTCACCAAGAAGTTCATCAAACTGCTGCGACGTGAACTCCATGCCAGCCGACGCTTGAGCACAAAGCCGCTTTTCGTTTTCGGCCAATTCTCCATCGACGGCCATCAGGCGGATCATTTCCTTCATCAATTTGACGCGGTCATCGTGATTTTCAGGCAACTTGACCTCAATCATGCCCTCACGAATTCCGGTTAACGCGGTTTCGAATTCTTCGCTGGGAATGTTGTATCGATTGGCAATTTCGATCAGAAAGTCAATTTCTTCATCAGTGAACTTTTGATCGACAGCGGCAAGGTTGATCAAGTTGTGAAATAGCTGAATGGGATCCATCGATTCTTCCTCTCAAACGCGGCGAATGAAGTCAGAAGCATAACTTCTAACTTCCTTCCCGTTAAGGACATGAACCATGCGAAGTTGCTGAACTGTCGAGTCACCGAACTTTGACAACGGTAAATGAACCAGCGTTTTCCTGTAATGCCTGGCAATCTTTTTCCAGGCCTGGCCCGGAGGCGCCGGACTCAGCAAGGCCACATGTCGACACGTTGAGTACAAACAGGCTGCTGAAATCAGCCGCTCCTCAAGCGTCGTGGCAAAGTCCAAACGCGGATCCTGCCAAATATCCGGAATCATAACCGGCGGATAAATAAACATCGCGCCGCCGTAGTGAGCCAGACAAATTCCTGGTCCGACTGGTTGTGACTGAAAATCAGTTCCGAAAAATGCGAGCGTCGATTCATCCTTGTGTTCGGCAAACCAGGTCGTCCGCCACGGATACTCGCGTGGGTCGGCGGGGGAATCGAAGAGCATCACCGCCACATCAAGCTTGCCCTGATTCGGCGGCAGCACTTTCACATAAATATCATTGGTGTGCCAGTTGCGGACTGTGTCACGAATATCGATCCCGTCCTTCACACTGGTCGTGAACTTTTCAGTTTTCGCCAGGTCCGTCCCCAAAACTTCGCTGGCCCGATCGAATACCGTTCGTCGAAACTGCTCAATCAGATCATCTTCCGGCGGCCAACTGCATTGCGAAAACGGATTCCATTTTTGCTTCCAGTCTTTCTGAACCTGGTCGTCCGGTTTCGGCTGAATCTCAATTGAGGTCCATCGCAACGGTGGGCCTGGAAGGCGATTGATGGCCGTCGCAACCTCTTCATTGGGCAATGCAATTCGATCGATCCCCATGCGACAATACGGTAACGGGTCAGCGAGTTCGCGATAGTCGTACTGCTTCGCCGTCTCCAACACGACTCGGGCGTAACCGTCGCCCGCCACCTGTTTCGCAGCGACCACGATATCTGAAAGCTGAGGAGAAAGGCGATGGCCAATCAAAGTCAGATTTCGAATGTAGGTCAGCATCCGCGACATCAGACTTGGCGTGATCTTGCGAGCGCGATTTCCGTATTCGTAAGCGTAGTCATCGCGAGCCGAAATCAAAAGTTCCTTGACGCCATCAATTGACAGATTTGCATCGTCATCAAGCTCACGCCTGGCGTTCTCATACAGGTTGGCGATGAAAGGAATCTCTCTCATCAGAAAGTAGAGCGTGTCCTCCTCGACCCCAAAGTGTTCCGGGTCGCGCGTGCTCTCATGAGCCTGGGGCTGTAGATCCCGACTTCCGAAAGCCTCCCGAATCCACGGCCAGTCGACAATGTTGGTGACAAACAGAATTCGTTTGTAGTCAATGGAAAGCTCCCGCAACTGCCACGCCATGTGGGCGACCCGAGCATTCCACTGTTCGGAATCGGCGGGCCTGAGGAACGGAGCCACCGCTGCCGCAAACTTTTCAACACTCAACTGTTTGAGCGCGTAAGAATCTGGCAGCGTCGCCGAATGTGGTTCGTATCGGTGCGTTTCCAGGTCAATGTATTTGCGTGGCAAACGCTCTTCCATCGCCACGCGCAGCGCCGCAATGACGCCCTGACATGGATCAACAGGGACATAGCTGGTGACAAAATCGACTTCCTCGTCAGACTCATTCGCGGCATCAGGATTGTATTCCTGCATTGCACCGGACTTTTGCACCACGACCGAAGGGACAGGCAACTTCAGAATGCCGGCCTCCACGCCATCGCGAAATGAATCGGGAATCGGCACCGCGACGCAGTCGAATTCGTACTGCATCATGAGCCGACGGATCTCCCACGCAAAGTCGCCACTTCCGTGAACGATCGGCAGCGCCATGACGTGCGGGCCAATCTTCAAAAGTTCTGGAAAGGACTTACTCAAAACGGTTCTCCGTTGTCTTCATCGTCGTCTCCATCCACGTCCAGGTCCGGGTGCAGTGGATCGTTGGGGTCGAAGAAGAAATCGCCAAAGCCCATCGGTAGAGTCTGACCGCCGAGCGTCTGGCTTTTGCGTCTGGCCAACTCCTGCAAGTCGAGTGCTTCCTGGCCGAGACACTGTTCGAGTGCTTCTGCCCATGCCTGGTCACGCGCAATTGGGTGGTCCCCGGACTGTTTGATTCGTTTCATCGCGTAACGTAGCAGATTGATTCCGTCCCGGGTCGAGAAGTCCAGCTTCAATTCGTGAGCCTGTTGTAAAAACTCGACGGTCATTGAAAGCATGTCGTCTTCGATGAACGGCAAGTGATAGTGCAGAATCTCTTTTTCATCTTCACGGGAAGGAAACTTCAACGCCAGTGTTGGTTGCAGGCGACTCAGAATGTAATCCGGAATCTCAAACGTTGACTCATCCTGATTCATCGTGACGGCACAGCGAAAGTCTGCGTGGGCGTCAACGGAAATGCCCGCCACAATCGATTCAATGTAGCGGCGATGATCCAACAGGGGCGCGAGGCTGGCCCACGACTTCTCATTCATCCGGTTGCCCTCATCGAGCACACAGACTCCGCCAGTGATCATGGCTGAAACAAGCGGCGACGCGTGATAGGCGATCTTTCCACTTTCGGCCAGAACAGGCGTGACCAGTAAATCTTCAGGCCGCGTATCGGCGGTGCACTGGTAGATGTAGAGATCCTGCTCTCGCAAGTTGGCTGCCGCCATCGCCATCGCTGTCTTGCCGATGCCAGGCGGGCCAACGATCCGCGGGGACAGTGGTAGATCTTTGTCATTCACAACCAACCAGCACGCCATCAACTGAGTCAGAATTTCGGTCTGGCCGATCCATTCGTTCTTGAGCTTGTGCGGTTGGCTCAGTTGCAGATTGATGTTTTGGATTTGGACGGATTCAGGCATTTCGGTTTCGCAGGAATTGTATTTTAGCGACTGTGCAATCAACTACGATACCGCGGCGAGTCGATGGGCTCAATGAGAGTAGAGCAACGTGCGGGATATGAAACAACAGGCGGCGTTTATAGCTCCTGTTAATGACTCGCTAGACTCTTTTCAGTGGACTGGCAACGACTTTGGTGCATCTTGAGAAGTGAAGCAACGGAGCCTCTGTAGGAATATCGACACCAATTCCTTCCGTCATCGTGTTGCGATGGACAATTGCCTGAGCGTCTCGCAGAACCCACGGTTCATGGTCAATGTCACCACGAAAAAGCCCACCTTCGCGGTCAGCGGAAAAGAGACTGTAGCGACTCGTCAGCCAATCGAGCAACGTTCCCCTGGTGGCTTCGTATTCCGAACCGATTGGCCGATACTCAACCTGCAGCAGGGCATCCGGTTCTTTGCGATGCGTTCGCTCGCTGTGATAACGAATCCAGGATCCGCAGTCGCATCCCTTTTCCTTTTCGAACTGAATCTTCGCGTCCATGTACTGCAGGTTGTAGAGCCACCTGGCTCCGCGAACCGCAATCGGATTGGTGGCGTCAAGCGAATAGAACCAGACGCCAGGCTGACCTTCAGGACCAACGACGTATGTCCGCACATTGAGTTCTGGGAATTTTGACAACCAGGGAAGATCTGGCAGCCATCGCAGGGAAACGCCGCTCATGCGAAACGGCACGATTCCAATCCATGCCTGTCCGTTGAAGGTATCGAGCTCCAACGTGGGAGGCATGTGTTTTCGCAACTGGTCTGCGTCCGCCTTCCAGTGCATGAACAACAAGTCGTGCCACACCATCCGCATGAAACCCTTCCCGACATCTGGTCGAGCAGACAGAGAAGGAGATAGCGTCATGTTACACTCGGTTTTGAAAGTGAGTCTTCTTTGATAAGACCCAGAACCGAAGCCGCGCGAGCTATATAACGGAAAAACAGTGCGTCAAGTTGCCCCAGTTCCGGGGTGTCAGTTTGGATACTCAATCCGTGACATCGATTATCGAACTTTGCACTTGAATCGAATGATGCCGCCTTTATGTGGTTTCACGGGATCAATGATCTCCCAGCGAAGCATCAGGGAATTGGCTTCGTTAACTTCGTCGATGAACTTGGCCTTCAAGGAACATTCGGCCGAGCCTGGTACATACTGAAGTCGGCCTGTCAGATTGTCGACAAGCGTCACATTGCCAACGGGTCTGGAACTCAGGTTGTCGAAGCGAATCGTAAACTCAACTTCATCGCCCTGATCTGCCGCGATTTTGGAGGCAACCTTGGTGACGCGGAGAACCGAGCCCTTGCCGTCGCTTTCGACGTGAATGATCTGCTGGGCACTTGTCAGATCGTTGACGACGATCGGCTGAGCACCTTTGGCGTTAACTTTCAGGCGAAGATTGTCCTGCCACACGTTAGCGGCCTGCATCCCAAGCTGGAGTCTGGCTGTTTGGCTTCCAGAGTGACGCCCCCATTTGATCAATTCCAGATTCTCATAGGGTGAAAAACTGTTGCGAACGCCAATCAGTTCGATGGACTGGTCGGAAACAACGCCACGTGTTCGCTGCTTGAAACCGCTGGCACGATCGGCGCCTTCGATGCCGTTGATCGCTACGTTCTGCATCGTCGACGAAGAAAAGTCTTTACCACGCGAAACCTGCATCACCAACTTCTTGTCAAATGATCCGACTTGTGTGTTGTGTCGAGCATTGAACACGCCATCGACTTTGCGAACGGCTGCGAATCGGGGAGCGTAAATCTTGACGCGATTACTTGGCGACACCAGACGGCGGCCGTCGAGCGTATCGAAATGACCAAACGTATCTTCTGTTTCCAGGCCGTAGATGTTCCAGTTCTCATCGACCGAGATTGGCCGACCACGATCGTCACCATCAAAAATATACTCGTCACTCAAGGCTCGCGAGTTGGTACGGTCGCTGGAGCGAAGTCGATGATTTCCCGTCGCTGGATGGCTTGTCAGCGGTCCTGGCGTGATCAATGTTTGCACAGGCGCCGGCATGGTGCCTTGCCGAATTGTGAATCCGGAACGTTCTGTAAATCCAAGATTCGGATCGTCTCTGTTGTCGGCGGTGAAAACTGCCGGACTGGCAGGAGCTCCGGCAGGTTGCATCGAGTCGCTGGATCCCAAACGCATCAACGGTGTGGTGTTGGCATCTGCTTGCGGAGCGATCAAACGCCGCGCGATGGACGCAGGCGTCAACTTTGGCTCGTCCTGGGACTGAGTGTTCCTGTCTGGAGAAATCAGCCGGATTGTTGCCCGGTTTTGCTGAGCTTGCGAGAGACCCGAAAACGCGAACAGGCAAACGAGAGTTGCTGCGATCTTTGTCGACTGGAATTTCAAATTCATGACAGGTCTTTCAATGCTCAGTTTCGGCCGCCTGGAACGACGATCGGAATTGTGTTTGGATCGACAGCCGGAATCACAGCAGGCTGATACTTCCGGTTGATTCTCAAACCCGGCTGCAACGTTTCAGGCGCGGGAGTGGGTGTGGCACTGTTGAACGCATTCAGTGATGAGTTGGCGAGTTCCTGACTGGTTGGAACGCGTGATCCAATTCGAAGGATTGCCATGGGTCGCCCCAGTCCTTCAGCGGTTCGGATTGGATCCTCCGCAGCCGAAACATCAATCCAGGGTTGTTCGTCTTTGCCACCTGGTCGCGGAAGGGCAACTTCGGGATCTTCAAGGTAGATGATTTTTGTAACCAGTCTTCCGGCGACCGCTTCACGGATATCGGCTTCGTTGATCACGACAGGAATTGGGAAATCGGTTTCCAGCCCCTGAGGCGGATGCAACAGATCAAGCAGTTCGACCGAAGGATAAAGTTCAAATCCCCTTTCAAGGATGGCACCTGAAATTCTGAACCGGTACAACTGCCCCAATTGCATACCAACGGTGTAGTTCGGCTGTGAAGTCGAAACGAATGATCCGTCAGACACGACGGACAGCGCAACACCGTCGGGCGAAATCATTTTGACCGGCTGAATCTGGCCCGCTTTGTTCGGGCTGGCCAGGACCTTTAGTTGAGACGCCTGACCGGGGACCATGTTTCCACGAATCAGATGATGTGGCCGTTGTGCGTTGGCGCACGTCGCGAACGAGCAGACGAACGCGATGGACATCGCAATCACCATTCCGAATTTGCTGAATCGTGAGATCATGATTGAGTCTTCGGGTTGCGGCACCTTTTCGGCACCCGGAAATTTGGCGAAAAAAGAGCCGCGTGAGCCAGTGCCCGACGCGGCTGCTTGGTTTTCATGTCGCATTGTTTTTAGCGACGAAGTCGACCATGAACGGCGTTCGATGGTGGCTGCAGGTTACCGTGAGGAGGACGAATGTTACGCTCCTGAATCAAAACGCGATTGGCTGGGCGTGGGTAGCTCAAACCAGGCTTCTGTCGAACCAGGACATCAACATTGTGTGTTGGGCCAGGGATCTGAGTTGCCGTGTGATTTTGAATGGTATGACGCTTGAGGCCAGCTGGTCCACCAAGTGGAATGTGTGCTGGACCTGGAAGGCCGATGTTTGTTCCAACCCATGGCATTCCATAGGCAGGACCTGTTACGCCAGAGATGTAGTCGCGACTTCCACCGGCGCCTCCGCCGAATGATGGTGGCAATGCACCAGCAGCGAGTGAAGCGTCCAGTCCAGCAGCTTCAAGGTCTTTGTTACCAAGACGCATGATGGCAAGGATGGCTCCGCGACGATCTGCCTCAACGATTGGATCCACACCTGGATCCAGACGAGTGCTGACAAGCGTATCGACACCAGCAAGTGCCAGCTCCTGATACTCCGGATCTGGAACGTAGATGACTTTTGTGACAAAGTTAGCCGCAGCCACCTGGTCGAAGTCTTCTTCAGTGAACTGAATCGGAATTGCAGCGTGTGCAAGGTATGCCGAAGTGCGAGGCGACGCCGTTCCAACTTCAAGCGTTGGATAAAGTGTCATGCCAGGACGACCTTCGATGTTTGAAATCTTCAGGCGGTAGATGCCTCCTTGACGGAAGTTCTGACGGCCTGGAACGATCAGCGGTGCCGAGTCGTAGCGGCCAACTGCAGAAACATCCCAACTGACTTGCATCAGTTCAGGACGATCGAACAGCACCTGCACTGACTGGAGTCGGACAGCGCCAAAAGGCCCATAGCCTTCCAGTGACGAACCTGGTCCGGTACCGCGTGACGAAGAGGCCAACAGAACACCGGGGCCTGGGCCACCAACGCCCGGACCTGGCTCCAGCAACATTTGTGCTGGTGGCAAGTTGTGCCCCGACGGCAAGCCCGTGCGGGTTAGCGGTGCCTGGGCGTTTGCTGTCATGGTGATTGCCATAACCATCAGCAAGCCAGTTGTGATACGCACGTACATCAATTTCTCCCTTGGGAATGTCTCGCCGTTGACAGCGATCATGTGCCTGCCAGAAATACGGATTCGAGCGGGCTTCTTGTTTTGTTTGTCCTTCAGCAACCGCATCAGGCGTGAAATTGACGTAGACCAGCACCAGAATGATTTCTAGGATGCGATCCGCGTTGGTTTACACGCCAACTACAGGTTTACTGTCGGCTCGTTGTCTCTTTGTTCGGCGCGTCGTAATGGTTTTCTTTCGCAAAATCCGAACAGCCGTTTCATGAAGCAAGAATTACCCATTGCAATCACGTTGCTAGCGGCTGGATGCTTGCTTTGGTTTTGGCAGTCAAACGAAACCAGTAAAGCCTCTGCTGCTGTAGAGCAAGCAACCAGCGCAACTGAAAATCAACAGTCTCGTGAGCCGTTGGTAGGTAAGCCAACATCCAGTTCAGACCTGCAAATCTCTGGTGTTGAGCTCCTGAAGCACATTTCCGAATCACTTCGAGATGGTCCTCCGGTCTTTGGGCACTTTGAAGTCACCAGCTATCTGTTTGAGAAAACACAGTCAATCAAAGCCGGATTCTGGAATCAGGGCCAGGGAACGGGGCAATCACGAATGGAGTTGATTCTCAATTCGCCCTACCCGGTCAAGCTGACTCAGATTTGTGACGGCCGATTTCTGTATCGTCTGACCGAGCAACAAAACAAGCGCAGGCTCAAGTTTCACGATCTGCAAAGATTGCACAATGAAGATGCGGGCATCGTCGAGTCGACTCTTTCGGCGACCTGGGTTGGCTCAGGTTCTCTGGATAGTCTCTTTGCCAATCTGTCGGAGGCATTTGAATTTAGTCCCGCAAAATCGGTCAACAGCGATCAACAGCTGATTGAGTTTACTGGAACCTGGAATCCAACTCATTTGTCAAAGCTGATGATCAACCGCGTTGATCATCGCGAAGTGCTTCCGACTCCAAAATGGACAAAGCTGCCGCCCAATCTTCCACATGGTGTCAGGATGCGTTTTGCCAACACGTCCGAGAATGGTTGGCAACCCGCAGAAATCGCCTTCTTCAAGTTTGACCAGGATGATTCTCACCAGCCAACCGTTTCCATGAGCATCAAGTTTGGCCAGGTTCATCAACAGTCTATCTCACCCAAACTGTTCCAGCTTGAGTTTGACGAGCCGGGTGCCGTTGATGAAACCGATATCTACAACGAGCACATTGACTCGATGATTGGAAGCTACCGCCTTGCAGAAAAGTCTGGCGACAGCGCCCGTTAACGCCAATACCGTGCAATGAAGGTGGGATAGGCTTCCAGCGTGTCGAATTTTATCAAAGTTGTTCTACGTTTCGCCGGGCTGCAGTATGTTCACAGGCTGGAAGCCTGTGCCACCTTTCATGCTCGTACCGATTATTTCAGCAGCTTGCTGTTGGTTTTCGTTTCATCGATCTTTGTCAGCAACATTTCCATCGCTTCGGCAGCGCTCAAATCACCGAGGCAACGCCGCAACTTGCAGACTGCTTTGTAGTTGTCTTCCAACAGCGCCTCTTCCTGTTGCGACTGACTGTCGTGGATATTGATGGCGGGCCAGATTCGGCGCTGAACCAGTTCACGGTCGAGCTTGATTTCAAGATTGGCAGTCCCTCGAAGTGATTCTGCGATCGCGTCGTCGAGTTCATTCGATGCATCCGTTTTCAGAGTGCCCAAAATCGTCAACGTCCCCGCGTCCGCAGTCCGCCTCGCGGAGGCAAGGAAACTCTTTGTTTTCCCTAGCGAGTCGGACTCAAGATAGTTCCTGGAGTACGCATTGCCCAGTTCGAACCTTGCCATGCTGGTAAGTGAATCCAGAAAGATCAGCACGTCGGTGCCCGTCTCAACCATCCTCTTTGCTTTCTCCAGCACCATCATCGAAACATCGTTGTGTCGAAACGAAGCCTCATCGAAAACTGAACTGATGACTTCACAGCGATCATTTTCGAGAAGATCCTCCATCTCGGCGATCTCCTCCGGGCGTTGGTCTACCAGCAATACAAAGACGTGTACTTTTGGATAGTTGCCCTGAATTTCCTGACACAACTGCTCGATCAACTTTGTCTTTCCAGATCGCTGCGGACTGGTAATGATGGCCCGTTGCCCAAAACCAATGGGTGCAACCATATCCACGATTCGACAAATCGTGCTCGCTTGCCTGGAATCAAGTTTTATCCGAACGTCTGGTGACAATGGTGGCAGCCGATCAAACTCGGTCACTTTCGAAGCATCTTCAGGATCTAGCGCATTGACACTGAACACTCGCAACAGCGCAAAGAAACGTTCGTTGTCTTTGGGAGGGCGAACCTGGCCCTGGACAACATCGCCATTGGCAAGATCGAACTTCCGGATCTGGCTGGGCGAGACATAAATGTCATCCGGTCCTCCCAAATAGTTGAACCAGCGACTCCTCAAAAAACCAAAACCATCGGGTAGGATCTGAAGCGTCCCTGAACCCATCAGCTTTTCGCCAAGTTTAAGATGGTGATCCAGTATGGCGCGGATTTTCTCTTCGGCAGAACTGTCTTGAGAGACGGTTGCCTTGTGTTGCGAAAGCAGCGCATTGAGTTGCCTGTCGTCAAGCTTTTGATACTCGGAAACGTCAACGAACTGTTCGTTGTTGTTTGCTGAGTTGGAAGAGACAGGGGCAGGATTTGGGTTTGACCGGGAGTCGCCGATAGCCATTGTAGGACCGATTTTGATTCGGATTCTTTACTCGTTGAAGGGTTTGAGATAAAGATCACGAAACGAATTCGGAATTTTCCATTCAAGAGTCCCCACAAAATCGGCTATTTGCCGAGCTGTTGATTCTCTCGAACCGGAATTACTGATCACCACATCCGACCGAAGTTTCTTTGCTTCGATCGACAACTGCCGAGATTCACGCCGATCCAGTTCACCGTCAGGCCAACCGCGAAGTTTTGCTCGCTGTTGACGTACGGAATCAGTTGCATCGACGAAAACTATGTAGTTGCAGTGCTGCTCGTACTCGCCTTCAAATAATAGCGGGATATCCAAAACAAGTTTTTCGACGACAGCCGAGGCTTTGAATTGATCTATTCCTTTTCGAATTCGAGTTCGAATCTGTGGATGCATGATGGATTCCAGATGATCCAGAGCCGATTCGTCTGGACCACCGAAAACGATTTTCCCAAGTCGCTTTCGATCAATCTGACCAACCTCGGTGAGCACGTTTTTACCCCATTGGTCAACAATACTGTCAACCACCTCAGCATCCTTTAGAACTTCGTGAGCCACCAGATCGGCATCGATCCGTTCGGCTCCCAGTTCCTCAAAACATTGAGCAACGAAACTCTTTCCACTGGCAACACCACCGGTTAAACCAACGATCACCATTTAGCTTCCAAAAATTCAATGCTGGCTCTTAAACCAGCCTCCGAGTGGTCAATAAATTAACCACGTCACGCGTTCTCATCTTGTTCGTGCAGGATACCCCTATTTATGGACGGTTTCTACATCAGAATCGCCCCCAACCCAAAACACAGCGATTTTGTTAACCTTAAAGCACATATATCGCAGTTGAAATCTTCCTGATAATGGCAAAAAACACACGCATCATTGACGCACCCGACCTGTTTTCGGCGCACGAACCCAAGAAGCTGTTCTTGCTGGACGGTATGGCCCTCATTTACCGCGCTCATTTCGGAATGATCCGCAGTCCCAGATTCACCTCTGGAGAAATTCCGACTTCAGCCGTATTCGGAATCGCCAATACGGTTTTTGATCTGATAAAGAAGCAAAAGCCGACTCATGTCGCGATCGCATTCGACACCAGCGAGCCCACTTTTCGCCACGAAGTCTTTGACCAATACAAAGCTCAGCGGGACAAGCTACCCGAAGACATCGCGACACAGATCCCGATGGTTGATCAGTTGATGCAGGCGCTCAACATCACGATCATTCGAACACCCGGCTTCGAAGCAGACGACATCATCGGCACACTGGCCGTCGAAGCTGCCGCCAAAGAATATGAAGTCTTCATGGTCACACCGGACAAGGACTATCATCAGCTGGTGACCGAAAAGATCAAAGTTTACAAACCGGGACATCGCGGCGGTACGTTTGAAGTTCTCGATGTCGACGCGGTTCTGGAGAAATGGCAAATCGAACGCGTTTCCCAGGTGATTGATATCCTTGGTCTGATGGGCGACAAGAGCGATAACGTGCCCGGTATTCCTGGCATTGGAGAGAAAACGGCAGTCAAACTGATTAGTCAGTTTGACTCGATCGAAAAGTTGCTCGACAGCACAAGTGAACTCAAGGGCAAACAGAAAGAACGCGTTGAAGAGAATCGCGAGATGGCGTTGCTCTCGAAAATGCTGGTGACGATCAAAACAGATGTTCCCCACGATCTACGACTGGCTGACTTCCAGCTGCGAGAAGCAAACGAAGAGTCGCTGAAGCAGCTTTTCATGGAGTGGGAGTTCGACTCGCTCGGTCGAAAAATGTTTGGCAAGTCGTTCACTTCAGCGCCGAAACGCGCCGCGGTGATTCGTGAGAAACGGGAAAAGGAAATTCAGTCGACTCTGTTTGACGAGGGACGGGTCGAAGAGAAAAGTATTGCCAACGTTGAGCACAACTACCAGTTGATTGAAACGCCGGCGCAGCGATCGGCGCTAATCGAAAAACTGAAGCAGCAATCCAGTTTTTGCTTCGACACCGAAACGACAGGACTCGATCCGCGTCAGGCACTGCCGCTGGGAATCGCATTTTCGTTCGAACCGCATGCCGCCTACTACGTTGCTTGCCCGCAAGAAAAAGAAGATGCCCAGGCGGTGTTGGAGGAATTCCGCGAAATCTTCGAAAGTACTTCCATCGAAAAGATTGGCCACAATCTGAAGTACGACGTGACGTTATTGCGCTGGCATGGCATTGAGGTCCGGGGCAAACTGATGGACACGATGTTGGCTCACTCGATGAAGGAGCCGGAAATGAATCACGGCCTGGATTACCTGGCGAACCTGTATCTTGGCTACCGTCCGATTCCGATTTCCGATTTGATTGGCCCCAAAGGTGACGACCAAAAAAGTTTGCGAGACGTTCCTTTGGATCAAGTCTGTCAGTACGCTTGCGAGGATGCTGACATTACTCTGCAAGTCGCCGCAGTCCTGCGACCGGATATTGAGTCGCGCGGCGTGAGTGAAGTTTGCTATGACATCGAATGTCCGTTGATTCCCGTTCTGGTGGACATGGAGTACGAAGGCATCACACTGGACACCGACGCTCTGGCCGATTTCTCCAGCAGACTGGAAGTTGAAATCGTCGAATTGCGGGACGGCATCTACGAGGAAGCAGGGCGTGAATTCAATATCGATTCCCCGAAACAACTGGGGACCATTCTCTACGACGAACTCGAACTGGTCTCCAATCCAAAGAAAACGGCGACAGGCCAGTATTCGACTCGCGAATCAGAACTTCTGCGATTGGCGCCCAACCACAAGATCGTGGCGGATGTGCTGGAATACCGAAACGCAGTCAAACTGAAATCTGTGTACGTCGATCAACTTCCCAACACGATCGACGATCAGAGCCGACTGCATACACACTACAGCCAGACCTGGACGGCGACGGGCCGCATGCAGTCGAACAACCCAAACCTGCAAACGATTCCAATTCGTAAACAACGAGGTCGTGAAATCCGTGCGGCGTTTGTGCCACGCAGCGAAGAATTCGAAATTCTCTCTGCGGATTACTCCCAGATCGAACTCCGTATCATGGCGGACTTGAGTGAAGATCCAACGATGCTCGACGCCTTCAACTCGGGCGCCGATATTCACAACTCAACCGCCTCCAAGGTCTACAAGGTTGACCCGGAAGATGTGACACGGGAGATGCGTGACAAGGCAAAGACAGTGAACTTCGGCATCATTTATGGCATCTCTGCATTTGGTCTGCAGCAGCGGCTTAACATTCCTCGCAACGAAGCCAATCAGCTGATCGACAACTACTTTGACAAGCATCCTGGCGTCCAGCAGTACATCGACCGCACGATCGAATTCGGTAGAGAGCATGGCTATGTGGCGACGCGGACCGGTCGTCGTCGTTATCTGCGCGACATCAACTCCAGAAACAAAACTCTGCAACGAGCCGCAGAACGACTGGCCATGAACAGTCCAATTCAGGGGACAGCCGCCGACATGTTGAAGCTGGCCATGATTCGTGTTTACGAAGCATTGGAAAACGGCGGCTTTGCCACAAAGATGTTGCTGACGGTGCATGATGAGATCGTTTTCGACATGCACCGTGACGAAACCGAAACCGTCATTCCAGTCATCGTCGAAGCAATGCAAAGTGCAATCCCGATGAAAGTTCCAATCGAAGTCGAAACTGGCCACGGCGAGAATTGGCTGATTGCCCATTAGGCCTGGTTCATTTGCCAGATCGTGTAATTCAAAAACGAGGCAAAGCTGACCCAAAGTATATAGGGGATCAACAGCCATGCCGCCAGTTTTGAATGTCGATGAAACAGCACTATCGTCGCGACGATGGAAATCCAGAGCGCGACGATTTCGACAAAGGCCCAACCCATCTGCTGCATGCCAAAGAAGACGATCGACCAAAGCGCGTTGAGCAAAAGATGAAAAGCATAAACGCCAAACGCCAGTTTTGCTTTTTCAAACCCCGAACTCTTCCAGACCAGCCAGGCGGAAACAGAGATCATTAAAAACAGCGTCGACCAAACAGGACCGAAAATCCAGTTGGGTGGATTCCAGGTTGGCTTGTTGATTTCAACGTACCATCCAGTGATGCTTGAACTCGTTGCCAGCGATCCGAGACCTCCTGCCGAAAAACAAATTATGATCGATATGATCAACCCGATCACCAAACGACCGGTGGATTTTGCGGTGGGTTGATTGATTGCTTCGCGAACTGACATCAGGCTTGTTGGTACTTTGAAAACGTCGTGTAGCCTTCGGCTTCGTGCGAGTACCAAAGTTCCGGGCTTCCGGGATCGGTCAACGGCCAGCCGTTTTGAAACCGCTCAACCAGATCCGGGTTGCTGATGTAGGGACGACCGAAAGCAATCATGTCCGCATCGCCGTTAGAGATCGCAGACTCAGCCGATTCCTGCGAGTAGCCGCAGTTGCCCATCAATGGGCCCGCGAACAGCTTACGGAAATCAGACAGCCCCATGGCCTCGCCAAGTTCATGAAAGCCAAACGCCAGGCCGTCGACAATATGAAGGTAGCCCAGTCGATAGTTGTCCAGCTGTTCCGCGGCGTAAGTGAATTGATCGCGATAGTCCGGCGATCCCATGTCGTTGAAAGCTCCGTTGGGCGACAGGCGAACTCCAACCCGTTTCGCCGGCCAGACACTGGTGACCGCGTCGACCACCTGGCCAAGAAAACGGTATCGATTCTCAATGCTGTCACCGTAGTCATCGGTTCGCTGATTCGTTTTCGACTGTAAAAACTGATCGATCAAGTATCCGTTGGCGCCGTGAATTTCGACGCCGTCAAAACCCGCCGCCAATGCGTTCTCGGCTGCCATGCGATACTCCTGAACAATCGCCATGACTTCCGTTGTCTCCAGAGCGCGCGGAACTTCGTGAGGTTGCTTGCCGTCGTAGGTTCGGACGAGCTCACCGTTGTCGATCGCGATTGCCGATGGCGCAACGGCTGGCTGACCGTCGTGAAAACTGCTGTGTGATGCCCGTCCCATGTGCCAAAGTTGCATGAATATTTTTCCGCCGGCAGCATGCACGGCAGCGACAACTTTTTTCCAGCCGTTGGTCATTTCTTGCGTGTAGACACCTGGCGATTGCACCCACCCATTGGCTTGGGGTGAGATGGTGGTGGCTTCAGAAACAATCAATCCCGCTGAAGCTCGCTGAGCGTAATACTCGGCCATCAGATCATTCGGGATTCGGGACTCACCCGCCCGAGCACGGGTCAGCGGGGCCATGATGACCCGATTTTTGAGCGTAAGGTCTCGCAATTGAAATGATTCGAGTAAGGAGCTGTTCGTTGTTTCCGCAGGCATCTGTGTCCCGAATTTTAATTGTGAAGGCCAATAGCTGCCTTTGTATCAGAATCAGCGTCAAGCCATAGCGGGCGAGCAAGTGCCTTTTCAGGAAAGTCAACTTGTGAAATTTGAGTGCGTGCCAGCAGTTGCAATCATGTTTGCTAATCCAAAGCCTGTCGCCGAGTTGCTTGAATTACTAATGAGTGAAAATTGCGGAAATTTCCTTGCATGCCGAGTTTGGATTTCTTCCAATGGAGAGCAGGAAACCAATTTGTCCGAGGAAGGACCAGATGATTCACTATTCATGTGATCGATGCAACAAAACCATCAACGCCTGCGACGAGATTCGCTATGTTGTGCGAATTGAAGTTCAACTCGCTATCGGTGAAACCGGGAACCAACCGCTGGACAGCGCCAGCCTCGAAGAACTTGAAGAAATGCTCGGCGAGATCGACGACCGGGTCGTAGCGAACCCCGATGCTACGTCGAATGACAAAACGTTTGACTTGTGCAGCAAATGTTATGGCGAGTACATCGACAACCCGCTGGCGATCGAAGCGGTCGGAATTGGCTTCAGCAAGAACTGACGCCGTAGCTATTTTGCTGCATTCACATCGAAAGCACGTCCCGCAAAGATGTTGACCTCTTCGCGATCGTTGAGGAAATTGTCCTTGTCAATTTGATAGAGCTTTTGCCCTGTCGGCGTCGGGTATTGGCCCGTCAAACAAGCCTGACACAGTCCGTCTTCGGGAATGCCGATGGCGCGTGCAATCGATTCGATGGGCAGATAACGCAGCGAATCGCAGCCCAGCTTTCGAGCCATCTCATCCTGCATGGCTTCCGTGACGCTTTCACCAGGAGGACAGAACTTCGGTGCGAACAGTTGTCGAATCGTTGACATGTCGATGCCGTAATAGCAAGGAGCCATAATCGGTGGGCAGGCGACGCGAACATGAATCTCTCGAGCACCGCCCTCATCGCGAACCCGCTGCAGCAGCGCTTTCATCGTCGTTGATCGAACGATCGAATCTTCCACCAGGACGACACGCTTGTCTTCGAGAACTTCTCGCAGCGGCGTGTATTTGATTTTGGCTTTGTGAGCCCGCGTTTCCTGCGACGATTCGATAAACGTTCGACCGCTGTAACGATTTCGAATCAGGCCTTCGCGGGATGGAATCTGCAAATGAAAGGCCATCGAATCCGCGGCGGCTTTGGAAGTATCGGGAACCGGGACGACGATCGTGTCCTCATCGATTTCGAACAACTTCCAGTGATCGCGTTCCAGGTCAGCGAGTTCTTTGCCAAGTTCTGTACGTGTCAGATAGACGCCGCGATCATCAAGTCGACTGGCTACGTTGGCAAAGTAAATCCACTCAAAGAAACAATGGGCTCGTCCTGTTTCTTCTGCAAACTGGGTGACTTCGATCTTTCCGTCCACAATCGTGACCGCATGGCCAGGCTTGAGCGATTCAATCTCACTGCGATCAAAGCCAAGGTTCACCAGGGCGACGCTTTCGCTGGCTGCGGCAAACAGTGGGCCTTTGACGGCATAGCACATTGGCTTGATGCCCAAAGCGTCACGAGCGATCAACATTTCACCTTTGGCGTTCATGTAAGCCAGCGACCATGCTCCATCGAGCCGTTGGGCAACGTTACGGATCATGTCGATCAGTGAAATCTGCGAATCTTCCAGCTGTTTGGAAAACTCGTGCATCAGGACTTCGGTGTCTGAGTTACGTACGAGGTGATTGTCGTGTTCGGTGAGCAGTTCATCAGCCAGGTCGTTGTAGTTTGCCAGCTGGCCGTTGAAGGCAAACGAGAACCATCGTCGCTGGTTGAAGTTGTGATTTTCAAAAGGCTGAGCGTAACTTTTGTCGTCCGCTCCGCAGGTTGCGTAACGCACGTGCCCAATCGCCGCCGGCCCCGCGTATTTGCTCATCAGATTTTGAGCTTTGGCTTTGTGCGACAGTCGAAAGACTTCCTGAACGCTGCCGATGTCCCGATAAGTGTCAAGCAACTGACGGTTTTGAGCTTGCGTGTTGTAACGCGTGATTCCTGCTGATAGCTGGCCGCGGTTTTGCATGTCCAGCAGCATTCGCGTGATCAGCGTGGAAGCCTGCTCAGGAGCACCCGGGCACAGTTCGCTGGTCTGGTCGCCGGGCAAATGATAGATCGCCGCAACACCGCATTCGTGGAAAAGTTCACTCATTGACTCTTTGTCCCGGATTGTTCTCGAGGTGTCAAAGCTGGTAAATGTGCCCCGAAGTTGCGGGGTTTGATCGCGAGAGGGGCATCTTAATTTGGCTCTGCCAAAGCCTCAACCGGAAGAATCGCGTTCCGGGCCGATAAGTCAAATTTGAAACGCGACAGTACCGTGGTGGTCAGGGCAAAAAATTTGTAGCATGACCCCTTATACAAAACATCGACCTTATCGACACAACCATCATGAGCGAATTTGATCAGTGGATCGCAGATCGAACCCGTAACTTTGACTCCAGCGGAATTCGTCGGATGTTCGATTTGGCGTCCAAGCTCGAAGACCCAATCAATCTTTCGATCGGTCAGCCGGACTTTGATGTTCCGCCGGCCATCAAGGAAGAACTGATCAAGGCAATTCAGGACGGTAAGAATGGTTACACGGTTACGCAAGGGATCGCGCCGTTGCGTGACAGGATTCAGGGGCTCGTTGATGATCAGCTGGGCCATTCGGATCGTCGGGCTTTCGTCTGCTCGGGTACCAGTGGCGGATTGATGCTGTCGATCATGGCGACCGTGAATCCGGGCGATGAAGTGATCTACTTTGATCCGTACTTCGTCATGTATCCCGCCATCATTGAGTTGGCTCAGGGCAAGTCGGTTCCGATCAGCATTTATCCTGATTTCAAAATCGATATCGAAAAAGTTCGTGCTGCGATTACGGACAGGACCAAGCTGATCATTCTTAACAGCCCATCGAATCCAACAGGCGTCTGTTTCTCCGAAGAGGAAATCAAAGCCGTCGCCGAGCTGGCAGCTGAAAAAGGAATTTGTCTCGTTTCGGACGAGATCTACAGCAAGTTCGTTTATGACGAGCCTTACGTTTCGGCGGCGAAGTTCAATCCGGATGCGATTGTGATCGACGGATTTTCGAAGACATACGCGATGACCGGCTTGCGACTGGGTTTTGTTCACGGCCCAACGAAGCTGGTTGAAACGATGCTCAAGATTCAGCAGTACACATTCGTGTGTGCTCCGGCGCCAGCGCAGTGGGCGGGCGTGGTGGCACTGGACTACGACATGACTCCCTACGTGGATGCCTATCGAGTCAAGCGTGATCGGTTGATTGAAGGGATCAGCGGCAAGTACGAAATCGTCAAACCTGGTGGCGCGTTTTATGTCTACCCGAAGCTGCCTTGGGGTGACGGTTCGAGCTTTGTCAGCAAAGCCATTGATAACAATTTGATGGTCATTCCTGGCAATATTTTTAGCGGGCACGATACGCACTTCAGGATTTCCTACGCTGCCAGTGAGGAAAAACTGGAAGCCGGAATTGAGGTGTTGAATCGCCTTGCCGAAGAAGGTGCTTAAATTTATTTGGTGGCAACCAAAGTGGTACGGTGGTCTCCACCGTTGCCGCATGTTCACGGTGGGGACCACCGTGCCACGATACATTTGCTGCATGTTCACGGTGGGGACGGCCGTGCCACGAATCGTTTGCTGCATGTTCATGGTGGGGTTCACCGTGCCACGTTTTTTACAGCGGCAAATTCCCACCGTGCATCCAGGACCAACATCGGTCATAATCTCCGCTTACGAATACGCTCCGCCGCGACCTACTCATGTCTGAACAAACTGCGAACCAATGGACCCTGCAGCGATTGCTGGAATGGACGACGAGTCATTTCGATGATGCGGGTTCGGATTCGTCGCGACTCGATGCCGAAGTGTTGCTGGCTGAAGCACTCAATTGCAAACGGATTGAACTCTATACGCGATTCGCCGAAGTTCCTGCCGCCGAACCGATGAAGATGTTTCGCGAATGGGTCAAACGCCGAGCAGCCGGTGAGCCGGTGGCGTACCTGGTCGGACACAAAGAATTCTATTCGCTTAAATTCAAAGTCACGCCAGCGACGCTGATCCCGCGGCCAGAGACCGAGCACTTGATCGTTGCTGCACTGGAAGTCTGTAAAAACTGCGATGATAACGCCGGACCGATTCGGATCATCGACGTTGGCACCGGTAGCGGTTGCATTGCGGTTACGATGGCCAGACAACTTGAAAGAGAATATGTCGTTGCGGCGACGGATATCTCCCTGGAAGCGCTGGCCGTGGCGCGTGAAAATGCGGAAGCTCATGAAGTCGATTCCAGAATTCGATTCTATGAAGGCGATCTGCTGGACGCGCTTCCCGAAGGCAGTAATCCGGTCCACTTGATCGTCAGCAACCCTCCCTATATCGGTCGCTGTGAAGTGGATACGGTCGAAGCGACGGTCAAAGATTTCGAACCCGATACGGCACTGTTCGCGGGGGAGCAGGGAACAGAAATTATCGAGCGACTGATTCCCCAGGCAGAAAAGATGCTGCTACCAGGAGGCCATTTGATTTTCGAGGCCAGTCCGTCAGTGATGGAACGCTGCGAAGCCCTGGTGCAGCAGTCGTCGCTTGAGTTTGTCGAAGTGATCAACGATTACGCGGGCTTGAAACGAATTTTGGTCGCCAAACAGAAAGCTTAGGGGATCTCGATGACCGACGCAGAAATGGAAGAGGGCTTTGAGCAGCGGGACATTCAGAAGCTGCTTTTGAAGAGCTTCATGGTCGTGATCTTTTGCTACACGCTTTTTATGACAGGCATGGCCATCATTGGTAGCGCTGTTTTCTATGAGGCATTTCAAGCAGCAGGTGAAATGGAACCGGATGCCTTTACGCGCGAGCTGAACGAAAATTCCGCCGAGCTTTTCAAGCGTAGTCGTTACCTGCCATTCGTAGCGCTCTCAACCGTATTCTGTTTTGGGCTTGGCTGGTTGGTCATACGTTTGGCTCCGTTTTCAAAAATGGTGCACTCGGTAATCCTCGTGTTGTTGGTGGCCGTCACGTTCTTCGTTTTTGCAACGGGTGAAAAAACACCTGCTGAGATTCAGACGGTTTCCATGATCATGGTTGCCTTCGGGCCGATCGCGTTGGTGATCGGAGCGCGAATTGCACTTGGGCGAAGCGGAGAAATTGCGTCCAGCACCAATCAGGAAGTGCCAGGCTAGATGAACGTCAAGCTACTTTGTCGATTGCTTGGAATTCTGGCGTCGTTGATTGGCGGCGTGATGTTGCTCAGTTTGATCTGGGCCAGTCCTTCGATCGGCTACCACACTGACGCGGTTGTTGAGCATACTTCCTGGGAGGCTGCCGGGATTCGAGGACTGGTGTTGAGTTCGCTGATTTCCTGGGCAGTCGGCGGGCTGTTGATGTGGCTTGGCCGCGGAGCGGAAACAAAGCTGTTTCGAAAAGAAGCCATGGCGGTCGTGGGGCTCAGTTGGATCCTGGCGACGATTCTTGGTGCCCTGCCCTACATGCTTTCCGGGACGAGCCGCGGACCGTCGATGAGGTACTTCGATCGTGGCGAGCAGGTGGAGCCGCTTTTGCTGTTGAGCAACCATCGCGTCAATGTCTTTCGAGCCTGGAAGACGTCCAGTGATTATTCGCTGGCAGAATATGCGGTACTGCATGCGCTTTGCGATGCGTCGGCGCGAGGACTGTCGCGAAAGGAACTGATTGCCGCAACCGGCATCAACAACGCCCCGCAGATTTTTGGGCAACTGAAAACGAATCTTGATTTGGGCAAGCTATTGATCGGTCCCGGTGAGGTCCCTGATGCTCCGGCAGACCGGGCTTCGCACTTTCGACAACGCTGGGTCAAAATGGGCCTGGTCGATTCGATGTTCGAGGCGCAGTCGGGTTTCAGCACAACGGGTGCCACGGTGCTGAACGACCTCGAAGATCCGCATTTGGTACCGCACTGTATTCTGTTTTGGCGATCGAGTACGCATTTTTTGGGCGGACTGGGGATCATTGCGTTGTTCGTCGTGTTGCTGGGACAGGGATCTGCTGGCAAGTCTCTCATGCGTGCCGAGATGCCTGGTCCAACGCAAGAGAGCAGCAATTCCAAAATGCAGCACACGGCCTGGCTCTTTGCAGCAACTTACTCGGTGTTAAATGTTGTCCTGGCGATCATTTTGTTCTTCCTGGGGATGAGTGTCTTTGATGCGATCTGTCACGCGTTTGCAACCATGGCGACGGGCGGTTTCAGTACTTACAACGCCAGCCTCGGGCACTTCGTCAAGGACGGAGTCAACGGACGGACAATCGAATACGTGGTGATGGTGTTCATGATGCTGGCCGGGACGAACTTCACGCTGTTGCTGATCGCCGTGATGGGCAATCCATGGCAGTTGTTGAAAGACGTCGAGTTCAAAACTTACGTGGGCATCATTGTTGGCGTTGCGTTTGCCATCGTGTCACTGGGCGTGATCAAGGGCGATGCTGGCTTTGGCGGAATCGAAGAGGCCTTTCGCAATGGACTGTTCCAGGTGATCACGATCATCACCACAACCGGTTTCGGCACAGCGGACTTTGATCAATGGAATCATTTCAGTCGTGGTGTTCTGTTTGTGCTAATGTTCGTCGGTGGCTGTGCGGGCAGCACCGGTGGCGGCATGAAAGTGATCCGCTATGTGCTGTTTGTGAAAATTCTGCGCATCGAAATCGAGGAAGCCTATCACCCGAAAATTGTTCGGCACTTGCGAATCGGTGACAAGCCCGTTGAAGATCAGAACCTGCGACGATCGATCATGGTTTACTTTAGCCTGATTGCGGCGTTGTTCGCATTTGGGTTTCTGTTCGTGATTCTTGTTGAACCCGATTTGACCTGGGGCGCTAGTGCGGATAACAAGCTGATCGATTCGGCGACTGCCGTTGCGTCGACTTTGAACAACATTGGTCCTGGTCTGGGGCTGGTTGGTCCGACTCAAAACTATTCGTGTTTCTGCACGATCAACAAAGTGCTGTATATCGGTTTGATGATGCTGGGACGACTGGAGATCTTCCCGATCATCGTTTTGTTTGCTCCCCGTTTTTGGCGCGACCAATGAACGAACAGGAGACACAAACACTGCCGAATCAGTTCTGGATTTTCTATCGGATGAACTTCTATCTGCATCTGATGTTTCTGTTGATGGCGCTGGCGGTCATCGTTTGCTCGTTCGTGATGACTTCCGAAGGCAGAACCGCGATTCGAATTCCAGGCTTGTCGATCCCGATGCCACAAACTTGCCTGTCCCGGCGAATGTGGGGCATGGATTGTCCTGGTTGTGGCTTGACGCGTTCGTTTGTCTCGATGAGCCATGCCGAGTTTTCCCGTGCGTTTTCATTCAATGCGGCCGGACCGCTTGTGTACCTGTTTGTGTTGGTGCAGATTCCATGGCATCTGTTTCAGATTTGTCGACTGTGGAATTTGAAGCGACCGATCGAGTCTGGATGGCTGTACGTTCCGCTGTTTGCGATTAATGCTGCGCTTCTGATTCAGTGGTTGTGGCGCATGGTTCAGGGAGATTTGTTATGAATTCGATTCAGTTGAATGACGGTAGAAAGATGCACTTTCTGCATCACGTCTGTGAAGACGATACGGCGCCGACGATCGTGTTTGTGCACGGTTTCCCATTGGATCATTCAATGTGGCTGGAGCAACTGCCATTGCAGCAACATGCTTCCTTGTTGATGCTCGATTTGATTGGCTTCGGTGAAAGCGATCCAATTGCAGAACGCACGACCATGAAAGAGATGGCAGACGACGTTGCGAATCTCGTTTCCAAACTGGGAATTGAGAAAGTCATCTTTTGTGGACTTTCCATGGGGGGATACATCGGTTGGGAGTTCGCGTCCAACCATCGTGAAATGCTCGATGGTCTGATCTGTTGCAACACGCGAGCCGCCGCGGACGACGAAGTCACGGCGCGGGCCAGAGGAGTCGCTGCGTCTCAGGTTTTGCAAACTGGATCTGATGCAGTGGCAACAATGATGTGTCAGAAGCTGTTTTCAGACGCGACCCAGTCAGATCGTCCCGGGTTGGTTAAAAAAATAGGCGACGTTATCCGCAAGACAGAGCCCAAGGCAATTGCGGCAGGGCAACTGGCAATGTCAGTGCGACAGGATTTCAGCAGTGCTTTGATCGACATCGAAGTTCCGACGCTCGTCGTTTCGGGGTCGGAAGATTCAATCACGACTCCAGAAGAAATGGCCTTGATGGCGATGGAGTTTCCCCGCGTCACCAATGTGACGATTTCAGACGCCGGACACCTCGCTCCGTTCGAGCAGGCCACGGTCTTCAATCATGCCGTCGTTCATTGGCTTTCCGCATTCAGTTCGTCGGCCGAGTGACATTCTGAAGAGGCGGTGAATTTTTGTTGTTGTGTCTCGTTCCGGATTGTGGCTGCGGCGTCTCGCCGCAGACGGCGCATAAGAACTGCGGCGAGACGCCGCAGCCACGTTTTTAGATCGAACATCGGCAAAAAAGCGACCCGGAAAACGCGTGGCTTAACTTTCGATTATTTTTTGGCCTTCGACTTCACCATACTTTTGCAGCACTTTGTCTTTCCAGGCTTGTGATTTCAGCTTGATGGCGAGCTGTTTATGACCGCTGCCGCTCTTTCCGATCACGCCTTCGAATGCCATGTCAGGCAAAGTTGAGCCGATGACAGATTGCACAAAGTGATCATCCCAGGTTCGTGTACCCAGATAGCCAATATCGAACTTGTTTTCAAAGTGCTGTACGAATTCGGCAGAGGCAAGCAGCCCTTTCTTGTAGATCGCGACGTCGATTGGTGTCAGGAATTTGGGATCCGATTCTTCGTGCTGGCCAGCAAAACTTTTCGCTCCCCAGAATTCGCAAAAGACCATGATCGAATTCCAGTTACTCTGGACTGCGAGTTTGGCGAATTCGTCAGCAAAATTGTTGCGAAACAGATCCATCGCCATCCCGAATTCATCGTGTGACTCATCCAGCAATCGTCTTCGTGACCCGAATCGAAACCAGCCTTTCTTCTTTTCCCATTCGAAACGAAGGTTCGAGCCGTCGATTTTGGCGAAAGTGTGACCGACGAAATTCGCGTGCCGGTCCTGGCGAAATTGCTTGATGGAAGGATAGGATTTCATGGCGCCGGTGGGGGATGGACCAGGGGATGACAAATAAACCGTCGTGGAGGTTCGGGTAATAGTGGAACGGTGGTCTCCACCGTTTGCTGCATGTTCACGGTGGGGACCACCGTGCCACGG
>CAYUNP010000004.1:70824-76218 GCA_964446085.1 uncultured Pirellulaceae bacterium
TTGCTGCATGTTCACGGTGGGGACCACCGTGCCACGGACGGATGATTTCCTGGATGTTCACGGTTCAGACGACTGGCCACGAAGTGCCCCTGCCCTGCTGCGGTTTGGAGCGTTATCATATCGGGATGGCGAAAGAAGTAAAAAACGAGACGGAATCTACCCCGAAGTCTTCCGGCGGTTCGATCAAAGTGTTGCTTGTGGACAATGACAAGGATCACGCACGAGCGATGACGGAAAGTCTGGAGCGGATCGGGCTGGACTGCACGACCGCGACGGCCGGTCCCGATGGTGCGAAACAGCTGGCCGATAACATCTACGACATCGTTGTCACTGATTTGATGATGAACGACGTTGATGGCATGGCGATTCTCCGACAGGCGAAAGAGACTCAGCCGGAATGCGAAGTCGTGATGGTCACCGGTCACGCGTCGGTTCCGTTGGCTGTGGAAGCCATGAAGGAAGGTGCCTTCAATTTTCTCGAAAAACCGATCACTCCGAAACGATTGCAGGCAATTGTCTCCAAAGCTTCCGAGTCTGTGCGACTGCGCAAGCAGAATCAACAACTGCATCAACGCCTCGATGAACGGTTTGGTTTTGAGAACCTGATCTATGCCAGCGAGAGCATGAAAGGCGTTGTGCAGCGACTGCAGCGAATTGCTCCGACTGACGCAGGGGTTTTGATCACGGGTGAAACTGGCGCCGGAAAAGATGTCATTGCTCAGGCGATTCACCAAAACAGTCCGCGAAAGAAAAAGCCTTTTGTTGCCATCAACACAGCGGCCGTGGCTGAGCATCTTGTGGAGAGCGAACTTTTTGGACACGTCAAAGGTGCGTTCACCGATGCCATCTCCGATCGCGAAGGTAAATTTGAATACGCCAACGGGGGCACACTGTTTCTTGATGAAGTCGGCGACATGCCGATGGCGACCCAGATCAAGCTACTGCGAGTCCTTGAAGAGCGAGAGATCACCCGTGTTGGCGACAACAAGCCAATTCCCGTCAACGTCCGTGTGCTCGCTGCGACGAACAAGGACCTGGAAAAGGAAATCGAAGAAGGGCGCTTTCGCAGCGACCTGTTCTTCCGGCTGAAGATCGTCACGGTGCATCTGGACCCGCTGTCCAAACGCCGCGAAGACATCCTGCCGCTGGCGGACTTCTTTCGAAAACAGGCCAACAGGAAAAACGGACGAAGCGTCAGGGGATTTTCGCAGGATTTACGACGCTGGATGATGAACGAGACCTGGAAAGGAAACGTGCGGCAACTGAAAAACGTGGTCGAGAGTCTCGTCGTGATGGATATCGACGACCATCTCGATATGGATGACCTTTCGCCAGACTTGCTGGATGAGAAAACGGCTGCCGAGTTGAGCAGAAAAGCCGGCGCTGCGGTCAGCTCGAATCCTACCACCGAAGAACTGCTTGAGTCAGGCTCCGACGATCCGGCGAATTCAACATTGATTGGCAAGTCGCTCAAGGATATCGAACGCTGGGCGATTGAGCACACTCTAACATTGGCAAATCACAACCGCGAAGAGACGGCCAGAATTCTTGGCATCAGCGAACGAAACCTCTACCGCAAACTTAACGACTACGGATTGAGGTAAACATGGCGATTCGGAAACTCTCAGAGAGCGTAATCAACAAGATCGCAGCCGGCGAAGTCATCGAACGTCCGGCCAGCGTTGTCAAAGAGCTGCTGGAAAACTCGATAGACGCGGGTTCCACCCAGATCGAAGTCACCATCGAACAGGGTGGCATCGAGATGATTCGCATCACGGACAACGGTTGCGGTATTGCCAGAGAAGATTTGCCGCTGGCGGTGACCAGTCACGCCACGAGCAAGATTGTGGACGCGGACGATTTGTTCAAAGTCGGCACCTTTGGGTTTCGTGGTGAAGCGTTGGCTTCGATCACGGAAATCTCCCAGGCCATGATTCGTTCCCGAAAGGCGGACAGTGATTGTGGTTATGAGCTTTTGATCAACGGGGGCCATGCCGAGCCCATTGAACCCTGCGGATCTCCAGTTGGCACGACGATTGAAGTTCGGCAACTGTTTTACAATACGCCCGTGCGACAGAAGTTTCTTCGCACTCCGCAGACTGAAAAAAGTCATATCGCGGAAGCATTTGCCCGGGTGGCCCTGGCAAATCCAAAAGTCCAGATGACGTTGATGAATAATCAGTCCGTCGTGCATCAGCTTGCCGCCACGGAATCCTGGCGTGAGAGAATCAGTGCTTTTTACGGTCCTGAAATCGCTGAAAACCTGATTCCGGTTCACAGTACCGAGGGCGACATTTCGCTTAACGGTTTTGTGGTTGATCCTTCGATCAGTCGTTCCAACAAGCGAATGCAGTATCTGTTTTTGAATCGACGATACATTCGCGACCATTCGCTGCAGCACGCCTTGACCGAAGCCTATCGCGGCCTTTTGATGGTTGGCCGGTATCCGCTGTGCTTTTTGCGTTTGGACATGCCGCCCAATATGGTGGATGTGAATGTGCATCCGGCCAAGCTGGAAGTTCGCTTTCAAAACGGCGGACAGATTTACAAGCAGCTGCTGGGAACCATTCGGACCCAGTTTCTTTCAACGGACTTGACGGCCAAGGGGCATCTTTCGCGCCGTGATGGAGGACAGGTCGCCGCCGAGTCACCGATTCCGCACTCAGCCGCCGGGATTCCTGTTGCGGCGTCGACGGTGCAGGATCAGATCGCTTTCGCCCGTCCGACCAACAATGTCGATTGGACTGCGGCACCGAGGTCGAACAGTTTTTCGCCAGGCGGATCTGCCGATTCGTTTCAGCCCTTTCCGCCACTGCCGTCTGGCAACATGGCAAGCGATTCGTTTTCAGCACCGCCGACCGAAGACGGCGAGCGAACTTTCGCCGAAGAAGCTGGGCTTCCGCCAGCACCAACGCAAACGCGAACGGCACTTCAGGTTTACAACACCTATCTGGTTTCCGAAACGGCCGAAGGCATGGTCATTATTGACCAGCACGCATTGCACGAGCGGGTCATCTATGAACAGCTCCGTGAGAAAGTCCTGGCTGGAAAACTGGAGTCGCAAAAACTTCTCGTTCCTGAACCGGTTAGCCTTCCGCCAGCCGAAGCGGCCGCGGTCCTGGAACAGGCGGAGTTGCTGACACAGATCGGTGTGACGGTCGAGCCATTTGGTGGCGACACGGTTTTGGTTTCCTCTTACCCAGCCATGTTGGCGAATCACAATCCGGCAGAGATGCTCAAAGGGGTCATCGACAAGTTGATGAGTGAGGCCAAAAATCTTGATCGGCGAGACGTGCTTGACGAGCTGCTGCACATGATTTCCTGCAAAGCAGCTGTGAAGGCGGGGGACAAACTGTCTCCTGAAGAAATCACGGCACTTCTTGAACATGGTGATCTTTGTCAGGATTCTCATCATTGTCCGCACGGACGACCCACCGCTTTGACGTTTTCCCGTGAAGAACTCGACAAAAAGTTCAAACGCATTTGAAAATAGCCGATTTCTGTCCAGAATGGCTTGGCTTCAATCAAAGTGGATAGTTGTGCCGTGTCGGTTCGTTCGGCTGGAGCGTCTCGCCCAGTTGGACAAGTTCATTGTTGAGGCGAGATCGCCCGACAGAATTCCAATCAAAGATAATTCTACTTTTCGAGTTCCTGAATGATTTGCGTCAGTGTTGGCCGCGGCCGCCACAAAATGATGATGGCTGAACACAAGCACCTTGCTGAGCAGGGTGCTGAATTGGTGGAGCTGCGATTGGACTACATCCGCCGCCCAGTGAATCTGAAGCGGCTGCTTGCTGATAGCCCCTGCCCTGTCGTGGCAACCTGCCGCCGCCCTGAAGATGGTGGCAAGTGGATGCGCAGTGAGTCGGATCGTGTGATGTTGCTGCGGACCGCGATTGCTGACGGTGCTGACTACGTCGACCTGGAAATGGAAATCGCTGAGCAGATTCCGCGCTACAAAAATACGCAGCGAATCATCAGTTATCACAACTTCGATGAGACGCCATCGAACCTCGAAGACATCCACCACCAGATGACTGAGCTCGATCCGGACATCATCAAGATCGCCACGATGGCCAACAATCCGATGGACAACGTGGTCGCGTTGAGGTTATGTCGTGATTCGGAAATTCCAACCGTTGCCTTTTGCATGGGTGAGATGGGAGTCACGTCACGTCTGTTGTGTGGCAAGTTTGGAGCTCCCTTCACTTATGCCACCTTTAGCAGCGATCGAAAGTTGGCACCCGGCATGCTGACCTTCGAGGAGATGCGTGACTATTACAAATACGATTCGATCACCAAAGACACAAGGATCCTTGGCGTGATTGCCGATCCGGTTGCTCACAGTCTGAGTCCGGTGGTGCACAACTCGTGCCTTCGAAAGAATGGGCTTGATTATCTTTACCTGCCATTTCGTGTGCCGCGAGAATACCTTGAGCAGTTCGTCAGTGTTTGTCACGAGCTTGATATTCACGGTTTGAGCGTCACGATTCCTCACAAAGAAAGCGTGATCAAACACATCAACGCTCTGGACGACAACGTGGCGGGAATTCGCGCTGCCAATACGTTGGTATTCAAAAGCCCAAATGTGTATGGCTATAACACCGATTGTTCGGCGGCGGTTGCGAGTATTGCCAATAAGCTGAAAGATCGAAAAAAGGACCTGCCCACTGAACTCGAAGGAGCTCGGGTTCTGATTCTTGGGGCTGGCGGTGTTGCCCGCGCGATTGCTTTCGGTTTAAAGCGAGCCAAGTCATTGGTGACCATTTGTGCTCGGGATTTCCGCAAGGCAGATGCTTTGGCTACGACGCTTGACTGCGATCCTGTTGATTGGCCCAGTCGCGCGAATTTTGAGTGCGATGTGCTGATCAACTGCACTCCTGTGGGAATGTTTCCAGATATGGATGCGACGCCGTTTGAAGCCGAGTGGTTTGATAAAAAATGCGTTGTGTTTGATACCGTTTACAATCCCGAGCAAACGCTTTTCATCAAGCAGGCTCGGGCAGCGGAGTGCACGACGATCACCGGTGTTGATATGTTTGTGCGTCAAGCCGCGAAGCAATTCAAGCTGTTCACCGGCGAGAATCCGGATGTGAAGTTAATCCGCTACGAAGTGAAACGGGCGATTAGCGCGGCGAAGTATTAAAATCACGCCGTTGGGAGGTTCGGGCTCCTGCCGAAACGCTCGTGTCGGAGAACCTGGTCAGTCGTGGTTGACGCTTCTAAATGCTTCGCTTCCTGTGGGGCGATCCCTCGCTGACGCGTCGGGTTATGATCGCTTCGCGGCGCCAGAGCGCGAGCGGTTCTTGTCCATCATTCTGGTTTTCACTACACACCAAACACCGAAAACCGAAAACCGAAAACCGAAAACCGAAAACCGAAAACCGAAAACCG
>CAYUNP010000005.1:0-3722 GCA_964446085.1 uncultured Pirellulaceae bacterium
GTTGATTTTGCCAATGCAGATCCAAACATCCCATTGGGCGCAATCGACTATGAGTTTGGCAGTGAAGTTTTAGGGTCTGGGACTTTAACTGATCCGTTCCGCGTTCGAATTCCAGCCGGTGAAACGTCTGCTGAAATCAATATCATTGTCAATGACGAGACGGTCGTTGAGATCGATGAAATCGTCGAACTTACGTTGATTGACGATGCTTCGCGGTCGGCACCGCTGAGAGGATTGGTAGGTCCTGGACGCGATGATCAAGTCATGCCTCTCTCTACAGATGCTACGGGAACCATTACGATCTTTGACGGTGACCTTGCGTTTGTGATTGTCAACTCGAACATTGACAGTGCCTTTGAAGGTGGAGCCAACGGTCAGTTCACAGTAACGCTCGCGTTGCCGGGAACCACTTCTCCGAACTCCGGTCCGATTACCGAAGTGGTTAGCTCATCCGACACCACGTTTGAGTACGAGATTCTCCCTGGCCAGACCGTCAATCCGGGAGCACTAGTTGATGTCGACTCATCGAGTTTAGGGACTCCGCTTACGGGAACCTTTACCATTCCTGCAGGCCAAAGTTCAGCAACACTCGACCTGGTCGCGTTTGATGATCTGTTGACTGAAGGAATTGAAGACATTGTGATTCGAATCGGAAATGGCGATTCTGACCCTGGCAATGACATTATTGATGGCGATTCTGATGTCAGCCTGGATCCAAACGTAAATAACCAGTTCGACGATCTGTTCATTATTGATAATGATTCGATCAGCGTGACGGTAACGGGCACAACCGACGGCGAAGAAAACAACGACGGTACTCCAGTGAATGGTGAATTCACCTTCAACCTGGTTGGACCAGCACTGGAAGACCCAACACCAATCACCGTCAACTACACCATCGGTGGAACTGCTGTGACTGGTTTGGATCATTCGCTGACTAGTGGCTCGATTGTCATTGACCCAACCAGCTCAGGTGCGACGTCAGCGACGCTTGTTGTTGAAGTTCTCGAAGACCTGCTTGCTGAGGGCGACGAAACGGTCACCGTCACGATTGACTCGATTTCGTTTGGCGGTCCAGCGGACATTACCCCGGACACAACGACCGCTTCGATTGAAATCCTTGATGATGACACCATTGGCGTGGTCACGATCAACGCCATCGACCAGTTTGCCGGCGAAGGTTCAACCGATCCTGCCTTCGAGTCAACATTTGATGGTCGGTTCCTGGTTGAACTTAGCAATCCAAGTGCGACTGGTGTCGTGGTTAACTACTCAATTATCCTACCTGGTCCATTGGGGACACCAAACGCGACCGAGGGCTCTGATTTCACAGCCTTGCCAGGATTTGTTGTCATTCAGCCAAACCAGACGACGGCTGTCATCGACATCAACACCCTTGATGATTTTGCCGTTGAGGATTTTGAGCGAGTCGTAATTCGCTTGGACAGTGTCAACAATCCGTTGTTCAGTATCTCCAGCACCCCAGGTCCACAGGACGTGGCGGATCTTGACGATCTGACGACCGTGGGTACAGAAATTGTTGGTGATCGAGACTATGTTTTGATCGCACCTGACCAGACCGTTCAAGTCACGACGACATCGAACGGAATCGAAGGTTCACAAATTGGCGTCTTCACCGTCTTCCTGGATCGTCCAAGTTCTACTCCGACGATCGTGACCTACGACATCTCTGTCCCGCCTGGTGGCGGAGCGAATGAAGGTGTCGATTTTGCCAACACAACGGGTACGGTCACCATCCCTGCGGGCCAGCTTTTTGCTCCGGTAATTATTGACACGATCACCGTAGGCGACGACACCGTTCTGGAAAATCCTGAAGACGTGGTCATCACGTTGACGGGTGTGACCAATACGGCTCCTGACGCTGGAGCGGACATCAGCATTTCTGAAGACGAAGATGAGATCGAAGCAACACTGACGATTGTTGATGATGACTTTGGTTTCGTCACCATCGCAGGTGCCGACGGTTACGAAGGAATCAACGATGGCGTCTTCACAGTAACGCTTCGTGACGCCAATGGCGATCCGACAACGGCGACAGAAGACATCACGGTCACTTACTCAGTGGGTGGAACGGCGGACGAGGGCGTCGGACCTGCGAACTTGAACTCGGAAGACTTTGCCGAACTGACACGCACGGTCGTCATCCTGGCTGGCGACACCTCTGCCGATGTGATCATTGATATCAACGATGATACGCTGCTAGAAGGTCGAGAGACCGTAACACTCAACATTGAAAGTGTCTCTTCTGATTTGATTCCAATCGCCGGAATTGATCGAGTCTTCCGGGGTGCTCTTGGCGGTCCAGAAGTTTCATTCCGCCAGGGAGTCGATGGATTCTTCGGAGTTGTTGACACGTTTGTTCGTGAAGGTGACCCATTAACGAACTTTAGTTCCGACATTACTGTTCAACAAAACAACGACATCGATGGCTTATCATTAGATGACGGGGTTGAAGTCGGTTTGCTGCGATTCGATGGTATTTTTGGAACAGGTTTCGGTCAGATTCCGTTGGGATCGGCCATCGCTGGAGCAGGTTTGAATTTGACCAGGGGTCCTCTCTCCCCTTCGGGTGGCATTGCTGTCCATAATCTCCTGGTAGATTTCGACTTTACGACGATCAGCCACACAAGCATTGAATCATTCACAAACGGAGTCGCAGGGATTCAAGCGGATGGCATCGAAGCTGAATCTGATTTTTCTGCACTTGGAACGATTGGTGGAGGATTGTTCGGTAGCACACCAGTCATCGATGTAACAAATTCGATCACGGCATTCTCGGGTGGCCAAGACAACTTTGGCTTTGCAATCTTTGATACGAGCGGAGGTTTGGGGACAAGCTTCTTCAGTTCGGACGCAGTAGGAATTGGAGCTCGTCCAGAACTGACCGTCACAATTGATACTTCTGCGACCATTCACATCAGTGACAATGACGCAGCAGTTGTTGAAATCACCAACACAACCGACGCTGCTGAAGAAACGACTGATGGAATTGTCACCGTCACGTTGACGGGTGCCGACCTGCCAGTCGGTTACAACCTTGTGATTCCTTACACCGTTGGCGGCGGCGGATCGGCAACACCGGATGCCGACTTTGTTGCAGATTCAGGATTTATCACGATTCCTGGGGGAACGAATTCGGGAACCTTCAGCGTGGAAGTCTTGGCTGACTTCCTGATCGAAGGAACCGAAGACGTCCAGGTCTCCATTGGTGCTCCGACCGTTCAAGCCGTTGGAGCAGACACAACCGTCGAGCAGGCATTGGCGATTAATGGTCTGATCACTGTTGGCACTGATACCGAAACAGTCGACATCCTCGACGATGATGGCGGCACGTTGGCTGTGACACTTGTTGGAGATGGATCGGAATTGCCAGCAGCCAGCGGTAGCGTGGACAACCACACGGACACTGTCTTCAGGATCTCACTGACGGGTACGACGTCGGCTGGATCAACCAGTACGACGGCAACGACCGTTTCGTTCACGATTACTACTGACTTGATTGACGGTTCCGACTTCATTGCACCGACGGTAACTGACGTCACGATTCCGGCGTTTGCATCCTTTGTTGAACTGGAAATCGACATCTTGGATGACCTGTTGAATGAGTTCGACCACGGACCGGAACTGGCAGAGTTCCTCACATTTACATTGACTCCAGGGTCTGTGGATGGGAATCCGGGTATAACAGTCAGCACAACGGA
>CAYUNP010000005.1:3822-49590 GCA_964446085.1 uncultured Pirellulaceae bacterium
CAGGAAGACGGACTCGGTGGAGTTGGCTTCAACGGTCAGTTCACAATCAATATTTCCAACAAGACTCAAGTTGGAAATGACGTTACGGTCGCGTTTGAAGTTGCCAGCGACGTGAACATTCCGGGAATCAACAATGGCTCGTCGACCAATCTCGCGACTTACGGTCAAGACTATGTCCTGGCAGCTGGTACCGATGGCTCGGTGTTGACGATTGATCCAGATTCAATCGGCACCGCTACGATTCGCGGTACCGTTACGATTCCTGGCGGCGAGAAATTTGCATTGCTCGACATTGTGGTTATTGCTGATACGGTCGTCGAAGGTGAACTGGACGACTCGGTACCACAGGTCTATGTGGAAGATGTTCCATTGACCTTGCTGTCCGCGACATCAGATTTTGGGCAAACGCCTGGTGACAGCGTCAACATTGCGGTCCTGGGAGACCTGGCTTCGGTAACCGAGTCCATTATCGACAATGACTCAGCGGATGTCACCGTACAGGTTGTTGACGATGAAGGAGTTGCTCTGGACTCAGGCGGCGACGCGATTGGTGAAGGCCCCGCCTTTGATGATGGTTCATTCCGGTTCTCGTTGAATGCTCCAGTTCAGGGACGCGATGTGGTCGTGACCTACAGCATTGTTGCTGCTGGCACGACGGCTGAGGTTGCTGACCATGCGGTCTCCAATGGCACGATCACGATTCCGGCAGGTAGTACCTTTGCCGATCTGCCTATCAACCCGTTTGACGATCTCGATGTAGAAGGCAGCGAAACGTTGACCGTTCGAATCGATGCCGTCGCTGAAGTCGATGCTGGAACGTCGATTTCGAATCCTCATGGCGAGGTCGGCATTGGCTCAGTGTTCCAGGACACAGTCGTGATCCAGGACAATGACACTGCGACCGTTACGATTGAAGCAATCGACGAAGAAGCGACTGAAGACGGTGTTCGTGGACGGTTCGAAATAACGCTCAGCCAACCCGCCGAAATCGACTTGATCATTAGATACGACGTCGGTGGCGGAGTGGATGAAGCCGTTGCGGGAGCCGCAATTGGCGACGGCATTGATTACGAAGAGCTTTCAGGATTTGTCCTGATCCCAGCTGGAGAAACTTCGGCCTTGATTGACGTCGAAGCTTTCGAAGACTCAGTGATCGAAGGTGATGAATCAGTCACTCTTACCCTTACTACCGTTGAGGATACCGCTGGTAATTCGCAGACGTTGGTAACTGCTTCCGGTTCCGATCAAGTCTTTATTCGCAGCAATGACACCACGACCGCAGTGCTCAGCCGAACATCTGACGCGTTCGAAGAGGGTACCGTGGGTGGTGTTTACACCGTCACGATTGACACGCCTGCTGATGTTGATTTGACGTTTACCCTGGCAGATGTCACCGACAGCGGAATTGGCTTTGCCGATGCGGGTGATGATTTCAACACCTCCGCAACGGTCGTGATTCTGGCCGGTGAACTGACGGGTACAGTTACGATTGATCCGGTCGACGATACTCTGGCTGAAGGCGATGAGATCGTGACCTTTGTATTGGATTCAGTCAGTGCCGCCGATCCGTTTGACTTTGTCATTCCTGATGACGACGGAAACATTCCGACCGTCGCTGACATTGTTGCCTTGGATGCGACTGAAGTTGATCTGACGATCGTGGACAACGACGTACCGACCTTTACGGTCAGCAGTGTGGCGTTGGAAGAGGGAACGGATGGAACGTTCACTGAGTTTGAGTTTACGATCACTCACAATGGTGAACTGGCTTCCAACGTTGACATTACGCCGTCACTGGCTCTGACGACCGGATTGACGGTAGGTGGAACTGATTTTGCCTTCCCGGGCTCAGCTCCAACGTTTACGTTTACCCCAGCTGATGGAACGACATCCACAAGAACGTTTATCGTCAACGTCTTCAATGACAACATCCATGAAGCAGACGAAGTCTTTACTGTGAGTCTGACGGACGTGACGACGGGCCCTGTCGTCAGCACTGGCACAGGTACCGGAACGATTATCAACGATGACTTTGTTGAATTCTCAATCATCCCGGGCTTCCCATCTGTGTTTGAGGGAACATCAAGCACTCCGTATGGAGAAGGGGGCCCATTCAGCTCACTTACGTTCTCGGTCGTTCCATCCATCCCAGTGGACATCGCTATTCCAGTCGATGTGAACTACCTGGATCTCGGCGGAACCTTTGGTGTCCCAGCCGCATTTGGTGCGGACTTTGAGCTGATCTTTGCTCCATTTGGATCTCAGTCGCTGCCGTTTGGCACTGACTTTGACAATGGAACGGATTCAATTGAGTTCGGTGCATTGTCGACGACACCGATTGGTGTTGAGGTTCTGATCGTCCAGGACAACCTGGTCGAAGGCGGAGACAGTTTTGCTGACGAATCGCTCGGCTATGAAGAGTTCCAGACAGACCTCTCCACGTCCAACACCTCGCGTCCAGGAATCACGTTTGATGACACATCGCTGTTCATTCACGATGACGATGGAGCGACCGTCACGGTCACTTCCAACGACCCGAATTTAACTGAAGGCGGCGGCGAACCGTTCGGCGATGGTTCATTCACATTCAGTGTGAATAATCCAGTCCAGGAAGCGGTTGTGATCTCCTACTCCGTTACTGTTGATGGAGCGGCAGGCGATCCTGGTAATGACATTGAAGACTTTGCTACCGTCTTCACGGGAACCATTACGATCCCGGCCAATGACACTTTGGGTGGATCGCCTGTGACTTCGGTGACTCTGCCGTTCTCCGCTCTCGAAGACTCGTTGTTGGAAAACAATGAGGATGTCGTTGTCACGATCACCGGTGTGAGTTCCGATTCGGATGTTGACTTTGACGATACTCCTGCGGTCGCCGAAATTCAGGACAATGATACTTCGCTGTTATCATTCACAGCGACACCGTCGGCAACTGAAGGTGGTGGTACTGCAACGCTGACGTTCGATCTGACTCAGCAAAGCGATACGCCAACTACGTTTACTCTCGACTTCGATGGCAGTTCCAGCGATGCCGAGAATGCTGACTTCACGATCACATTGCCAAATGGCACAGTGATCAACTCGTTGCCAGCTCAGTTGACGATTCCAGCCAATACGTCGACCTACAGTGTGACTTTGACAGCGGTCAATGATTCGTTAACGGAAGACCCAGAGGATTTGGATCTGTTTATTGCTGGTCCAGTATTTGGAAATGCGGATATTGAGATCGACACGGCCAGCGATTCTGACACGGTCGTTATCAACGATGATGGTGATGGATTTACGGTTGAAATCACTGCCTACAGCGAGGGTCAAGAAGATGATATCGACGGATCATTCACCTTTACCCTGTTCAATTCATTCGGTGTCGAAGAGGCGCTTCCATTTGGAAGTACCCCAAGCGGTGCTGGCATTGAAATTCAGTACGCCATTGTTCCCGAGGGTACATCAGCCACCAACGCGGTTGACTTCTCGTTCAATGAGGGCACGGTAACGATTCTGGAAGGACAATCATCGAATATTCTAACCTTTGATGTTTTGGAAGACTTCGAGATAGAAGGTATTGAAACAGTCGAGATTGTGATCACTGGAGTCATCTTCGCCACAGGTGCGAATGATGCGGTTGCCAGCGGACTGCTCAATGGTGAAGAAATCAGTATCGACCTGGCGTCACACACGAACAACATCATCGACAACGATTTCCCTGCTCCAGAGGTTAGCGGCGTGTTCGTCAATAGCACCTTCTTTGACGCTCAATTCCGTGATGAAGTCGATGGTGATGCCGATGGTTCAACGTTTGGCTATGAGTTGAATGCTGCAAATGCGAACGAGACGGTTCCTTTTGTGAACATCAACGAGATTGTGGTCAGATTTGATACTCCGGTAGATCCTGCTTCACTGGACATCAGCGACTTCTCGCTTGTGGGCCTGGTGGATTCCGGCACCAAGTTTGATCCAGGTGAAGCCGATGGCCTTGTACCAACGATCGTTTCGGTAACACCCGATGCGGACAACCTGACCGTTCGACTTACGTTGAGCAACTTTCTGGAGCCAGCAGTCCTTGACTTCAGCGTCGACGGTTCAGGCTTGACCAGTTTGTCCGGAGGTGCTGGAACTGATTTCGATCAGCAGTTCATCGCCTTGCCTGGTGATGTCAATTCCAGTCAACGTGTGCTCTTTGGTGGCGATGTCACATCGATCATTCCTCGGATTGGAGCAGCGATTGGTGATGCCAACTACGACTTCCGGGCGGATGTCGATGGCAGTGGACGAATCCTGTTTGCAGACGCTGCACAAACGATCGGCAAACTGGGCGACTTTATTACTCCACCAGCACCGCCAACCGCTTTCAATTCTGTCTTGCCACCTCAGTTCACTACTGAAGGCATTAAATCTACGGACGAGCCGACGAAGTCAGAACCTTCAACCATCGAATCGCCAAAGAGTGCTCTGGCGGGATCCGTTTTGGATTCTTCGGAGAGCAAGCGTCAAACAGATGTGGCGTTTGAGGAACTGTTCTCTGAAGACAAGGAGGACTCGAAGAAAGAATCGTTTAACAAAATTGAGACTACTCTTTTGAAATAGACCGCAAGAGAGACAACTAAAGATTTACTACAAGAGATTTATTTAATTCAATCGGGGATAGCTATGATTAATAGAGGTGTGTTTGGGGTATTGTTTTGTGCACTGTTGCTGGGATTTTCTGGCACCACGCAAGCAGAAATTATCATTTCGATTGACAACGTCGAAACGACTGCTGACTCAACGGTTGTTGTCGGAGTGTTCGCACATTCGACCTCTGGAGCGCAGCTTTTCTCGTACGATACTCCAATCGATATTGGCGGTGACGGTGCTGGGACTCCAGATGGGCTTACGCTAACTGATGTTGTTGAAATTCAGGATTTTGATTCTTTTTCAAACCTGGGCGGCAGCTCACAGGAAGATTTACTGGTCAGCGTTGGTTCGTTTGCTACGGCAACGACCATCAGCGGCGACGCGTTGAATCCAACGCTACTCTATAACCTGGAGTTTGCCGTTGACGACACAGTGTCCGTTGGACAGGTTTTCGATCTCGACGTTATTACGGGGAATGGATTTGCTGGTGGAGTTCCGTCGTTTGTTATTCTGGACGAGACTTTTGCCAATGTAACTGGCACACCAGTTAATGGTTCCATCACAATCACTGCCGTGCCCGAGCCTGCAGCTGCTTCGTTGTTTGCTCTGGTAGCGATGGTTGGAATGACCGTTCGACGACGACGATAACCGGTTGATGTACAGAAGAGTAAAATGCGATCCACTTTATAAGTGGGTCGCTTTTTTTGTTTGCAAATGCCTAAACCTGACGGCTGTTGGCAAGTTGCTCTTTTTCTGGACATAATGGCATGTTGAATTGTGTTGTGGTCGGTAAAATACTGGTTGAATTACCGATTCAATGACATGATTAGTTGAATGCGAGACACGTCAACGCGCGAGGGGAAACGGAGGCTCTTTATTTCCATTCCGCCCAATGTAAATACGCAAGCAAAGAGATATCGTGGTCCGACGATATTCTGTTTTTCATGCAACCGAATGGAGAAGCAGTTCCTTGCTGCACCGAGTCGGCTATCCAAGGTTCTACTGGTCCTTTGTTCTTGTGGACTCTACGTTCTGTTTGGAAGGTACCGATGCCATTGCTGCTCGTCGACTCGGTGGATACGGTACGACTTTCTCAGCATTAGTTACTGGCTGCGGAAGATGCAAGTCCGTCGGGATGCCGTCGGTACGCGCAGGCGGCGTAAAAGATCCAGACATCGAAGACGGTAAGGTTCCTGTAAACGCATTGCTTTGGCCAGTGTTGTTGGCATATTCTGTTTCCTGAACGATGATTCGAAACGGCCTCCTTTGAATTGAATGTCAAACGCCTATATTGATTGACCGATCCGTGTCACTCAATTTCCTCGAATATTCTCTCCATGCCCAGTTCGATCGATCTCAACTGTGATGCAGGGGAAGTCAGCCGAGTCATCGACGATGCGATGCTTTCGTTTGTCACCTCCTGCAATGTTTGCTGTGGGGCACATGCCGGCAGTGAAGCACTGATCAAAGGCACCATCAGCGAAGCGATTCGACTTGGCGTAGCGATTGGTGCTCATCCTTCCTGGCCGGATCGAACAAATTTTGGCAGGCAATCGATGAACCTGCCGATCGATGAACTGCGCAATAGCCTGTTGGAACAAATCCTGTTCGTAAAACAGGCAACGGAATCTCTTGGCGGCCAACTTCAACACGTGAAACCACATGGCGCCCTGTACCATGATGTTCTAAAAGACGATCAACTTGCAGCCATGTTTCTGGACCTGGTTACGAGCATCGATTCGAGTTTGTTAGTTTATGGCCTGGCCAACTCGTCAATGGCGAACGCTTGCTCGCAGCGAAACATTCGCTTCGTGCATGAAGCGTTTGGCGACCGAAGGTATGAAGACGGTGTTTCTCTGCGATCACGGAAACACGACGACGCGCTGCTCATTGAAGAAACCGACTTTCTGATACAAATTCGGCATTTGATTGATGGCAAAGTCATTGACGTCAGTCAACAATCGCATCAACTTACGGTTCAAACGATCTGCCTTCACAGCGACACCCCCAACGCAGTTAACTTCGCCCGCCTCGCCCATGAACTCATCTCGACCCGAAATCACAGAACTGACTCTGAGTGACGGATCGTCTTTGCAAGCCAAAAACTTCGGCAGCTTCATCCTGCTGCGTGATTCTGCGGAGTCAAATGGTCAACTGGCAGGAATCGGAAACGCGATCTTTGACAGGCAGTTTGACTTTATTGATGAAGTCATCGCCACGGAAGTAGAGATTTGCCTTGCGATCAACGAAAGCTTCGAATCCGGAATGCTGCGAGAGATTGAGCAACTGAACGTTGGCAGAATGAACGATTCTGCATCGAAGCAACACACACTGTCGATCTGGTTTCCTGAAGAAGCCGATGACTGGAAGCACGTAACGCAACATTCGGGATTGGCAGAGGAAACCTATATTGACCAGTTACTTGATTGCGAACTGACGGTGGCGATGATTGGCTTTTTGCCTGGCTTTGCCTACCTGAAAGGCCTTCCGGATTCGCTTCACGTGCCGCGTAAAGAAAGACCTTCGACGCGAAACTCGGTTGGGTCATTCGCCATCGGAGGAAAGTACGCTGGAGTCTACGCCTTGCCCAGTGCAGCAGGCTGGCATTGTATCGGAAGGATCGCGGAGAGCCTTTTGAATACGCAACAGCTTCCGCCGCTCACGGTTGCTCAAGGGGATCGAATCAAGCTGAAACGAATCGATGAAAAAACCTTTCGTCAGATGTGGAAACCGAAACGCGAAAGTCCGTGTAGAAAAAGGTTCCCGGTTTTTGATGACGGTCGCGGTTCACTCTTTTTCGAGACGCCGGGAATGTTGACACTGATTCAGGATGCCGGTCGGCCAGGCCTGGCGTTCTACGCGATACCGCCAGCGGGAGCGATGGATGTTCGCTCAGCTGAAGTCGCCAATGCGCTACTGCGAAACTTGCCACGCGCTCCTGTTATCGAATGCCATTTTGTTCCGCCATCTATTCGTTTTGAATCCGATGCCACGATTTGCCTGACCGGCGCTGACATGGGTTGGAGTATTGATGGAAGCAGGGTCAAACGGAATCGAACGATCGACATTTCAAAAGGAAGTACCCTTCACGGATCAGCTGCCACCGAAGGATGTCGTGGTTACATTGCGATTCATGGAGAGATCGATACGGAGCAGACTTTTGACTCCGCTGCCTGCTACACACCGGCACACTTTGGCGGCAATCTGGGAAAACCGTTTGCTGCCAGGGATGAATTGCAGTGGATCAAACCAGAGACGCCGGCCTATCCGTTGCAGATCAATCTTTCGTCGTCAGTGAGTGCCAGTGAACATTTACAACTGGTCTGTGGTCCGGAATTCGACTGGCTCGACAACCAGTCAAAGGAACTGTTGTTTTCAGGTTCCTTCTCTGTCAGTTCACAAAGTAATCGAATGGGGGCTCGCCTGAATGGGCCCCTGTTGAAGAAGGCGACCAACCGGCTACTTTCAGACAGCGTTCCATTACTGCCCGGAATGATTCAGCTGACGCCGGAAGGGCAGTGCATCGTCGTATTGCAGGACGGCCAAACGACAGGCGGCTATCCGAGGATTGCCTACCTGCCATCCATTTCAGTACAACGGCTCAACCAAACACGACTCGGACATCCGTTTCAGTTCGAGTTGCAGTCGCTGTCGGAAGCCTAGCGAAATTTGACGTTGCCGGCCGAGCGGACTGAGTTGGCAGCGTTGGCCACTCGTGAAAAGTCAACGGCGCCAGTATTGCGATTGACTTCTTCGCGAACAGAGCCTTCCTGGAACGGGCCGATTCCCATGATGCTCCATTTGCTGTCGTCGGCACGGGCAAGCGTCCGGCCATTGTTGTAAAGCAAATCGCCAGTTGTCGTGGCGTAGGCAACCATGCCCAACTTGGCTGTACCGTACTGGCTTTTCTTTTCGTAGACGCGAACTTCCGGAATCTCGACTGGCAAACCAGGAACAGTGAGTCCGGGAACTCCAGCGAACGTTTCAACATTGTCCGTTCCAACACCGCCGGAGAAAATCTCCAGCGTCATGTCTGAGCCTTCCTTGGCGTCAACTACTTGAGCGCCATTTGCCATCAGTTTTTGGCGAAGCGAACCAAGGATGTAGCCCTTGTCGACAGCTTCAAGATATTTGTCATCAACAAAAACTTTGCGTCCTGCAACTTCAGGCAAAGCGACTTTGTCCAGCGTTTGATCGATGGCGTTGGAGATCAACAGTTGCTCCATTCCCGTTCGAGCCGTATCGGTAGTTCGTGTTGTGGTACAGCCAGTAAAAAAAATTGTGGCGGTGGCAACGAATACAAGTTGACAATAAAGGTTGGATTTCATCAGAAAGGTCCTCTTGCGATATAAGTGGGGCTGGTCCTGTACCAAAACCAGGCGACATTCGTAAAGATTGATATTCGCTACAATACGCTTTGTAAAAAATTCAATTCAGCCGGAGTCGAACATTGGCGAAACTCACTGCAACTGAAAAAAAACGGGCAAATGAACTTGAAAAAGTGATTGCTCATTTGGATACGGCTTACGAGAGAGGCGACGATTGCCTGCATCCAGACACGAAAATCATCGTTAGCGATGGCGAATACGACGCCTTTCGCCGAGAGCTCGCTGCGCTACGACCCGATTCCAAACTGTTTGCTTCGGCGACCGCATCGGAGCTGGTCAGTACGGCCAGAAAGATTGTCCACGATCCACCACTGACGTCGATCGACAAGGCCAGCCACGAAGATATTGAAGTTCAGGAAGAACAGCTCTTCAAATGGATTCATGATTCGCTGGAAAAAATCGACAGCGAACCCACGGGAAAAATCCTGAAAGCAAAGGGCAAAACTTACAAAGAGAATCCCGTCACGTACCCGGCCGACACTTTTTACGAGGCCTGGAAGCTCGATGGTGTTGCCGTCGCACTTTATTATGTCGATGGAAAGCTCGACCGCGCCGGACTACGGCCTCGAGACGGCATCAACGGAGAAGCCGTTACGGAACAGGTTCAATACGTTTCCGGTGTCCCGGCAAAACTCAAAAAGAAAGTCACCTGTTCGATTCGTGGCGAGCTAATTTGCAAACTCTCCGATTTTGAAGTCGTGCAGAAAACGCTTGAGGAAGCTGGCGAGAAACTGCGCGCCAATCCTCGCAATCATACTGCTGGCGGTATCCGTCAATTCAAGTCTCCTGAGAAAACGAAACTGATGCGGCTGAGCTTCATCGCCTACACGATCGAAGGGCTTGCCAATCCACCATACAAAACGGAAATCGACCGCGCCAGTTTCTGTAATGATAAATTGGGCGTGCCCTATGTCGAAACCAAACCGTTCAAATTTGAAGATCTGAAAAAGTACGAAGACGGCATTTCGAAACTTGATTTTGAAGTCGATGGCGTCATCATCGGCGTCAACAATCTCGAAGACCACGAACAACTCGGGCGCCGCGGGGATCCGCTGACTGGAAATCCGAAAGGCAAAGTCGCCTGGAAGTTTCGCGAAGAAGAAGCGACACCAACGATTCGGGAAATCGAATGGCAGACCGGGCGCACAGGAAAGATCGTTGCCGTGGCAATCTTTGATGCCGTGCGTCTTGCCGGAACGAACGTTTCCCGGGCAACGCTTCACAACGCTGGCTTCATGGAGCGAAATCAGATTTCCGTTGGCAGCGTTATCTCGGTCCGCAAGGCAGGCAAAATTATTCCTAAAGTGACAGGCGTTGTTGGCGGTCAGGCCAAACCCGACTTTCCAAAAAAGTGCCCTTCCTGCGGTGCCAAAACCAAACTGGAAAAAGGTGGTACCGCAGACATGCTGGAACTGGTTTGCACCGGCGACAATTGTGGTGCTCAGGTCGTCAGCACCTTTTGCCACTACCTCTCTACTTTTGGCGTGCTGGGATTGGGCGAGAGTCGTGTGCGACAATTGGTGGAAGGAGAAGCAGTTTCCAGTTTGGCAGATTTCTATCGTCTCGATGTTGAATCCGCGATGGCGACAGGGCTGACAAATCGGCAATCAATGTTGGCCGTCGCTGCAGTTCAAATGATTCCTGATCCGGACAAAGTCTCGGATCTGGAGGGAGCAATTGAAACAGCGACCCAATCCAAAAAAGAGATTCCGATGTGGCAACTGTTTGCTTCCTTCGGCATTGGATCCGCCGGAAAATCTGCTGGCAAGGCACTGGCAAGTCACTTCGGATCGTTTGAAAAAATTCGTGCGGCTTCAGTGGAAGCGCTCGAAGAAGTTGAAGACATCGGCACGATCACTGCGGAAGCAATTCAAACCTGGCTCAGCGAAAATTCAAAACAGATCGATGACTTGTTGAACTACGTCGAACCAATTGTTCCCAAGTCAGGTGGTTCCCTGGATGGGGTCAACTTTTGTTTTAGTGGCGGGTTCCCTGAAGGTAAAAAACACTGGGAAGGACTGGTCGAAGAGATGGGAGGGAAATGCTCAAGCAGTGTTTCCAAAAAAACAAACTACCTCGTCGCGGGATCGGGCTCGGGATCCAAAAGCGAAAAGGCGAACAAACTCGGCATACCGATCATCGATACGGCAGAATTGGAAAAGTTGATCGGTTAGTGAAATGCTAACGGACTAAAATTTCTTCACAATTCAACAGAATCTGTTACACTCGACGCATCCTGAACAGATTTTAATCGGCAAATCAATGAAGTGCCCCTACTGCCAAACTGACAACGACAAAGTCATCGACTCTCGCAGCGGAGAAGCGGGCTTTGCGATTCGGCGCCGTCGTCACTGTCTTTCCTGTGACAAACGATTCACGACTTATGAACGTGTTGCTGAACTGGATATTCGCGTTGTCAAAAAAGATGATTCGCGGGAAGTTTTCCAGCCGGAAAAGATTCGAAGTGGCATCGAGAGAGCATGCTGGAAACGTCCGATCCCAACGGACGAGGTTGCACGTGTCATTTCAGAGGTCATTGAGAGCGTGCAACAATGTGGCAACGCTGAGGTAGAGAGTCAGCAGATTGGCTCGATGATCATGGAGCAGTTGATCGAGCTTGATGATGTGGCGTACATTCGCTTCGCCAGTGTGTACCGCCAGTTCAAGGATATCAATGACTTTGTTCAAGGGGTACAGCCAATTTTAAGCCGCAATAAAATTGAGCTTCAGCGGACGAAGAACTCCGCCACCTCGCAGGGTAAACCGCGTTAGACTGGTGTGCTGTTGATTCGCTTCTTCTTCAATCAATGACAAATCGATGAATGACGAAATCGAACGGGTTGGGTTTATCAAGCGACTCTGGCGTTTCGCAATGCGTTGGTCGAAACGACTGGTTTACACGCTGGGCACCCTGTTTGTGGGCTATCTTCTGCTTGCTCTGATTGGTTTGATTCCAGTCAACAACAAATTTGAACCGGCGAAAAGTGGAGTCGAGATTTTCGTCTTCTCCGGTCAGTTTCATTCGGACATCATTCTGCCGCTTCGAGTGGAACTTCACGACTGGATGATGGAGTTTCCGCGTGAGGACTTCTTTGAGGATCCTTATGAAGCCACGCATGTCGCGATCGGTTGGGGTGATCGGAACTTTTATCTTCATACTCCGACGTGGTCTGATTTGGAACTTGGTACGGCAGCAAAGGCGTTATTGTTTCCATCTGAAACCGTCATGCATGTTGAGATGACGATTCACCCGGAGTTCGGAAACGAAAACTTTCGAAGCGTAAAGATCAGCTTTGAGCAGTACGAATCCATGGTGAAGTTTATCAGCAAGTCATTCAAGCGAGACGCAAAGGGTATGGTTCAGCGAATCGAAGATGCTCGCTACGGAAGTTACGATGCTTTCTACGAAGCGGAAGGAAACTATCATGCGTTTCGAACATGCAATTGCTGGGCCGGCGAAGCAATGCAGGCTGGCGGAATTCAGGTAGGCCGCTTTACGCCACTGCCAAAATCTGTGTTCATGTACCTGCCCTCGCAGGAAGAGTAATACAAGCCTGAAGCGCAAGCGATTGAATGCCGCGGTCTACTCACTCGCTTGCGCGTCGGGCTTGTATTTTGCCCGATTGGACATTGCCCTTCAGGCGGATCGATTCGGTTAATTCCAACTGAAGTGTAAAGCCGTTATTACAAACGCCACGCGACTGACGAACAGCGTTTTCCAAATTTTGTCGCTTATTCGTGCGTGTTTTCCTCGAAAGAATCTCCGAGAAAAATCCTTGACTTCGGCTCCGCCCTCCCTTACTGTACTACATACAGTATTACAGTGGAGGTCAGAGAGTGCTGCACATCGAGATCACAACTGGCGGAAAGATACCGATCTACCGGCAAATCATCGACCAAATGCGTTCATCGATTGCCGTTGGAAAAATCGCTGTCGGCGAGCCATTGCCCAGCGTCAGAGGCCTGGCTGCTGAATTGCTGGTCAATGCCAACACGATCGCCAAAGCCTACACGGTACTTGTCAGTGATGGGGTAATCGAGAGCCAACAGGGGCGTGGCTATTTTGTTGCCAAGCGGCGTGAGATTTTCACCAAGCGCGAACGCCAGCGCAGATTGGACGAAGTGATTGGTCCGTTCGTCGCCGAAGCCGTCACGTTAGGTTTCGATCAGCAACAGCTTTTGAGCGAGATTAAAAAACACTTTCAAAAGCTGAACATATCTTGAGGCATTACCAGGGAGATTTCTCATGAGCCAAAACGCGATTGAACTTAAACGACTGTGCCGCTACTTCGGCAAAAAGTCAGTCATTGACGACCTGAGTCTAAACATCCAAACAGGCAAAGTGACAGCGTTACTTGGTCTAAATGGAGCCGGGAAAACGACGACGATACGGATCCTGATGGGATTGCTCAGCCCAACCCGCGGCACCGCAACCGTTCTTGGAGGGAATGCCACGACCATGTCGCCAGGCATACGCAAACGTATTGGATATTTGGTTGAAGGGCACTATCTGTATCCCTCGATGCGTGTCAGTGAGTGCCAGGCGTTTCAACGGGCCGGCTACGACTCCTGGAACAACCAGCTTTTTGATGATATCGTGCGGCACTTTTCAATTGATCCAGCAGCCAAAGTTTCCACACTTTCGCGAGGCCAACGAGCAGGAGTCGCGTTGGCGTTGGTGTTGGCACCCGACCCTGAACTCCTGGTACTCGATGACCCCGCACTCGGGCTTGACCCGGTCAGCCGCCGGGCACTCAACGAAACGTTAATTGAATTCGCCAGTGACGGAAAACGAACCGTTCTGTTAAGTACACATTTACTCGACGATGTTGAACGAATAGCTGATCGGGTCGCTGTCATGGTAGACGGCCGATTGAAAGTCGACACCGCCATGGACGACTTCGTTTCACGCGTCTCGTTGTATTCAGTTCAAACCAGTGGCGGTGAAGACCCAGCCGTCGTCAACGACATCCCGGGATTGATTGACGCCTATCGCGTTGGCAACCGTATACAAATGGCGATCGCGGACGCCAATGGAGTCGCTCATGCCGCTATCGAAAAATCATTCGGACAACCGGAACAGGTAGAGACCACTCTGAACGATGCCGTGTTGGCGTTTTTGACTCGTCGTCGTGGTGATCGTTCTTTCTTCTCCAGCTCGGCCGAGTCGGACACGACCAATCAGGGAGCAAACCAATGAATTCCATCTTCAGGAAAGAACTACGTGACTGTCTGCGCTGGGTGCCGGCCGGGATATTGATCGCAGTGGTCATGGTTTGGCAAGCCTTGCCCACAGGGGTTAATGAAGCCATTGGTTTCGAGGCTGTCTTCTTGCAGTCGCTTGGTTGGGCAGCGGCGTTGATTGCGTTCTCGTTAGGTCTATTGCAATCCCTGTTTGATATTCGAAACGAAGCCCGCGGGTATTTGGTTCACCGACCAGTCCACGCATCAACCATCTTCTGGGCCAAAGTTTTTTCAGGGTTCACGGCTTACATACTATCGATTATTCCTGCAATTTTGCTGGCGGCATTCTATCTCGCCTGGCAAGGACTGGACCACCTTCCCGTGTCGCCCTTGCAGGTAATTCCTGCTGCAATACTAACGCTAACCGTTTTCCTGCTGCATCCTGTCGCGATCTGGATTGGCAATCGGGATGCAAAGTGGATTGGCACCCGCACTTTGCCTTTGGCTGGCATTGCATTGGTCATTGTTGCCGTTGTTCAAATTTTCGATGCCTTTCACAACGGCTACATTTTTGGCAGAACGTTTCTGCTTGGCATTTTGGTATGGGTAAGCAATCTGGCTGCCCTGATCGTCGTATTTACAGCAGCACGCCATGCTTTCTGTAAACGACAAATGCTGCCACCACGCAGTGAACAACGCGCCGCCTCCTGGGCGTCAATTGTCGGCCTTACATTCTCGTCAATTGTCGTTGTGACAATCGCAGCTGTATTGTTCAGCGAAACATTACAGACAATTCGAAATCCCAACACCAGTTACACCACCCGGGAACTACAAATGAATTCCGATGGTGAATTTCAACAAGTCCAGACAAAGGTCCTGAATTGGAATTGGAAAAAAGCTGAAATTTCGGTCCGGCCAGCACAGTCGACGGCGGACTTTGTTCCGGTCGACGATGCAAGGAAACCACCAGAATATTCACATGTTATAGTCCTCGAACCCAATGAATATTCCTGGTTCCACCAGTTCACTCAGGTGGGGCAGTTTGCAAGTAGCGCAACCGATCAGGGAAACATGGATCTGATTGCCCATCAGGGACGCTTGCTGGCATATGGTCGAAATCGCCTGGCAGCAGTCACCACGCCACAAGCCGTCTTTCGCGACGGACAGTTGCCAAAGGGAAGGTTCCAGAACCTGAAAATCGCCACTTATGTTCGATCAGTCTCAAACAGCTTAAGTCAGGTTAACGTCAATCCTTTCATAGTCGATTCGACAGGTGTCAGCCAGCTGGACACCGACACCTTTGAGGTAACTCCCTTGACTTCACACCAATCAGAACGGCTTTGCATGTTGTTGGCTCGTGATGAAATTCCAGCAACTCTATGGACGGTCCACGGCGACGCGCTGACGCGTCATACCATTTCTGCAATCGACTCTGAAAAGTCTTTGGACGAGGAAATGCTCGATGAAAGTGCGTGGTTTTCATTGCCACTGGTCAAGGTCGACGACTCTAAAACATTCAAGATTGATTCACTGGATGAATACGATTCAATCAGTGTATTTCGCGCCGACGACGGGCGACATGGATACGTAAGATACAACTACAAAACGACAGAACATTTTTATGGGATGCTTGAAGACGACGGAAACGTAGGCGCAGTTGGGCCAGTGATTGTTCCACCCGTTTTGCAACCCAGCCAAAACGGATTTGCTTTGGTCATTTCGCCAATTCTGGTCGTGGTAAATTTTGTTGCTTCCAACTTCATTTACAACACAATTGGCGGAGCTGATTTGACAATCCTGATCTTTGGCATTGCCCAGGCATTGTGTGTCGCCTTGGGGACGTTTCTGATTTGCAACTTCTACGATCTGACTGGACGTCAAAAATTGATCTGGACTGTCATTGGAGCGCTCGGCGGATGGGGAATCTGGCTTGCCGTCGTCGCCTGTCATCGCCGCCTGGTCAAGGAATCCTGTCCGAGCTGTCAGAAAGCAACACGAGTTGATATGGAAACTTGCACGCATTGCGAAAAGCCATGGTTGCCACCAGAGCCGGATCAGGTCGAGATTTTTGACAACGTGAGTCAAGTTGCTTGAGACCAGGTGGCACAGGCTTGCAGCATCGCTACCGAACTGCCTTACCGGTCGTATCGCAAAACCGAAGTTGAAAACTCCAGTCCTGAGCCCAACTTTGAGTCTGCTCATTCTGACACAGCTTCACCACCACCTGATTGACACCTTTCTTCAGCTTCACTGGGGCACTGAATTTGTCAATCGAATTACTGTTGTGGTAGATTTCATTGGACATGACCAAATCGCCATTAATCCAAATCTTGTGTGCGTTGGGAGTTCCGATGCGAACTTCCGCTTCGTAGTCTGCTGAACTTTCAAAGTCAGAAGCCGCATAGGCAACCACACCCTTCGCCTTGCCAAGGACTTCATTGAGATCGACAACCCCGGTGACATGCGTTGACTCAGTGCCCTTCCATTGAACATTCTTTTCACCGATCGTGAAAGTACTCGAAAGATCAGGCGACGCAAGACTTGCCTCTGGATCGTAAGCCACGTCAAAACCGGACTCATCCTTGTTGTCGAAGCCAGCGACCAGATGCCACGCTTCCACGAATCCAAGATGAGCTCTGAGGTTGGTTTCCTGGCCGAGCGGGGAGAGTGATTTGGCAATGGATCGAATCTGATCAACATCACGCGCATTTTCCAGGGCTCGCTGCAGAAGCGTTTTTTTCTTCGCCTTGGTATCGTCGTCCATTTTTTCCACATCGACACCCATCGCTTTGGCGTCTTCAATCAGTTTGGCGATACCAATCTCGCGAAGCGGCATGCTGGCATCGGAAACCAGGCCATCAATCGTCGCGTTGCGAAAGTCAGCCTGATTTTCGGCAAGCATTTGCCACGCCAGCCAACGGCCTTTCGGATTTTTCGTTTGGTCATCAAAATAGGCCCGAATCGAATCAGATGGAAACTGGTCAATCCGGGAGATCGACTTTTGAATTGCAGCACGAATCCAGTTGGCTGAGACAGGGTTACTTCCGTCCATCGCCTCGAAAAGCATCGAAATTTGGCTCGCCGAGACCCCATTGAGCGTTTTCATGGCTTTGACTGCGTCGGCGTGACCGACTCCATGCAGCTCGACTTTTTTGACTGTGGCCACTGCATTGGCGACGGCAGCGTCATCTGGGGCCGATTGACCGACCGCAACCGAAGTCAATGTAAAGGTAGCAAGAAGGAAAACAATCAATGACTTCATTGGAGGATCCGGGAAAAACCTGATTCGAACTGGACTCTGCTCAGTATATCGAGTTACGAACTTGAGTGCATCCGACTTCATCAAGCTGACTTGGGATTCCGGGTTAACACGGAGTTGGTGGTGTGCCGATGAAGATTCCGTTACGCGGGTTTGTGAAAAACCCGGCTGGTTTTGGCGGGGACGTGTTTTTTCTGCGGAAACGTACTATATTCTGAGTCTGAGAAACAGATTCCTTACCGCCGCGGCAAGTTGATGACAATGCGAACGATTGCCGTAACGACCCGCAAACATTGGCGGGACTTCTACGCTCTGCGACGAAAGATCTATCGCAACGACCCAGCCGTCGTCTTTCCGCTCAAAATCATGGAGCGGCAACTGCTCGATACGGATGCTCATCCGTTTTACGAAACGGCGTCTCGCGAAGTATTTATTTGCTACGACGCCAAAGACCAGGCCGTCGGACGGATCGTGGCGATCAAGGATGATTTGCACAACGATTTCTACAAAGACAAACTTGGGTTCTTTGGTTTCTACGAAGTCGTCGATGAGGCGAATTCGAAAGCGATTCATGACTCTTTAATGCAGACCGCGACGGCGTGGCTCAAAGAGCGTGGATGCGATAGCCTGCGTGGGCCGGTCAACCCTTCGATGAAATCAGAATTCGGTGTCGTTGTCGAAGGCAATCACGTGCCCCCGACGGTCATGCTGTCTCATACGCCGGAGCGATATGACAAGTTGATGCATGACGGTGGATTGAAAGTCGCGAAATCATTCTACGCGTTTCACAGCACCAAGAACGAACACCATTATCGATCTGAGGAAGAGTGGGCCAAGCTCGCATCCTCACGGGAGAAGATCTCGAAACGGTTCCCGCAGCTAAAGATGCGAACCGTCGACAAAACCAACTTTGAGCAAACGTTCCTCGAGATCAATGAACTGGCCAACGAAGTTCGCAAGGACGATTGGGGCTACGTTCCCTTCACCGAATCAGAACTTCAGTTCATGGTCAAAAGTTTGCGTCAGGTTGTGCGATTTGACATGATTCATGTGGCCTACTGGGACGATCAACTGGTTGGCTACATCGTGAACATTCCTGATGTAAACTGGGCGTTGCGAAAGACAATCGGGACCTGGGACTGGATCCGAATTCCGCAACTTTTGTTTTGGTTGAAACGAACTCCGAGAACCAGGGTATTTCTTCTTGGGGTCAAGAAAGAGTATCGCAATCGTGGCGTATCGACGAGCCTCATCAAACGGCTTGTTGATAAACGGCTGGAATACGATGAATGGGAGTTCTCATGGGTCGAAGAAGATAATCTTCGCTCAATGAGAGCCATTGCTCGGGCCGCGAAAGTTGAAAAGTTCAAGACGTTTCGAATTTACGAAAAGCCAATCGCCTGAATCGGTTAAGCATGCCTTCCAACGATCCGGATATCAGAAACGAGCCCCATCTGTTGCCGGCCCACGGAAAGAATCCTGCTCACGACCCGGCAGTGGATGCACCGCTTGGCTTTGAATCGAAAGCCATCAATTTTTCGCAGAACTCTGAAGAAGATATTGACCACAGCGTTTGGGATGAGCCCTCGCTCAATCCGCAAGTCGCCGCTGCGACTCCCGAATCGGCATTAACGTATGCCAATTGGCTTAACCAGCGTCGTGCTAACTGGAGCCAGTGGCAGGCATGGACCGCAACGCTTGGCGTGATATTGCTATCCTGCCCTTGCGCGGCCGTTGCCGCAGTGATTTCATGGTTTGCCGGGAATCATTTCTTTGTGACCGATGTGCTCGTGGCCTGCATTGTTGCCCCGTTTCTCCAGGAAATTTTCAAGATTGCGGTTCCGCTGTGGATTGTTGAAAAACGTCCCTACCTGTTCACATCGTGGTTCCAGTTTTTTGTTCTCGCGTTGGTCACAGGAACGATCTTCTCTGTTGTCTCAAACTTTTTTCTGTCGCTGGCGGTTGAGGAAATCACGAGGCCCTTCTTTCTGTTTCAGTGGCTTGGGGTCCTTGGTTTGAATTTGGTCACCGCTGCGATCGCAACCTTCGGACTGGAGACCATTTGGCGCAAGACCATCACGTCCGGAAAACCACCCAAACTGGAGCACGGCTATCCCTGGTTTGCGACAGCGATTGGATTGCACATCGCGTTCGCGGTGGGCACAACGGCCTGGTTCCTTGCAAATGACCTTGGCAGGTTCTTCCACCTGTAAGTTTGCTGGTCGCGAATAATTTCTGACACCAAAAACTGGAACAGCGATGGTTTATCTCGTCTACCGCACGGCACACGAATTCCCTTTGGCCCGCAAGGTTCTGGCCTACGAAGACGCAAATCTGCTTGACTGGTTCCGTCGCATTTGGCCACCGCAGGTTGACGATCCGAAAACGTACTGGGAGTCGTTCTACGAAGATCACTTCGATCCGACAGGGCTGAATGGCATTTGCGGCATGGGCGGTCTTTGGCAAGACATGATTGATCATGGGCAGGCTCCTGAATCGGACGAAGCGTTGATCTCGTGGCTTAATGGTCGCGCTTTCAGCGAAGGCAACATCGAAATGAAGGAGCACACGTTTCAATCGTACGCTGATGCGGATGAGCTCGAATATACGGTGATCATTTTTGACAGCACCTTCGCCAACGCACATCCGGATCGAGTCGAGTTTCTGATTCGGGAGGATTGGAAGTTGCCTGAGTCTTTTTCGCAGGAGACCAACGAGTTGATATTCCAATGGGACGGCAAGCCAAATGATCTTGCGCCAACTGGTAGCGGAAAGGGAGAAACTTTCGCTGTCTTGATCGTCGTCGACGATTGTTGCTGGCTCACAGATTTGCTCGGGCCATACCGATTCACTCGCACACGGGTTCCACAACTGGCTTCGTTCCTGAGGGACGTTGAAGAAGAAGTAATCGAAGAGTCAGAACAAATCGAAGCCTGGTTTTCTCCTGAAAAATGGCGCCCGGAGCTGATTCGGTTGCGAAGCCTGGCACGGGAGAATCCCTCGGCTGACTTTGAAGAGATCCTGCGGCTTTTCGACAGCCAGGCCGAACAGGAATTCGCGAACCGATACCCTCCATCAGGAGTTTGGTCTTACGAGCGATTGCCTTCAACCATGCAGGTCTCGAAACATATGATTCAAATCGCATTTGGCAAGATATCCACGTCGACGTATTCGGGAAGCGAAGATACGACATGGTCCTGGTGCTTCTTCGACGACGTCTGGGCCAACGCTCATCCTGACCTGGCCAACTCTTTGCTATGGGCCGCCAAAAAGAATACTCCGCTGTTCGGATAGCGACTGGAAAATGGCTTGCGGATACCCCTTTTCCAAATCATGGCAAAATCGGCTACACTGTCTGCTTAACTAACAGACATGTCGCCACCGACTTCGATAGAGGATATTAATATGCCAGCCGATGAAATTTTGATGGATGCCGAAGAACGAATGGGCAAAGCAATTGAGATTCTGAAGAAGAACCTCAGCGGCATTCGGACTGGCCGCGCGAATCCCGGCCTGGTTGATTCTGTTCGCGTTGATGTCTACGGATCACCAACTCCGCTAAAGCAGATTGCCCAGGTCGGTGCTCCTGAGCCATCGCAGATCGTGATTCGGCCTTACGATACAGGCATCATCAAGGAAATTGAAAAGGCAATCGTCGGAAGTGATCTGGGTTTCAATCCGCAAAGCGATGGGCGTGTTGTTCGCATTAACATTCCCGCTCTGTCGACTGATGTGCGCAAGAAGATGGTCGGTCGCATCAAAGATCTGACAGAGGATGCCAAAATTTCGATTCGCAATGTTCGTCGGGACGGCAACAAGGCAGCCGACCAGGAACAGAAGGACAAGTTGATGACCGAAGATGATCGCGATTCGGTCAAGAGCAGCGTTCAGGACCTCACCAAGAAGTACGAAGAGCAAGCCAATGAAATGGCCAAGTCTCGTGAAGCCGAAGTGATGGACGACGGAGAGTAGGCTTCCTTTTGAACGTCAGATTTCCGTTATCTGTACGCTAGTGAACCTTTCCTGATCCTGGCTTCTCCTACCCGTAATCCTTTGATTCAAGCACTGCACTAGCACGTAGTTTTTGGTCCGGAGCCTCGTGTTTTCGCGACTTTCCAAAGCCACGTTGCAACGATGTGGCAGCTTGATCATACTGAGGATGTTGGATCGCACAACGCAGTGCGATGGACTGTCGACCTGTCACAAACCAATTCTTACGGCATCGGTTTGGGCGGGATGATTTCGAGAAAGGAGGTGACTAAGTGTGTAGTTTCTGTATTAGCCGAGTGGGTGGTACCGCTTGATGGCTATCGGCGGGTAGCCGAACGGCCACCCATCGCAGGACTCATCATCACTTGTGAAGATAAGTTCAGCTATGACAGCCCGTTGTTCGATCAGTCGAGCAACGGGTTTTTTCGTGGAGTAACCGCCATGCCCGGCGGCTTGAACGCCTAAAACCAGATGATCTTCGGCACTCTGCTGTGCTGTCGACGGATTGTTTCGCCGAAAATCAAAATCCTCTACAATGAGGAAGAACATTCAATCGAACAAGAGCTTGAATATGAAACTCCTTTCCCGCGGCGTAACATTGTTAATGACCTGTCTTCTGTTGTCCTGCCTCGGCCTCCAGGCACTTGCGGATGACTGGACCGGATTTCTTGGTCCCGGTGCGTCCAGTGTCGCAGCCAACGCTGTGTTGCCAAAAGTTATCGACGACTCAACCAACGTCGCCTGGAAAATTCCCTTGCCAGCGAAAGGGGCTTCCAGCCCAATCGTCGTGGGCGACAACGTCATCGTTACTTGCTCTGGCGGTGTGGCTGACAAGCAGGACGAAATCATGGTCCTTTGCGTTGACAAGAATTCAGGCAAAAAGAAATGGGAGCAAAAATTCTGGGCGACTGGAAGATGTTTCTGTCATCCGCTCTCCGCAAACGCCGCTCCCACACCAGCAACCGACGGTGAGCGGATCTTCGCGTTCTTTTCCTCAAACGATATTGCTTGCCTCGACATGCAAGGCAACCTGTTGTGGTATCGCGGGCTCGCTGCGGATCGTCCCAAAGCCGGCAACGATGTTGGTATGTCCTCGTCTCCTGTTGTTATCGATGGCGTGGTTGTCGTTCAAGTCGAAAATCAAGGCGACTCCTTTGCGGCGGGACTCGATGCTCAGACCGGTGAAACCATTTGGACACAGGATCGTTCCAGAAAAGCGGTTTGGGCTTCGCCACTTCCCTTCAAAACACGGGAAGGAAAAGGCCTGGTGTTGATGCAGTCTGCCGACAAGATTGAAGTGCTCGATCCCAAAACCGGGAATGTAAATTTCAAACAGGAGGGAGACGTCAGCACGGTTTCAAGTGCCTGTATCGTGGACGATACAATTTTTGCACCGATCGATGGCACTTCAACGTTTACTGTCGCCAGTGATGGAAAGATTGAACAGAAATGGAACCAGGGAAAGATCAAGGCCGGCAGCCCAAGTTATCAGGTTTACGATAAGTCGATCTTCACCTGCAATTCGAAAGGCATTCTCAAAGTTTGGGATCGGGAATCCGGCAAACTGACAAAGCAATCGCGAATTGACGGGAGTTATTGGGCGACTCCGGTCATTGCTGACGGCCACCTGTACTGCTTCGGTAGTGATGGCGTTTTTCGTCTCGTGAATTTGCATTTGGATGATGATGAAAATCCAGAAGTTGTCCACAAGTTCGAATTCAAGGCGCCTGTTGCTGATGGTTCTGATGCGGCAGAAGCCAAAGGCGAGGTCTTCCTCGGATCTCTCGCCGTTTCGGAAAACGCAATGTACGTTCGCAGCAACAACTTTCTATGGAAGTTTGCCGAGAAGTAGGCTAGCCGCCGGTTCGTTGCGCGAGATAGCGGCGGCGAGTGCCTTGCCGCTCACAATTGCCAGACAGACATTTCTGGTGGGGCCAATCAGGTCTGACAAACGATTAGGCTGGACGCTGCGAATTTTCGCTTGTTTTGTGGGGTCGCATCGCATTACCGAGAAAAACACCAGCCACTGCGCCGACGGTGTAACACAAAATGACGATCGATTCGTTGTGAAAGAATGATCCAGCCCCCAAGCCCAACAGGCCGCCGCACAAAACCCCAATCGCCAGGTATAAAGCCGTTGAAGTCAATTTGCGTCGCTTTTGTTTGGGTTTGTTTTTAGTCATTTCAAATCAGGCACATCCTTTCGCGACGCTATTCAGGGCCTTCAGAAGGGAAAGGTGAGCTGCAATTCCAGCAGATTTCAAAACCCGCGTCGACAGTTTCCCCACACGAGCATGACCATTCCGATACCGTTTGGTCGCCTGGCTTTTCGACTTTCCTGGCCTCAAGCCAGCGTTCTTTTATCTCAAGCCCGGCTTCGGCGTCTTTTTCCATTATCATCACTTCGATTGTGAATGCGGCAGACTGCCCTGCAATGGTTGCTCCAAAAAGCGCAGTTGAGTTTTCGTTGGTGACTGCTGCATTAATGCCATGGGAATTGAGTTCGTTCCTGAACAAATGCGCGTCAACGGATTCGGTAAACGTCGCCAGGGTCAGCAATCGACCATAAAGCACATCGCCTGATTTCGATTTGCCTTTTTTTTGCGGCACGGAATTTGAGTTGGGAGGCGACCTGTAAGGATTGTTGTCGTCAGTCATTGAGCCTCGCCGTATCATGCCCGTGTTGAATGTGGGCAGCAAATTGGACTTGGAAAAAAGCGATAAACGCCGTTTTGTCGTGCGAAACAGTTTAGCGGTTTAACGATTCCGAAACGTCAAACCAAAGTTCCGGATTCAATTCTAGTGGTTTCGATTCCGCAATTCCAGCGACCACGATTTTTGGGTCCTCGTCCAAATGCAGCGCTAACGCGAACGCAGCGATTGTCGGCGATCTGGACATGCCAGCGGAACAGGCAACGATGGTTTTTGTGCCAGTTTCAATAAGTGCTTTGGTCGTCTGAACTGCCAGAGCCAGCAATTGTATGTCGTTTCCACCACCGTCAATGATCGGAAAACGACAGTACGTCAACTGGCGAGGTAGCTTCGCTGTGGGTTCGTCATAGGCAACATCGACAATCGCGGAGATTCCCATATCAAACAAACCTTGTGGTTCGCGAACGTCCAGCGCGTGCCCAATCCAAAGAAGATTCGATTGAATTTCGTGCATTGTGTTTCAGGCAGTTGGATGGGGGAGGGCCGCATTGTCTATTGGCCCGAACGTTTACAGCGTTGCAATGGCTCGGATGAGCAAAACTCGCTGACATTGGCAGGAAAAGTGACGCTCCATTCGGTTCAACTCATTGTTAGTCCAGGCTTCGTATCATATCGGGTTGTCTCAACGGAGTCGACTGGATTCAAGTTGGGAACTTTTTCGTTGCCGGTAGGCCTGAACGAGAATCGGCGATGTCGTAAAACGCCGCAAAATTGTGACACAAGCACGCCACTTGCACGTTGGGGGTTATTGACGAACCACCTTGGAGGACTAACTAGAATGAGAGGTGGCGTTTCCCAGTTGCAAGCGACACCATGAACAAATTCTTTAAATTTATTTCGTTGCCAATGATCCTGGCGAAAACTGCAGCTTTGGTTCTTTTTGATGCGGTCAGGAAGATTGGCCGCATGGTTAAAATCGCATTTGCAAGCGACACCATGAACAGGTTTTTCAAATTTATTTCGCCGCCAGTTAACGCAGTGCGAACCGCAGCTCTGGTTCTTTATGATGCCGCCAAAGATATTTGTAGTAAGGTCAAACTCGCATTTGCGGGCGGACCCATGGAGGAAATTTCTGACTATTGGTTCACGATCAGGAGTTTTAGTCGACGACGCTACAGAAATATGCAGAAGCAATTCCGTTCATCAAGAGATCTGCTGTTCAAAAAAGCCAGGCCGAATCGCGGGAAACGATCTTCGGCGAAAACCAACCTGAGAAATCGGGAGAGTCAGCGGTAAATCACGCAACGTACGAGCAACTGGCGCCTGGCCGCTCATGTTTACCAAACAATGCCTGGGTGCAGACAATGCTGTTGGGTTGAATCGATGCACCTGAGATAGTGCCCGATTACTGTTGAGCTTCAACAAATCCTTCGGACAATTCTCGTTCGACAATCGTCTCGATGTCGAGAAGGCAATTTTCAAAATCCGCATGAGTGCGAGTTTCAAAGTCGGAATGCAATTGAATTTCCTGTGTGAAATACTCGTCTCCGCAAAAGGGCGCATTAAAAGAGACGGGGTCACTTATTTTCACCTCAAGTTTATGCTGCGTGGCAGCTTGGACGATCAGGTCCAGAATAGGTTGAGCAATTTCGTTCGAAGTGATCTGGATCGCTTGTGAGTTGATCATGGGCCTGTGGTTCGATTTGAGAAGGACGTGAACTCAAATCTAGATTTAATTCAGGCTATGCGAGCAAATTCCCCACGTATACAGGGTCAGCCATGAACATGCGACACGCCGAATATAAGGATTATCCGTTTCGCGACAGGCGAAATGTTTGCTTGCCCACGAAAACTGAATGCCCTCACGCTCTCCAGTGAACGAGAACAGGATTTTGGAAAACATGGAAGCTGGCTTGGTGGCGGCAAACGCCCCGTCGAAAATGCAAGCCAACCAAGGGCGACAAATGCTTCGGTTTAACACCAATGCCGTTCAACGAGCATGAAAGGTGGCAAAGGCTTCCTGCCTGTGAACATAGTGCAGCCCGGCGAAACGTAAAACAACCTCGATAAAATTTGACAGGCTGGAAGCCTATCCCACCTTCATTGAACGCCTTGGGTTTAGCACTTGGTCACCGTCAACGCTTTCATTGACAGAAACTATCGACTTTGAGCCATGTAAGTCCAGTGTTTCGCATCATTCATTGGCATCGTTAGCCAGCGCCCCTTCGTTGGCACTGATGGAAGCGCTGAAGTTGGTCAGCTCACGACCGCCACCTACAAAGTACAGCTTCACGCACTGATCCGATTCAAATCTGAAACTGATACTTGTCATTCTCTGATCGGTATCACTCGCAATCAATGTAGATGACGATTGAGAATAAAGCACGTTAGTCAATTGCCTGGTACCACCAGAAAAATCGGATCCGATGAAGTTGATTTCATTGGTTGTCTGAACGCAAAAGACCGCTCCTGAGTAACCAAACAACTCCTCTGTTTCAGAACGCGAACCAGGCGTGAAAAATTTGAACACGGCGCCTAAAGCCAGCAGCAAGAGTTCGAAAACCGATCCATAGCCTACGTAGAGGGCGAACCAGGGCAGTGGCTTGGTTTGCAACCAAATTCCATTGATTGCAGCCTCTCCAATGATCTCACTGGCTCGCGCAACGACTTCCGCGTCTGTCAACGGATCACCATTGACTGCACTATTTGTGGAGGCCGGAGCTTGATAGGGATTGTCTTTGCGAGATTGCAATATGAGCTCGCTGGTAATCCAGATTGGGTATCGAATGGTTGGGCGTCGAATGGCAGCCTGCGGCCATCTGATAATCATAGCCGCATCGCAAGAGACGATTCTACAATTCTTCGCGAATCCAACCGATGAAACTCGTTGCCCGATCCCAGCCGTACTCCATCCAGGCATCTCTTGCGACAGCAACACCTGGCAAATGCAAAGTGCAATGCTCACAGCATTCTTCGACGGGAATGGTGATCGTATGCGGAACCATCGTGCAAACGCGACGCGGAATGCGAACTTCAACCTGATACGGCTCACGAACCGGAACGCGCCGAAGGGCAGGGCGTTTGATTTTTCGTTTTACCGTTTGAAAAATTGTCTTCTTGAGAACCTTGGGGACTTTTACCCAGTAGATCTCGGCACGGTTCACTGGCACGTTGCGGATTTTCTTTTTGTAAACCGTACGTGTGAAGGTTTCCTTGACGTCCTCGAAGTAAATTTCCGGCTTAAGCTCAGTCACGGTGCGAACGTCAGTTTTGTAAATGGTGCGAGTGCGCTTTTGCGGAACCATTTCCGTGATCGTTTTCTCGACAACCCGTGGAACCCGTTTCTCAACATCCACGTATTCGATCTTCGTGCGGATCTCTGGAACTTTTACGATATAGGTCTCATAGCGCGGAACCGGATCCTGGACTTTCACCATTTCGGTGACCGTTTTGTATTCAGTGAGTTCAACTTCTTCAAAGTATTCCACTTTTCTTTCTTTTGGCACTCGAACCACCAGCTTAACAACCTTTTCCCGAAATTTGGGAGTGCCCTGGATCACGGTGACTTCCTGATTGCGAACTTCGTCACCGTCATATACCGTGAAAGTTTCGGGAAGTTGGTTCGTCCGGATTCGTGGTTCTGTTTGTTTGACTTCCAGGTTTACGGTGTCAGTCGTTGGTTCGTATTCCGAGATGTCGACCATCCGTGTACGTTTTTCTGTCCTGAACTTTTGAATCATGACATCGCGAGTCTTTGGAATCTGTTTGATTTTTCGCACGGTCACGGTCTTGGTCGCAGTTGTGGGCTCCCAACCGAAAACAGTCAACTTTGCTGTCCGTGGTTCAGTTCGAAAACGCGTGACTGGTTCCATGCGTGTGCGCGTTTGGAAGCGATGTTCCAGAACAGGATACTCATAGGGCACTTCCTGTTTTACAGTTTCATAAACTGTGTATGGAATTTGCGATGTTACGATATTTGGTTGCCAGACGGTTTTCCGAACCGTTCGTGTTTTTGGACAACAAGTCGAACATCCACAGCGATCTGCTTCGATTTCATAAGTTGGGATCGTGGTAACCGTGGTTACCCATCTGCCTGTGTCCCGTTTGACAGCCTGATACTTCGTGCGAGGGATTTGTTTGGGAATGGTGCGTTTGCCCTTTTTCATCACCTGCACAGGCACTTTGACCCTGTATTGTCGGGGGATGTTTTCAATGTAAGGAATCTTGACGGAATAGTTCCGTGTAACATCCCGTTTCGTTTGTCGCCGCGACTGCCATGAAACAACAACATCTTCATAGTAGGGCTCACCCACCGTGTAGTTTTCAGTCGCCTTGACCAAATACGGCACTGCGACCGTGTATTCCTGCTTGACCGGTTTTGTCGTCTCGCGCTGCCCTTTTTTTATCTCGGGTTCTGTGTAAGGCGTCTCGACATAAAAGACTTCTTGGTTAGGGGCGTTTCGAGTGTTTTCTCTGGTACGGGCTGTCAAAGTGCCGAGGTTTTTCACTACTTCCTGATAGTCGACATACCATTCCTTGACAGTCTTTTCCTGGATTTCGTTGACGTAGTCGTACTCGATGCGTTCCCGCCGAATTTTTTTGGTTTCCGTATAAGGTATTCGTTTTTTGATCGGAACTTCTTTTTCCACATAGTCCACCAACAAACGCTTCCGCTCCTGTTCCACTTCGACCGTGTATTTCTTTTGCCGAATTTCCTGGTCGACAATTGTTTCGAATTTGGTCTCGGTGACAATTTTCTTCTGCGGCACCATCACGGTGTACTCTTGCTCCTCCGGATAGCGATACGTTTCCTCTCGCTCGACAGGCACCATCCGTTGACGCGGTTTGCGGACGATCACCGAGTAAGGTTCCTCTACGGGAACTTGATACTCTTCCTCACGTGAATCCTGGAATGTGCGAATGCGAGGCTCGGGAACCATCACTGTTTCCTGGATGACGCGGGGAACCTGATGTTCGACGATCTGGTCGACTGTGTAGGATTCTTCTTTGATCTTCGTCCGGTAACGAGTTTCGAAAATGGAACTCCAGACCGTGTGGTAATGCGGAATCAGAATCGTTTTGGTGATGCACTTCGGTTGGCAACAGATCACGCATGTTTTGAGCCCGCAAGTTGCGCAGCCAGTGCCGTGAGGGATTTTGAGTGAGTCAACCGGGACCGAACCAACGATCCTGGCGAGTGAAGGCGCTGGTGCAATGATCGGCTGCGAGAGTTGAGGTACTGGACTTCCAACCGGGGCTGGAACGATGGTCTCCAATGTTCCGCGAGAAGATGAACCACGGGCTGGCAGGAGTTCTTCGGATTGAGTGAGTGGCACTTTCAAACTTTGCCGACGCACCGTTTGAGCTTCCGATTCTTCTACAAAAGGCAGTGTGCCTGGTTTGGCAGTTGCAGGTTGACTTTCCGGGAGTATGCCGAAAGGAGTTTGATTGCCGTAAATGATCGGAGGCAAAGATTCAGTTCGACCAGGGAGTTCTTCACCAACTCCACCGGGAAGTTGAATTTTCTCCTGACCGTGCATCCGCGCAAGATGGCTCGACGCAAATACGGAAAGCGCGCACACTACCACCGTGATGACTAAAATTCGATTGAAGATCGAGTTCATCTAACAGGCGGGATACGACTTGGAATCGCGACAGAAGGAATCGGTTTGTCCGGATTTCTCTCGCAGAAATACAACCTTCCAAACTAATCGACACCACTCAGGACGGCAACAGATTTGCTCAAATTTGGGGCTCAAACTGCTCCTTTTCACGTTATACCGGTTGTTCGGTATACTCGAGCAATCAAAACTTCGTGCAACAGGCTAACCAAGTGACCAATCCATCTCAGGGCTCGGGCTTCAATACAACTTGTTGGCATGTCGTGACGTCGTCGCGAGACCAGGATTCGGCTATTCGCCATGAATCGCTGGGAGAACTCTATCGGGCTTATTGGTATCCGCTGTTTGCCTATCTGCGGCGAAAGGGACATTCGGTTGATGCGGCTTCGGACTACGTTCAAGGGTTCTTTCTCGAATTGATCGACAAGGACTTTTTGGCGACGGTCAGCCCTGAGAAAGGCCGGTTCCGCTGGTTCATGATGAGCGCCATCGGCCGATTCGTGAGCAAGCAGACTGCTAAAGAGAATGCTCAAAAACGCGGTGGCGATCGAGCCATATTTTCGCTCAATGTGGAGCAGGCTGAACAGCGATATCAGCGCGAACCAGTTGAAGATTGGACGCCGGAGAAACTTTATGATCGCCGTTGGGCTTTGGAGGTGCTGGGCAAGGCACTGGAAGAATTGAAGCGTGATCACGAGAGTCGTGGAAAACTGGAACTGTACTCAGCGTTGCAGGCGACGTTGGCTGGTGAGGCTCTGACGGGTGAAGCTTGTGAGGAAATTGGAGCTCGGTTGGATATGTCTCCCGTTGCTGTGAAAGTGGCAGCGCATCGATTGAAAGAAAAGTATCGCAAAGCGTTGATTGATGTCGTTTCACAGACGTTGGTTGATCAGGACAATGTGGACGATGAGCTGGATAATCTGTTTGCAGCGTTAGCCGGTTAGTTTGCGGCTTTGCTTGCCTTATCAGATTAAATCTCAAAGAAAATTCCTGACCGCTGTAACTGGACGAGTAATTTCCGTATTAACCGGGTAGAAACAACGTTCTGCCAACATGCTGGATACGAAATGCCTCGAACTTGCTCCAAATGCAATACTCCTGTTATCGATGAACTTCCAGGCGGATTGTGCCCTTCGTGCCTCCTGGAAATTGCTCGCAAACCTCGAAGTCGGGCGACTGCCAACGTTTCTGGCGTGTCTGGTCTGGCGACAGCGCCATCGGTTGAAGAACTGGCGCAACAGTTCCCGGAGTTGGATATCATCGAACTGGTCGGGCAGGGCGGAATGGGTGCCGTTTACAAAGCCCGGCAACGCAATCTTGATCGATTGGTGGCGCTGAAAGTATTCCTGTACCGAGCCAACGATCCGGAATTTGCAGAGCGATTCAAACGCGAAGCGCGTGCTTTGGGACGGCTGAGCCATCCAAACATTGTTGCAGTGCACAACTTCGGAATCCGCGAAGGAATGCACTTTCTGATTATGGAATTTGTCGACGGATTGAATCTGCGCCAGATTTCCGAAGAGGATACTCTCGAGCCGCAGCACGCTATTCAGCTGGTGCCAGAGCTTTGCGACGCGTTACAGTATGCTCACTCCGAGGGTGTGATTCATCGAGACATCAAACCCGAGAACATTTTGCTTGATACGCGCGGACGAATCAAAATCGCAGATTTCGGCCTGGCGAAAATTGCTGGAACGGGGCCCGATGCTGGCTTGACCCATACGCAGCAGGTGATGGGGACATGGAACTACATGGCTCCCGAGCAAAAAGAACGGCCGACGGAAGTCGACCATCGTGCGGACATCTATTCGTTGGGCGTGGTGATTTATGAAATGTTAACTGGCGAATTGCCGTTGGGGCGGTTTCAGGTTCCGTCGGCGAAAGCGTCGATTGACACCCGGCTGGACGAAGTCGTGATGCGAGCGCTTGAAAAAGAACCAGAACGCCGTTATCAGCACGCTAGTGAATTCAAATCCGGTTTCACTTCCTATGAGAACATGGCTCCTCCAGCGGCGGTTGGTGTTGCGGCCACCAATGCGATGCCGGTGGCTCCAGTAAAAGCAGCGTCGATGGATCACCATACGGCGGATGGGATGCGACTGCATGCCTGCTTCATGGCGGGGCGCGAAAAGCGTGGTCAGTGGCAAGTCGGATCTCCGAATGTGGTGCTTACGATGATGGGTGGTTCCTGTCTTGATTTGACGGACGTGAAGGCACGCAACGTGAGCATTGTTTCGTTTGTCATGATGGGTGGTGTCGAGATTATTGTGCCTCAAGGTGCGATGGTCGACATTGATGGCTTGGTTGTCATGGGGGCGACGGTCGACAAAGTGGATCACTCGAGCAATCCAGTACCGGATCCAATGAGAGTTCGTGTTCGGTCGTTTGGCATGATGGGTGGATGCGAAGTCCGTACCACCAAAAAGAAAGTTGCGACGCCTCAGCCGACTGCTCCGCTGAAGAAGCCTCCCAGGAAGTTTCGAGCCTTGTCGCACCTGATCGTGTTCCTGGCTCAGACATTGGCGACGCTGGTGACACTTGCCGTTCCAGTGATCTTTCTGTTGGGAGCTATGGACGTCGTTACTGATGAAGACGAGACAAACATGATTGGTGTAGTCACAGCGATTTCAGCAGGAATGTTTTGGGTGCTGACTGGACACGTCCGCGCATTGGTTCAGCTTCCCAGGAAAGAAGCTTCCGATTCCGAAATCGCCGAGCTGCAAGCGACGACCAAAACTGGTTCACTGTTACGTATCGTTGCCACAATCATTGTGTTTGCGTGCCCGATTCTGTTTGTGATCAACGCCTATGAGCGCGACGAAGCAGAGATAAGATTCGCCGCAATTATGTGCGCGATCATTGGTGTTGGAGTCTTCTTCATTGCAAAGAAAGTTGATGAGTTTCTCAAGGGAAATTTCGAACGGCAGTAGTACTGGTACCAATTACAGAAACGGCACCACAGTCGAAACCACACACTTAATACTGTCCTATCCAGTGAGCGACAAGGCGCTAGCCGTCGGTACCAGACGCAACGAACCGACGGTTAGCGCCTTGTCGCTCACAAAAAGAAGAAGTTTTGAATCTCGATTGAACAGCTGTTACTACACACTGCACACTGAAAACTTCACACTACCCTCTACCGATCGTAGCGACTCTCGACACAGTCGCGATTGAGCGTAATGGCCAGGGTGTGAAGCCGAACGTAGGCTTCCGACATGTAGAGGTAGCCTTTGTGCGGGCCAATCTTGCCCCAGGAATTCTTGATCAGGTAATACTTGTTGCCATCCTGGTCCGTGGCTCGTCCAACGAGATGCATCAAGTGATCATCTGTCGTTGAGTAAGAAAGCAATCGCTCTTGCCGAAGTTCCTGAGTGACTTCCATTTGCTCAACAGGACCGTTCAGGCCACTGTTGTTCTTGTCGGCTGGAAGAACGGCGACACCCTTGTTTGCCGAGAAGCCACTTTCGCTGACGTCTCCGTCCCACATCACACTGAAGCCGTCATCAATGGCTTTGTCGATAATGGAAATCATGTCGTCAACAGGAACGTTCATGAAAGAACCATTTGAAAAGTTGTCCGGAATCTCCAGGACGAATGGCTTGTAGAACGGATGGTGATTGTAAGACGTAAAAGCGATGTAGTCGTCTACGTTGAATTCAATCGACGACGCGAAGTCCTTGGGGGACCATGACGCGTTTCGGTATTGGAAAAGTTCTGGGGCCTCTCCAAGATAAACATCCAACACACGACCGAAGGCTTCGTTCCAACGCGGGCTCAACTTCTTCTGTTTGACGACTGCCTCGAGCATCGACTTGAGCAATGCTTCCATTTCGCCATGATTATGAGCGGTCTCGCCGATCGTTTTTCCCGAGAAAACTTCTTCCGGAACAACGCCATACTTTTCAACCGCGTTGAGGTAGTCGTGAGCCAGTGCTCCCTGACCAAAACCGGCTTTGCCTTGACGCAAAACGTAATTCAGTGCTTTCTCGCGATAGATGTTTTTCACGACGAACATTTCGGAGAGGTCGTGTGTGCCTTCGCTGCGACGCATCAACTCTGATTCAAGGAAAGAAGTTCCTGCATAGCACCAGCATGTACCTGTGCGATCCTGGCTGCGAACCGGTGAGCATGAAATTTCCGTATCGATGGTGAACTCATATCCATCGTTGGATCTCGATCTCCTTGCTCTCTTCGTTTTTTTCGCGACACGATCTTTGGTGTCAGCGTTTTCAAAGCTTTCGTTGTTGGCGTCGGTGACCTGAGCAGCAACAAATGTTGGGGCGGAGGCAAGCAACGCGACAGCGGCAAAGCCAGTGAACAAGTTTCGAAGGAGCGATTTCATAGCGAATTCCATTGAGTTTGAGACTCCAGCAATATAGCTCAGGATTGAGACTCCATCATGCCTGTTTTTCAGGGTTCAAAATGAATTTTTTCAAATCGCATTGCTTTCACTGGATCAATGTCTCAATCAATACGAAAAAGCCGCATTCCAATGGAGTGGAGTGCGGCTTTATCGGTATGGGAAAATCGCGAACGATCTTCCCCGGGATCCTCAATGTCGTGCGGCTTTTACCAGCCGAATCTGAATCCAAAAGTAACGACGTTGATGAACAGCGTATTGGCTGTTTCAACTTCGCTGGTGGTTGCTGTCAGGAATGACGGTGGAGCCAAAGCGATACCATCAATCCACGTTGCTTCGTAGCCTGCAAACAGTGAACAGTTGGCATTTAGATCGAGGTAGAGTTTTCCACCGACTTCGGCCAGGAACGTTCCTGTTGCTTTTGTGTTTTCTGTGGCTAACACTTCGGTCGGTTCGAAACCGACAGCACCAACCTGCTCAAAGGTACGAACTGTTGTGGGATTGAAAAATCCACCCGTTCGAATCAGGGCAGCGGCCCGAAATGACTGCGTCAAACGCTTTTCAAGTCGCAAGCCAGCTTGAAGGCCGATCAGATTGTTGATCGCTTCGAAACTCTCTCGTCGCTCGGTATCGAGAATCATCGGGCCAAACAGGTCACCGAAGTCAGTAGCGACGAAGCTGATCTGGTCGTTGAACGAAACAAAACGAGGGCCGTGGAAAAAAGTCACTCCCTGGCGAAGTGGACGTTTCAGGTTGAGTTCAAAACTGAAAATACGCGACGTGTAGTTGTAATCTACGGTGTCGGCGATATCACCAGGAAACAGTGATGACTCAATATTTCCCTGGTCGAACGTCGAAGTTGCATCGAAGTTCCCCAGAAACGTACGAAACTCAAACTGCCGACCGTGCCTGGTTTCAAAGTTGTAGGACAACTCGATGCCGGGAGCGGATGCAACTGCCGTAGCCTGATTCGCGCTGAACAACGGCTGAAGTGTTGTAGCATCCTGAAGAATGGTTAGCGGCAAGTCCGTACCCGGACGGTTGAGAACTCGACCACCAACCTCGATGTAGTTCTTTTCGCCAATCTGGGTATACTCGGGCCACTGGGCGTTGGCGTCACTGGCGACACCGAACACCAAACTGATGGCGACCAAAGTTGTGATTTGAAAAAGCTTCCGCACAGGAGTACCTCCAGACCTTTCGCAGGATATGTCTGCCAGTAGCATCGACCCGTACGAGTGGAGCAATAAGTACAACACTTAATGGCGGCAGTCTTTCGCGAATCGGTATATGTTGTGCATCTTCGCGATTTTGGTGCAGCCACCCAGTTTGCCATTTGAGCCTGTAGCTTTTACAAAGATTAATCAGATGAACGAAAAACTGGATGTAATCGTGGTCGCCCCACACCCTGACGATGCTGAATTGGGAATGGGAGGCGCGATCCTGAAAATGTTGGCAAAGGGTTTGAGGGTCGGAATTCTCGATTTGACGTCCGGCGAACCGACTCCTTTTGGATCGATTGATATCCGAAAGGCAGAAACCGAAGCTGCCAGCAAAGTGCTTGGCGTTTCATGGCGGCGGAATCTTGGCTTGCCCAATCGCAGCCTCGAAGCAACCCTTGATGCCCGCCGAGAGCTGGCCATCGTTTTCCGCGAGACCCATCCGACGTGGATTTTTGCACCGTATTGGGTCGACGCGCATCCTGATCATGTGGCCGCAACCGAACTCGTCGAGCAGGCTCGCTTTTGGTCGAAGTTGTCAAAAACCGACATGCCCGGCGAACGTTTTCATCCGAAGCGAATTTTCAACTACTACTGTGTGCATCTGAAAATGCATGCACAGCCAGCGTTTGTGCTGGACATCAGTGATCAATGGGATGCCAAACGCCAATCAATCGAGTGCTATCAAAGCCAGTTTGTCCAAGGGCGGGAAGAGATGACTCCCTCGTTCATTGATCAACTGGAGCACGAAGCAGCGTACTGGGGCAAGTCGATTGGTGTTCGCTATGGCGAGCCGTTCACCAGTCGTGAGCCGATCGGACTTTCGGGTTTTGGTGAGCTCATCTAGCTCGTGATTGAGCCTAACCAGGCTCGTTCAAAACCACGCCCTTGATGACACCGTCAACCACCAGCACATCTTTCACGAAGCCCTGGAACTCGGCGGTAAACATGACGTTGTGTCGAACGCGGCCACGTTTGAGCATCAGGACCAGTCGATCTCCGGGCACGACGGGACCGCGAAACTTGATGCTATCAAGCCCACCCAAACCGACGGTTCCAGTTTCTGCAAGCTTGGCTTTCTTCGCATAATAGGCGCTTAGCTGAGCGGCAGCTTCGCACATCAGCACTCCCGGCATCAAGGGTCGTTCGGGAAAGTGCCCTCGAACCCAAAAGTCATCTTCTGAGATGTCCGCATAGCCAACGGCGTACTCATCGGTAAGCATGCAGATGCCATCCAACAGCATCATTTCATGACGATGCGGATTGGTTTCCATGATTTCATCGCGATCGATGATCACCTTGTCGAGGTCAAATTTTGATGGGTCAACGAGTGAGGATTTCAAGGCTGGTACCTTTGGGAGATCGTTCTTTGGAACCAGAACTCTAACGGGATCGCTGTTATTTTTCAATCGCCACATTTCTGGCAAACGAAGGGCTTTGAGTAAGTCAGGTAGAAGCTGGTCTGGACTTCCTGATTTTGCCGAAAGGAATTGATATTCGGCTGAACATTTTGTTGGACAGCTGGACAATTGAGCTTATCGCAAGAATCAAATTCATTTACTATCCGCCGTCACTACTCTAACGCTGAGACGAAAATGAGAAACTGGGCGTCGCAAAATAGCTTTTATTCAACACTGGTTATCGGATCTGTTCTGGCAGGTTTGTGCTTGACAGGCTGTTCCCGAGATGGTTCATCCGGTCTTGCCGGGTCGCTGCTGGATCCACCTCCCGGAGTCCAGGCGGCCAAAAGGGACATCGAAAGATTTGCTCCCAGACCGACCGTTCAGCAAACGGCATTCGAATCGGATATTGTCGAGCCGGTTTGGCATGATTCGTACGCGACTGCCGTTGCTGAAGCTCAACAGAACGACAAACTGATTCTGGCTGACTTTACCGGTAGCGATTGGTGTCACTGGTGTGTCAAGTTGAAGAAAGATGTCTTCGACACTCCCGAGTTCAAATCCTGGGCGGGTGACAATGTCGTCCTGCTGGAGCTCGACTATCCGAAGAGTGGTTCGCAGTCGGCAGCGGTTAGGCAGCAAAACGAATTGCTGAAGTCACGCTACAACATCACCAGCTATCCAACGGTTTTGCTGCTCGATGTGGCGGGTAACGTGCGTGCGAAGATGGGTTACGAGCAGGGCAAATCGTCTTCGCAGTGGGTTCAGATCGCTGAAGCCAAGCTCAGTCAGAACGGATCCAACACGCGTATCGCAACGGGCAACGGTGGCTCCACGACGCGCTAAGTGGCTTTGAGCAGTTGCGTGTCGTTTGTCGTACCGGCTTTAGCCGGAATCATTCCGATTCTGTAAACGGCGCGACGAATCAACTTCGCTTGCCAACGTTCCGTTGACTACAACTGTTCAGGCTTGTCAGTTTTCTTGTAAAACCGACTCAGATCAATTCCCTGATTGCGTTGTTCGTCTTCAAGCAACTTGACGCGAACTTCCAGCCGTTCAACCATCCGTTTGAGTTTCGGAATCAGCTCATCCATTGGATTGTGCTGTTGTCGCCGAGGCACTGGCGGATAGCCCAGTTGCCTCTGCAGAGCCAAAAACAGGTAGTGTGTTTCTTTGGTGCGATTCGCCAGCGCGATGCGACCTTCTTTTTCTCCAAACAGAACCGGATCAGGCGTCTCGTCGTCGCTATGCTTGAGTTGAAGATAATATTCGCTGTGGATGTAAACGAGGTCGGCCATATCGACCATGCCCAGTTTGAATCGAACTCCCAGGATCCATTTCTGCCAGGTTTCATCGTAAACCGGGTCGACCGCGATCGATTGCAACCCAAAATCATAGTCCAGCGTATGCCGACACAGCGTTTCGAACTGATGAAAGAACATCGTCACACGGCCAGCTGATTCACTTCGAAGTTTCGCATCGTGATACAAAAGATGCAGCGCCGTTTTCATTTCCAGTTGAGCATGATCGTCCTCGGCCGTTGCGATCAGAAACGACTGAAACGGTGTGAAGTAGTGAGCGATTCGCTTCATGGCAGTCGCCATCGTCCCCAGCTGCTTCAGTTCTGCCAGCAAAAAGTCAATTGCCATCGGCAGTTTGGAAGTCGCCAGTACCTCTTCCCGAAGATATCCCAGCAAGTCCTGCACAGGTTCGTCAGCGGACATCCGTTCCATCAGCGCCTTAAACAGGTAAGCCTGCTCAACGTATTCTTCAACGGGAAGAATTTTGCTTACTGACATGAGACCCTGGTGTTGTGAAATGCGTTGAGCCGAATCATATCACACCGGGACCGGTTCCACATTGGGCCGAAGTAATCCGCGGTTGAAATCTGATTGGCGTGCATCACCTGCTTTCCAACTTCAGCTCAATCAACGATAATGCAGATTGGACCTTAATCAAATGGAAAAACAGGCACCAATGAGCGACCAAAAAGACGAATGTTGGATCGGGTTTGATCTGGGCGGAACAAAGATGTTGGCTGTCGTATTCGACAACGACTTCAAGCCTTTGGGAAAAGCCCGCAAGAAAACCAAGGGCCATGAAGGCAAAGATGCCGGACTCAAAAGAATCAATTCGGTGATCAAGGAAGCGATCGAAGATGCCGGAGTCAGCGCGAAGCAGGTGAAAGGGCTGGGCATCGGTTGTCCGGGGCCTCTGGACATTGAAAAGAAGACGATTCGAATCGCGCCCAACCTCGGGTGGGAAAACGTTGCCGTTGGCAAGTCGATCGAGGAAGAGTTTGGCTTTCCGGTGGCCGTAGCCAACGATGTTGATGCGGGCGTGTTCGGTGAATACAAATTTGGGGCAGGGAAGGGCAAGCGATGTGTCGCCGGAATTTTCCCTGGGACAGGCGTTGGCGGCGGCTGCGTCTACGAAGGCAAATTGATTCGCGGAGCGAACACAACGTGCATGGAAATTGGACACGTCCCGATCATGCAGGGCGGCCCGCGCGACGGCGCTGGTAATTCCGGTTCAGTCGAAGCAGTTGCATCACGTCTTTCGATCGCGGGCGCCGCAGCGCTGGCAGCCTATCGCGGCGAAGCACCCAACTTGCTGGACGATGCCGGAACGGATGTCTCGGATATTCGCAGTGGAGCAATCAGGAACAGTGTAGAAAAAGGTGACGAAGCCGTCATCCAGATACTGCACGATGCCTGCGACCACCTGGCGCTTTCGGTCGTCACAATGGTGCACTTGATGGCTCCTGACGTGATCGTTTTTGGAGGCGGCCTCATCGAGGCGATGGGCAAGGTCATGCTGCCACGCATCGAAAAAACTGCCCGCAAAAGAGTACTTGGGTCGCTAAAGGATGTTTATGAAATCAAGGAAGCTGAACTGGGTGATGACGCGGGTGTGATGGGGGCCGCTGCGATTGCAAAACAGGCTGTGGAAGATTCGAACTGATGCAAAGGGAACATCAATATTCCAGTGCTGACCGTAAAGCGGAACCAAAGATGGTTGCCGTTATCGATATCGGTGCCTCTTCGTTGCGAATGCAAATCGCCGAGATTCGTTCCGACGGATCCATTCGAAACCTCGAGTCGTTTTCGCAGGCGCTGAGCCTTGGCAAAGATTCTTTCAGTGCTGGAGTGATCGCCAAAGAGACGATTGAAAATTGTGTTCACGTCCTGTCGATCTATCGTGCGAAGCTGAACGAATATGAAATCACTGATCCCAACAATATTCGTGTGATCGCAACCAGTGGTGTCAACGAAGCATCCAATCGGCTGGCTTTTCTGGATCGAATCTACGTTGCGACCGGGTTTGAAGTTGGCTCCTTCGACGAAGCGGAACTGCACCGCATCACCTATCGTGGAATTCAGCCCTACATCAAGTCGAACTGTCGACAACTCAAAGGCGAAACGCTGGCGATGGAAGTCGGCGGCGGTACGACGGAGACGCTCTGGTTGTCCGATGGAAACGTGACCTTTGCTCGGGCTTTTCGTCTTGGAGCATTGCGGATGCGTCAGCGACTGGAGCTGTACGACGCGCCGTTGCTTAAAGCTCGTGACATGATGGAACGTCAAATTCGAGACACCATCGAACTGTTGAAGGGCTCGGTTTCGGCGAAACCGGATTTTCTGATCGCCATGGGGGGCGACGTTCGTTTCGCGGCTCAGGAAATCAAGCAGTCGGCGCTGGGGAGCGAACTGGTCGATATCAAGTCGAAATCGCTGGAGAAATTCCTGGCAGAAATCCTCAGCAGCAGCCCGGAAAATCTTGTGACGCGATATCACATGAGCCTGCCCGATGCACAGCTGTTGGGACCGGGCCTGTTGACCATCGCGACGTTTGCGCGTGCGTACAAGTTGGAAAAAATCACCGTTGCGAATGTTAACCTTCGCGATGGCATGATTTCCGAAATGGCCAAAGGCAAGATGTGGAATCCTTCGATTGAAGAACAGATCCTTCGGTCGGCAAAACAGTTGGGAAGAAAATATCAAATCAACGAAGAGCATTCGAAACACGTTGCGAAACTGTCCTGTGATTTGTTTGATCAGTTGCAACCGTTGCATGAGATGAGCGGCCGGTTCCGTGGTCTGTTACAAGTCGCGTCGCTGCTGCATCAAGTTGGTGCGTTTATCAGCAGCAAAGCCAGTCATAAACACTCGATGTACATCATCAAGAATTCAGAGTTTTTTGGTGTCGGCAGCGAGGACAAACTTCTCGTTAGCCAGGTTGCCAGGTATCACCGCCGTGCATTTCCCAGCTCCCGACATCTCGGCTATTCATCGCTGAGTCGTGAACTGCGAGTGTCTGTTTCGAAGATGGCTTCGATTTTACGATTGGCGATCGCGTTGGACGTTTCCCACAGTCAGAAGATCAACTCGCTGAAATGTAAAATTTTGCCGCATGAGATCCAAATCGTTACCGAAGACATGTCTGATCTGACGCTTGAACGGATGGAGCTTCGACGATCAAGTGAACTGTTCGAGAGCATTTTTGGAAAACCCGTCATCCTGACTAGCACGCCAGTTGAATGAAAAAGAAAAAGTATCAATACCTGCCTCGTGAAGCCAGTTGGATCGAGTTCAACAAACGCGTGCTTGACCGTGCGTTTCTGGATTCTGTGCGGCTGCTTGAACGCGTCAAATTTCTGGCGATCACCGCGTCAAATCTTGACGAGTTCATGATGGTGCGATTCGGCGGTTTGATGAAAGTCCATCGGTCAAAAGCCGACACCACCGATATTTCGGGGCTCAACGCGGGGCAACAAATTGAATTGATTCGTGATCGCGTACGCAAGATGCAGGAGCGTCAGGTCGCTGGCTTTCATGAGTTGTTGCCGCTGTTGGCAGAGTGTGGCATTCGTCGATTGACCGAAAAGGATCTCTCCGACATTCAGCGTGATTTTCTATTCAGTCATTTTAAAAATGAAATCGTAACCTGTGTGGCACCGATCGGAATCGACGATCGTAATCCGTCTGCATTTCTGAACGGACTGAGACTGCATCTCTGTGTGCGATTGAAAAGTGACAAGTCAACTCAACTCGTTCCGCAGTCGAAGTCCTCCGATGACGAAGTCGAGCCCAAAGATCATCGCTTTGTAATCGTGCCGCTGCCTCGCAATCTGCCGCGAGTTTGGGCCGTGCCGACGAGTGAGCAGTACAGCTTTATGCTGCTCGAAGACATCATGGGTGTTTTTCTTGACGAACTTTTCGAGGGGCAGGAAGTTCTCGATTGGACACCGTTTCGAATCACGCGAAATGGCGACGTCGAGTTGGACGAAGACGATGCACGTGATGACCTGCTGCAGGGAATGGAAGAAGTCATCGAGGCGCGGAAAACAAGTGACTGTGTGCGGCTGGAAATTTTCGATCAGGCGAGTGAACTTACTTCCAGGTTTCTGCAGGAATTGCTGTTTGTTGAGGAAGAGGATACCTATCGTCTTGGTGGGCCACTGGGTCTGGTCGATCTGTTTGCGATTTCGGGTTTGCAGGGCTTTCAGCACCTCAAAGATGATCCCTGGCCTCCTCATGAAGTCCCGGAGTTTGCTCATGGAGCGGATATCTTCGCCGCCATCGCGCAGCAGGATCGACTATTGCATCATCCCTATCAAAGCTATGAACCTGTTGTCAATTTCATTCGCGCTGCCGCCGAAGACGATCGGGTGATGGCCATCAAGCAAACGCTTTACCGTACGGCTCGTGACAGTGAAATCGCTGCCGCGCTTGAACAGGCTGCTGCCAACGGAAAAAACGTAACTTGCATTGTTGAACTTAAAGCGAGATTCGATGAGGCCAGGAATATTGGATGGGCCAAACGTCTTGAAGCTGCCGGTATCGACGTCATTTACGGCGTCAAGGGACTCAAAACACATGCGAAGATGTGTCTGGTGGTTCGACGTGAGCCATCGGGAGTTCGACGCTACATGCACTTTGGAACAGGGAACTACAACGAGACGACGGCGAGGCTTTATGGCGATGTGAGTTTGTTCACTTGCGACGAACAGTTGGGATCGGATGCGATTCATCTGTTCAATGCAATTACCGGGCTCTCAGTGCCACAATCGATGGGCAAGATTGCGGCGGCTCCAATCAATCTTCGCGAAACGATCATGGAGTTGGTCCAGCTGGAAACGGAAAATGCCCGTCAAGGCAACAAGGGTGAGATTCGGATCAAGATCAACTCGCTCGTTGACCGCGAAATGATTGACGCGCTTTACGAAGCTTCGCAGGCTGGTGTCAAAGTTCAACTCAACGTGCGTGGTCTGTGTTGTTTGCTGCCAGGCCGCAAAGGACAGAGTGAGAATATTCGTGTCGTCAGTGTGGTTGATCGCTTTCTGGAACATGCCAGAATTTTTTACTTTTATCATGGTGGGGATGAAAAGTTGTTTATCTCCAGCGCTGATCTGATGGGCAGAAATCTTGATCGACGTGTTGAGCTGCTTATTCCGGTCGAAGATCGAGACTGTAAAAACCGCTTGCTGCGAATTTTGAATTGCTACTTTACCGACAGCGAATCTGCCACCGAGCTTCAATCAGATGGAAGCTATGCGGAGGTCGAAGTGAAAAAGAAAAAGCGTGCACGATCGCAACAGTGGCTCTATGAGGAGTCTGGTCAATTGTTGAAAGCGTTCACTGACCCCAAAACGACTGTCTTTCAACCGCATCGACGGGGATAGCTATGACCAAGCCAGCGATCGATATTGAGCCGACGGGTGACGGAGTTTCGATCCGTTTGCCATTTCGCGACCTGGATGGTGCCAGGAAAGCTGGGTGGATTGCGATTGGTTTCGGTGGGTTTGCTACGCTTTTTATGATCGCCTGGATCACTGGACCGGTTTCGATCGGCATCGGCTTGGTTCGTCAGGGCGATATGTTTGGAGCCGCGATCATCGCCTTTGGTTGTCTCGGGCTGCTTGGGTTGTTGGCTACGGCAAAAATTGTTGCTTTCGGTTACGCGCTGTTGCGCAATCAAATTCGATGCACGGTTTACATGGATGAAAAACACATCGTGAACCGCGAACAATTTGGCTGGTTCAGTCACAAGACAAAGCTAAAACGCGATTCTGTAAAAAATCTGTTCATCGCTCCTTTGGCCATGTCGGATTCTGATGATCATGAATCCAATCGCAACACGGTAAATTTCTTTGATTCACTTTTTGATGGCAACGCTTCAGAGCTGTCCCTGATTCGGACCGACAAACGAAAAGGAAAAATCATCGCCCCGGGCTACTCCAGGGAATTGCTGGAAATGGTTGCAACGGCCATCGCGAGGGAACTTAACAGGGACAAATCAGAATCCGTTCTGATCGTGCGTGATGACGTTGGTGCTCAGAGCCCGGAAACGCAATCCTCTGTCACCGTGCAGCAATTGACCGACGACGATGTGAAGCAGGCTGACTTTGAGTTGCCCGCAGAAAGCGAGCTAACGGTTATTGAAGAAGGGGATTCGAAAGTTTATCGCATCCCGGAACGCAATTTGTGGAAGGGGTCAGCTGGATTGTTTCCGTTCTCTGTATTTTGGAACGGCTTCGTGCTGATGGTCGGTACCGGTGCGCTGGTTGCAAACCCGAATTGGGAGTGGGGGATGCTGGGAATTCTCAGTATGTTTGGGTTCGTTGGAATCGGAATGCTGGTCGGCTCGATCTATATGGCGAGGCAGAGCGCCATGGTCGGCGTGAGAGATGACATCCTGTTCATCGAACGTAAAACCATTTTTGGCACGAAGTGGACTGAGTTCGAAGCATCGCAGATTTCCACGATCAGTATGGCGCGTTCCAACATGGAAGTTAACGGAACTCCCGTCATGAACTTTCAGATAAAACCGTTTGAAGGAAAAGCGGTTTCCATGTTTTCACATCTGGACAACCAGGAGATTCAATGGCTTGCACAACAGCTGCGCCGATCTCTGGGTATCAAATCGCATGAAACGCATCCTGCGGCAGTCAACTTTGATCCTGCTCAGCCAATCGCCGACTTGCCGTCAACGGATATTCGCGTGGACCGTGAAACAGAACAGACCATTATCTCGATTCCCCCACACAGCATGCCGCACCAGAAGCTTTGGTGTACCGTTCTGCTCCTGGGCATCGTATTGCCATTGCCCGTGGTGATCGGTTGTGTATTTGCGTTTGGGATTGAGGCGATGCTCTTGCTGTTCGCCCTGATTATGACGTTGATTTTCTCGGCATTGTTTGTTGGTCTGAAAGTAACTTCGACTCGGCAATTCCGGGTTACGGCAACCGTAGACCGCCTTGAAATTCAGCGTGATGGTTTTCTTTCCGGGAAAACGTTCGCCGTGCTTCGTCCAGATATCCTCAAGGTGCACGTTGCCGATTCAGGCGTCAAGGTGAACAACAAAACGATGTATTGCCTGAGAGTGAAAAGCAAATCCAAAAGCTTCTCACTGATGACAGGTCGTGACGAACCCGAATTGACTTACGTTGCTCGATTGATATGCCAACGCCTGACGCTGACCGATGCTGGCGTAATTTGAACGGTTGTTCAGCCCAGAAATTTCCCGAGCTTCTCCATGGTGGCATCGCTGTCCAGAGTTGCCTTGCCGAACCCCTGCTCGGCGCCTGCCGATACTGCGTCTGCTTGAGCGTCTTCAAAATTGGAGACCAGCATGACGGGTACTGAAGCAGTTGACTGGTCGGCTTTCAGGGTTTTCAGGATCTCGATTCCGGCAGACTGATCTGCATCGAGAAGACGATTGATAAAAATCAGGTCCAGCTTCGATTCGCCTGCCAGCTTGATCGCTTCTTCAAAAGAGTGTGCCCGGATGATCTCGACGTCAAAATTTTTCGTCAGGAAGTGGCTAATTCTCGAATGATCAAAATCACATTGACCAACATCTAAAACTTTTCGGGCGGGCATGCAGGGCTCCAGGTGACAGCAGGATTCAGTTTTGCAAAGGACCATTGGATCACAGAAAGCCGATGATCTTAAGTCCAAAATTGCGATTGAATCACAGGTTGGAAACAGAATGTTAGTTGGCATGCAGGTGGCATAGGCTTCCAGCCTGTGAACACACGGCTTAACGGCGAACCGCGAAGCAACTTCGCCAAAACC
>CAYUNP010000005.1:49690-57600 GCA_964446085.1 uncultured Pirellulaceae bacterium
CCTGACAGGCTGGAAGCCTATCCCACCTTTTGTCAAACGCCTGCTTCGTATCCCGAATCCATTTTTCGACGCGTTATCAACGCTGTGAATGGAAGCTAACGGTGCAGATGACGCTTTTTCGAATCGCTCATTGCCACCGAGGGCAGGACCGAATAAAAACGTAGTCGCAAACAGACGTTTTCCCAGAGTTATCTATGACGGATCAGCCACCATTCGACCCCAAGGGACGGAAAAAAAAGAAAAAGAAAAATTCGATCGATCGGCAACCGCCCTTCAATCTCGACGCCGAGGCGGGTGTACTGGGAAGCCTGATGCTGACGCCGGACGCCTGTGACGACATTGTTTCGATTTTGCGATCAGAAGACTTCTATGACGAAGCGCATGCGATCATTTTTCGTCACATGATGGAACTGCATGGCAAAGGCGAGAAAATCGACTTGCTGCTGCTCCGGGAAAAACTTGCCGCCAGTGGCGAAGACGAAATTGTGGGTGGAGCGGCGAGGCTGGCTGAAATTTTTACGTCTGTGCCACACGCGGCTCACGTAAAATATTATGCGGATATCGTTCGCAACAAAGCGACGGCGCGGAATTTGATTACGACCTGTTCGGAATTGCTGAACGACGCATTTCTTCCTGAAATCGATCCAAATGAACTGCTCAACAATGCCGAGCAAAAGGTTTTTTCGATCCGAGAAAGTCGCCAGTCGAACAACCTGTCGTCGATCAACGAAGTACTGGAAGTCGCGATGGATCGCCTCGAAGCCAAAGTTCGTGGCGAGGCAATGGAAGGAACCGTCGAGACTCACTTCAAGGATCTCGACAAGATGATGGGCGGCTTGCACGCATCAGAGTTGTTGATTCTGGCGGCCAGGCCTTCGATGGGTAAAACGGCCTTCGCGATGAACATCGCTGAGAATGTTGTGATCAAATCGCGGAAGCCAGTTTTGTTTATCAGTCTTGAGATGGCTGCGATCGAATTGATCGAGCGGATGCTTTGTTCCGTCGCACGCGTCAACGGTCATCGCTTGCGAAATGGAACACTGGCTGCGGAAGATCGCAAGCGGCTCGTTAAGATGGCGGGTGAGCTTTCCACGGTTCCATTGTTCATAGACGATTCTCCTACGCGAAACGTTTCCGAAATCGCTGGTGCTGCCCGTCGAATCGTTCGCCGTGAAGGAAGCCTTTCACTGATTGTGGTCGATTATCTGCAACTGATTCAGCCCGACAGTTCATCGGATCCTCGTCAGGAGCAAGTCGCCAAGATGGCTCGTCGGCTCAAGGCTTTGGCTCGTGAGTTGAAAGTTCCGATTCTCTGTCTTTCGCAGTTGAACCGTCAAACGGAAAGCTCGGGTGACCATCGTCCCAAACTGAGTCACCTGCGGGAATCAGGCGCGATCGAGCAGGATGCTGACGTGGTCATGTTTGTGCATCGAGAGAGCTACTACAAGAAAGGCACGCCTGAGGAAGCTGAGTTGATGAACGATGCCGTGATCATTATTGAAAAGCAGCGTAACGGTCCCACGGGCGATGTGGAATTGCTTTGGGAGCGTGATTTTACACGGTTTTCAGATCGTGCTCCAGAACGTTACTCGGAGTTTGACAACGTGCCTCAGGCGCAGTTTTAGTCAATTGTGGAACGGTGGTCTCCACCGTTTGCTGCATGTCTTTAGCCGCATGTCCACGGTGCAGACCACCGTGCCACGTTGGTCAATCGCGGCGCTGGCGATAGGCGTGCATCAGCACCAGCCCAAAGGGAATCAGCCAGATCAGGTCGTTCGTCACATTGGCAATCCCGAAAGCCAATGGGAGCGTTCCGCGTGCGACGGACCACGCCATTCCAATGGGCCCAAATACCTTTCCCAAAAAGCCCACCAGTACGATGGGCCAATGTCTGGCTGGATTAAACGCAGCAATGATATAGCCGACACCATAGACGCCGACAATCATGCCAATGCATTGCCATAGTTCGGGATACTTCGGCGGTTCCATTCCGATCAGATTGAACATGGAATTGGGAAACAGAATCGCAAAAACGCCAAAGGCCAGATTGTAGATGCCTGCTGCGATAAGCATCCACTTCATCCAGGCGGGAGGTCGGTCAATTTGAGTGTTCAATTTGCTGTCCACTGACGAGGGGACTTATTCGTTCCGGGACACAACCGCAAACATGCCAGAAAAATCACTGGACTGCGTCGCCTGGATCTGAGCTGACGCTTGGCGCTTCGTCAACTCGAACAGAGGATCTCAAGCTACTTCTCAACAATGAGTTGAAATCCAGCAATAGAAAACCCATCCTTGAATATGACGTATCCATAGATGAGTTTCCCGTTGCCATTGACGGTTTCAAACTTGTCATCGTCGGCTTCCTGGCCAACCCATTGGCCCGTGTTCAGATTGGAGTCATCCAGTTCTCCGTCATTCAGATCGCAGAAGATGGCCTGAATCCCAAGCAGTTCACCGCGTTGAAAATTCAAGTTGAAGCCGTAGATCGCTTCACCATCCTTGATGGATGTAACCCAGTTGCCTGCCTCATCAGGATTGGCAGGCGCGGTATAGGTCGCTGGCCCCTGAGTCGCCAAAGCAATTCCTTCCAGCGGACTGCCACTGTAAAAGACGTTGCCCATCCTTTCAGTTTGCCCTGCAATTTCGCCAAAAGTCAAACGAACATCAGATTTTGAAAAGTCAAAATCATCAAGGTTGAAAACTTTGTCTCCTTCACGTATTGAGCGACTGTGGAGGTCAGCAAATGCCCGAAGATTAGTATGTCTGTCGCTGCCACCTAAGTCGCTGCCACCGAATCCGCCGCGTCGTGTTCGATTGCGTCTGGAAGCTCGACGTGATCTGGCAGGATTGTCTGAAGTACCCGAATCGTCATCTGCACTGCCATCCCCACCAGAGAAAACCTTGTCAAGCATGCGCTGATTTTGTTTATCAAATCTTTCCTGCATTTCCCGACCTTGTTGAGCAAACTCTTCCTGGTCCTTTTTCACCTGTGCGTCGAACGCTTCCTGTTGTTTTCTGGAATCCTCTTCAAATTTGGTTCGCATTTCCTTTTGCTGCTGCACATGAGATTGAGCGAACTCATTGTTCAATGTCGGATTCAATATATCCATCGCAACCAGAAAGCTGAGCCCGCAGCACAGAAGCATCAGCAGTGATATGATGCCGCCGCCGATCATCGTAACGACTCGCGGCACACGCTTTAGCCCGTGTACGATCAGCGCGACTCCGCCGAACCCCAACAGCATTCCCACAAGTGGTGCGAACGGCCCCAGGAAGAACAGGACGGTAACGATAAGTTTGGTGATGCCCCGTCCGCCTCTTCCCAGTTCATCCATTCCTGGCAACGCGACCGATACGAAGGCCACGATGATCAGGGCAACGCCCCATCCCACGCAGCTCCAATCGTTTTCTTCTTTGGGCACAGCACGCTTTGTCTTCTTCTTGAAAGTTCGTTGCGTTGCCGGCAGTTGTGGGGGCAGCGGCGCCGCAGGTGGAACCTGATTCCCGCCATTGATCCACTGATCATCGGCTGGCAAAAACTCCTGGGGTTCAACCGGTGTCGCCATGACCGGTGCTTCCGGGATCTGAATGACCATCGGATTCTGGCAGCCGGGGCATTTACCCTTTTTGCCATGGAGTTTTGGCGAGACTTTAAGACGTTTTTGGCAGGAAGGGCAAGCAATAGAGACTTTGTTCAACGCGAATCTCCCAGGTTCGATTTACGGAACCCGGAGTATATCGCAGCGGTTGACCAAATGCAAAATTTGATTGATTGACCAGTCCGTCATTCAGGATCGTTTGTACATCACGGTTCCCAGTGGAGGGAAGTCAATCGCGATGGACCACTGCTTGCCCTGAGCTTCAATCTCTTCGGCGACAGACTCTCCGGTGCCGACGTTTGTGCCAGAATAATACTGACTGTCACTGTTGAAGATGGACTTGTAAGTTCCCGGTCCCGGCACACCAATTCGATAAGCCGTGTGAACGTAGGGCGTGAAGTTGCTACAGACAACAATAAAGTCATCAGGATTTTTTGCTTTGCGAATCCACGAAAGCACACTTGCATCACGGCTCATGCAGTCGATCCACTCAAATCCGGCACCGTCGAAGTCCAGTTCATGCAAAGCAGGCTGCTCTTTATAGAGCCGGTTCAGATCACCGACCATTTTCTGCAGGCCTTCATGGCTATCCCATTGCAGCAGATCCCACTGCAAGCCAGCGTCGCAATTCCACTCGTTCCATTGGCCCCATTCGCAGCCCATGAACATCAGCTTTTTGCCAGGGTGAGCCCACATGTACGAATACAACAATCGCAAGTTGGCAAACTTCTGCCAGATGTCGCCGGGCATTTGATCCAGCAACGCACCCTTGCCGTGCACGACTTCATCGTGAGAGAAAGGCAGCATGAAGTTTTCAGTGAACGCGTAGATCAAGCTGAACGTAAGCTCGTCATGGTGATACTTTCGGTGGATAGGGTCCTTGCCAAAGTAACGCAGCGAATCATTCATCCAGCCCATGTTCCACTTGATGCTGAACCCGAGACCGCCATCATGAACGGGGCGCGAAACGCCACCGAAGGCGGTTGATTCTTCCGCGATCGTCAGGACGCCCGGGAAATCAGCGTGCACATGTGTGTTGAGTCGCTTGAGGAATTCAATCGCGCCAAGATTCTCACGTCCGCCGAATTTGTTGGGTACCCATTCGCCTTCTTTTCGGCTGTAGTCAAGGTACAACATCGACGCGACGGCATCCACACGCAAACCGTCAATGTGATACTTCTCCAGCCAGAACATCGCGTTGGCAATCAGAAAGTTGGAAACTTCTGTGCGGCTGTAATTGAAGATCAACGTGTCCCAGTCAGGATGCTCTCCCTGACGCGGGTCGGCATGTTCGAAGAGCGCTGTGCCGTCAAACTTCGCCAGCCCGTGACCGTCTTTTGGAAAGTGAGCGGGAACCCAGTCGACGATGACTCCCAATCCGTTTTGGTGCAAGTAGTCGACGAAGTACATGAAATCTTCGGGCGATCCATAACGGCTCGTCGGCGCAAAATAGCCAACCGTCTGATAGCCCCAACTACCAGTGTAAGGATGCTCCGTGATCGGCATCAGTTCAACATGTGTGAACCCAAGCTCAAGACAGTACTCGACCAGGTCGTGAGCCAGATCGCGATAGTTCATCCATCCGTTGGGCTTGCCGTTGACGGTACGCCAACTGCCGGGATGCAGTTCGTAAATGGAAACCGGTCCGTTCATCGGATCGTTGGCTGCGCGTTGCTGCATCCATTGGTCATCCTTCCACTGATAGCCACTGAGATCTTTCACGATCGAAGCGGTGCGCGGAGGAACTTCGGCAAAGAATCCAAAAGGATCGGATTTGTCGATTTGATGGCCGTGGCAATCGGTAACGCGAAACTTGTAACTTTCTTCGACTCCCAGATCCGGCACAAAAATTTCCCAGACGCCGCTGGGAATCTGTTTCTTCATCGGGTGACGACGACCGTCCCAGTCGTTGAAGTCACCGATGACGCTAATGCCTTGCGCGTTAGGTGCCCAAACGGCAAAGTTAATGCCATGGATGCCGTCGATCTCACGTGGATGAGCTCCGAGTCGCTCGTAAATCTTGAAGTGATTCCCTTCGTTGAAGAGATGCAAATCAAGATCTGAAAACAGCGGCTCGAAAGCGTGGGGATCGTGGATGCTCATCTGGTTATTGCCATCTGTATACTGGATTTTGTAGCGTCCTGAGTCTACCTGAAACAAATCTGTCTCACAGTCGACTTCGAATAGTCCGGAGTCATCAACCGGGTACATCTCCTGAGTCACCGTACCTGATTCAGTGCTAATCCACGCTTCAACGGCTTCAGGAAGAAACGCGCGGATTGTTGTCTTATGGTGAGGGTTTTCGCGAATTTTCTCACGTGTTCGCAGCCCATCGGTTCTGATGGGCCCCAACACCTCGTTCGGGTTTGCATGGGAGCCGTTGATAATATTTTTAAAGGCTCTCAAATTCCGAGCTTGCAAAGAATTCATCCGTGTATTCCGTTGATATAAATTGCAGTTGATTTGGTTGGAGTTAGGTACCGTTTGGCGACACGATGTTTTGGCTCATGCTGCACGAATTTTGAGCTGCAAAGCAATAAGCCGCCGGTATCGCATCGAACCGGCGACTAGCGGCTTGCCGCTCACAATGTCTAGTAAACTGTTTCGCCAAACGCCTGCGGGAATTGCAAGGTCCCATCGGTGTCAGGATCGACTTCGGTGACTCGGGTCCATCCCGTTTTGGTTGGAACAAATTTGGGTTCGTCGTATCCGGGCGAAGCTGCGTTGGCGACCACTGCTGGTGCCGACACTGGAGTTTTGTTCGCTTCGAATTCAACGGGCCCGAACGGTCGCCGCGGTACCGGATGGGCGTTATCAATTCGATTCCAACTTTCGGTTTCGGCAGAATCATCCACACTAGTTTGATGTCGGTTGGCGAATTGCCACAACCGGCACTCGATCGAGTGGATTTGCATGGCGGCATGAACCCGTTTCCAAAGATCAGCGTCCTTGACCGGCTTCAAGACACCAAAGCTCTCCCATCGCCAGTCCTTCTCGATCCAGGAGTCAAATCCTTTGCGGATCCGTTTGCCGACGTAAGCGCTGCTGGTAATGAGTGTCAGTTTTGACGGTTGTTCCAGGGCTTCGATGCCTCGAACCACGGCCAACAGTTGCAACCGCTCGCCGAGGATATCGGCTTCGCGTTCCGATACTTCGATGCGATCATCATTGGCGTCCATTGATTCCAGGACGAATCGCCATCGGCCCTGGTTGGAATTGTCTTCTGTTTCTGTCAGTAACAGATAGTGGGGAGCTTTTGTTTGCATTGCGACAACCCGAACAAAGTTCAGGCCTATGGGGTGCACCATCCGTGTCGCGGTAGTTGAGCGAAAGCTTCTTGCTTTTGCGATATGCTCCCGACATCGTCAGACTTGACGTGACTCCTTAAGCTTCTTTAGGAGTTTTTTCTTTTCTGACCGGAACGGCTTAACGCAAACTTGCATAACCGTTGTGACGTGCAGAACCAAACCCGTTTGGGTATGTCAGTGACTCCGAGGGCTGACAACATGCCGATCTTTCGGTTGCGTTGTTTTTGAATTGAGTTCCGTGACTTGGTGAAAGAAAATGATTATCCTTTCGGGTTTCGAGCCGTCCCGATGATCGTTTTCAACAGCAAGTCATGCTCGGATTCCACGATATGAGGGTTCGTCTTTGTCAGACCAGAGCATTCCAGGCAAGAGGCAACGCAAAGTTGTTTTTGAGCCCAAGCATTCAATTTGGACTTTCCTTGCGCTATTCATCTTTTTCTTTGTCGCCTGGTATTTTGCTCACTGGGGCGGAGTCGCGGCATGGCTCACGTTGGGATTCTCGTTGCTGGCGTATTTGAGCATTTCTTACGACTTGCTCAAATGGGCGCTGGAGCCCCATGAATTGGACAGGAAAATCGAGCAATCGCTTGAAGAGGGCGAGGATGTTTTCAACGTCTATGCAGTGACGATTCCGTTTTCTTTTTGTGGGTTCTTTGCCCTCGCATCATTTTCAATTTTTATGATTTGGGGCGTGGACGCGTATCCCAATGGCGAAGAAGGATTTTTGACGTGGGTGCAATACCTGGCCGACAATCTGTTTCGCGCAATCATGTTTGATTTCGCAGAGACGTTTTACATTGACATCTCAAAGATTGAACATGCAAATGTATTTTTGCTTTGTCTGCTGGTGTTTTCTTTCAGAACGATTGCCGGAATCGGGCTTTTGAGTCTCGTGTTGAGAGCAGCCAGGCAAGTGGTACAGCGATGGTCAGCAGACTAAGAAGTGTTCGTTGCCAACTTGTTTAACGTGGCTGCGGCGTCTCGCCGCAGTATTGACGAA
>CAYUNP010000005.1:57700-62717 GCA_964446085.1 uncultured Pirellulaceae bacterium
GCAGGCTAAATCCACCAACCGGTCATCATTACCAGCAGGAAAATAATCGCCATAAACGCCAACACCCATATGCAGGTCTTGACCGAATAGATAACGATCTCTTTAAGTTGCTCGTGTCGAGTAGCGCCGTAGCACAGACTCACAACAACGATCAACGGCAAGGAAAACCAGATTTTGGCAATGGCCGAAAACAGGATCAGGGATGAAATGGGGATCATGTCTTGTCCTTTCCTTTTTTCTTGCGCTTTTCGAGTTCTTCTTTTTGAGCGAGGGTCACAATCGCTGGTCCACAAAACGCGTCATAGATCGCCAGCAGGTTCAGAAGACCAGCGACAAGCGTATACAAAACGCCAATTTCGTACATGTGCTTGTAGTCGAATTGCCACATCGCCAGCGTGTCAGGGTTGTTCTCGTTAATCGGACCTGCAGGTGGCGCCATCAAGCCATCTTTCAGTGTCAAATCGTGTGGAATGTCGGCTTCATCTGGATACTTTTCGCGGTCGATCTTGCGGAACCGAAGTCGCTCATTGCCGAAGTCCGCTGGAAATCGCTCACAAAGCTCAAAAAACGGATCGCCACCGCCCGAAGTTTTGATGGACTGGGCCACCGCAGGCAACGCTGGAATTCCCACTCCGATCTGCCCGATGTAGTAGTAGTTCAACTTGCCTGTCGAGTCGGTCGCGTAAACACATCGCCCGCGTCCCAACCCCAGGCCATAGATAAACGTGGACAGTATGCACACCATGAATAGCAGCCCTTTGGCATAGCGGCCCTGGTAGATGTGTCCCGCACCTGGAATCAGCCAAGCCAAAAACGCAGCCCAATACTGGTCTTTCAAATTGACCTGTACTGGTTCGCCTTCGGGCTGTGTGTAAACTATTTCTGGCATATCTTGCGTTCGAGTTCGGATTCAGATTCGGGTGATTTTACCCTGATTGCCGGAACTTTGAACAGATCAAACCGGCCAATCCGCACGAGGAATTCATGGCAGAACGATTCTTTCTGGTCCAAAACGCTATCGATAAAACAGTCGTACTGGCTGAAGATCAGGCTCATCACCTTTCACGGGTCATGCGTGCCAAGCCGGGTGATCAGGTGACTCTCTTTGACGGCTCAGGGAATGAATACCTCGCTGCGGTTCAGGAAGTTTCGAAAAAGAGTGTTGTCCTCACGGTGGAGTCATCGATTTTCCTCGCTGATCCCAATGTTCCCGAGATCATCGTGGCTTGTGCTCTGCCCAAAGGCGATCGGCAGAAATTTCTGATCGAGAAGATGGTAGAGCTGGGCGCCAACCGCTTCGTTCCCCTGAAAACGGCTCGTTCGGTAGCTGAAGCGTCCGCGAAAGTGGTTGAGCGAATCGAAAAGCAGGTGATCGAGGCAAGTAAGCAGTGTCGCCGCAGTTGGCTGATGCAGGTTGGCTCTGAAGCGACAATTGATACATTGCTGGAATCATTTGCAGAATTTGAAGGCGCTCGACTGGTTGCCGATCCGTACGCCAGCAACAATGATCTGCTGTTGCGAGACGAAGCCTGCGTCATCGCGATTGGTCCCGAAGGCGGGTTCACCGAGCAGGAGAGCACCCGATTCAGAGATAACGATTGGACACCGGTTTGTTTCAGTCCAAATGTACTTCGGATCGAAACGGCAGCTTCGGCGGCTGTGGCGATCGCACGGCAAGCAAAATTCAAAAAATCCACCACTTGATACAGAGACAGAGTTACTTATGAGTTGGTCTGACCGCATTGCAGAACTTGAAGAACAAAGCCAGCAGATTGAGCTTGGCGGTGGCCAGAAGTCGATCGATCGACAGCATTCAAAAGGTCGCATGACGGCTCGCGAAAGAATCGCGGCACTGCTGGATGATCCTGATGGCTTCCTTGAAGTCGGTCGCTGGGCTGCGTGGAATATGTACCAGGAATGGGGCGGCTCGATTTCGGCCAGCGTGATCTGCGGTGTCGGAAAGATCGAAGGTCGCAGCGTGATGATCATCGCCAACGATGCCACCATCAAAGCAGGTGCCTTTTTCCCAATGACGTGCAAGAAGGTTTTGCGAGCCCAACGAATCGCGATGCGTTCTCACTTGCCGTTGCTGTACCTCGTTGATTCCGCTGGCGTGTTCTTGCCACTTCAGGATGAGATTTTTCCTGATGAAGATGACTTCGGTCGAATTTTTCGAAACAATGCCGTGATCTCTGCGATGGGAATTCCGCAGATCGCCGCGATCATGGGGAACTGTGTTGCTGGAGGCGGCTACCTTCCGGTGCTTTGCGACAAACTGGTTATGACTGAAGGCAGTGGGCTTTATCTTGCTGGTCCGGCGCTTGTCAAAAGTGCGATCGGCCAGGAAGTTTCATCGGAAGATCTTGGCGGTGCGGCCATGCACTCAGAAGTTTCAGGCACGATCGATTTTCGTGAGCCTGACGATGAGGCAGCGATTGTTCGCGTCAAACAGCTGGTCAAAGCGCTGCCTGTCAACACCGAAGCAAAGGAGTATGCTCGGGATTCAACCGAGCCAACCAAACCGGCCAAGCCAGTGGAGAACATTTGCGACGAGACTCCTTTTGATCCTCAGGAACGCTTTGACGTTCGCGACACGATCGAACACATCATTGATGCGGACTCGATGATCGAATTCAAAGCCGACTATGGTCAGACGATCGTTTGTGCTTACGCTCGCATCAACGGCTATCGCGTCGGGATCATTGCGAACCAACGGAACGTTGTGAAGTCCAAGTCCGAAGGGCTGCAGATGGGCGGCGTGATCTACCACGACAGTGCTGACAAAGAAGCTCGCTTCATTATGGACTGCAATCAAACCTGGACGCCGATTATCTTTCTGCAGGATGTGATGGGCTTCATGGTTGGCCGCGACAGCGAGCAGGCCGGCATCATTCGTGCTGGTGCAAAGGTCGTCAACGCGATTTCAAACAGTCGTGTTCCAAAAATCACGATCATCACTGGCGGCAGTTACGGCGCTGGCAACTATGCAATGTGCGGTAAAGCTTTCGATCCCCGATTCATTTTCGCGTGGCCCAATGCTCGCTATGCGGTGATGGGTGGGAAGACGGCAGCGAAGACGATTTTGGACATTAACATCGCGGCGATGCGACGGTCGGGTAACGAACCGGACGCCGAGGAGATGGAAGCTTTGCGCGAGAAAGTCGAAAGCAGCTACGACGAAACCACGGACATTCGTCACGCTGCGAGTCGGCTGTGGGTTGACGGGATCATCAATCCACAGGACACCCGCGCAGTTCTGATTTCCGCATTGGAAGCGGTGACTCTGCATGCTGACGATGAGCCATTTCGTACCGGTGTGCTTCAGGTTTAGCGAGATTTCGCGTCGCGACTTCCATCGTGAAGGGATATCCGTATAATCTGCGATTCGACATTTTTGATCGGCCGAACGGGATTGGCTGCGATGGATGTCTGACTCAAAAAGCGAGATCACTTCGGTGGCTGTTTCGACTTCAGATCAACGTATCCTGGTCCTTGATTTTGGCTCACAGTACGCCCAGCTAATTGCGCGGCGAGTTCGCGAGCAAAACGTTTACTGCGAAATCGTTCGGCATAGCATTACGCCCGAGCAGATCAAAGCACACAATCCAAGTGGACTGATTCTTTCCGGTGGCCCCAACAGCGTCTACGAGGACGGTGCTCCGCAATGCGACGCAGGCATTTTCGATCTGGGCATTCCTGTTCTGGGAATTTGTTACGGCATGCAACTGGTCTGTCATCATCTTGGCGGGAAAGTTGAAAGCACGCCGACGCGCGAATACGGACGCGCTACCTGCACCGTTGTTGAGCGCGACGAAATTCTCGAAGGATACCCTGACGAAGATCAGGTTTGGATGAGCCATGGCGATCAGGTTCATCAGGTTAGCGACGATTTCATTGGCCTGGCCAGAACAGAGACTTGTCCCATCGCTGCCGTGAAGCACAAGACGCTTCCGATTTATGCACTTCAATTTCATCCCGAAGTCACGCACACGCCCAACGGATCGGTGATCCTGCGGAACTTCCTCTACAAAACATGTGGCTGTACCGGAACGTGGAAGCTGACTGATTTCGCGGATGAAATGATCGCCAAAATTCGCGAACAGGTCGGCGACGATCGTGTGATTTGCGGACTCTCGGGTGGTGTCGATTCGTCTGTCGTGGCGGCATTACTGTACAAGGCGATCGGTTCGCAGCTCAGTTGCATTCTCGTGGACAATGGTCTGTTGAGAAAAAACGAAGCCGAGATCGTTGTCGAGCAATTTACAAATCATTTCAAGACTGACTTGCATGTCGTCGACGGCAAAGACCAGTTCCTTTCTACGCTCGAAGGTATCACGGAGCCACAGGAAAAGCGTCGCAGAATCGGTCACACTTTTATTGAATGCTTCAAGTCCGAATCCGAATCGATCGAAGGTGTGAAGTTTCTGGCTCAAGGTACTCTTTATCCGGACGTGATCGAAAGCGGTGCGGCTCCCGACGGACCAGCGGCGACGATCAAGCTGCACCACAACGTTGGCGGACTTCCAGAAGAGTTGGGCTTCGAGCTAATCGAGCCGTTGCGTGACCTGTTCAAAGACGAAGTTCGCCGTTTGGGTTTGGAGCTTGGTTTGCCGGAACACCTTGTGTGGCGGCATCCGTTCCCGGGTCCTGGGCTTGCGGTTCGTTGCCTGGGCGAGGTGGCTGAGCCGAAACTGAAAGTGCTGCGTGAGGCCGACGCGATTGTGATCGAAGAGATCATTGAGGCGGGCCTCTATCGGGAGACGTCTCAGCTTTTTGCAGTTCTGTTGCCGGTTCAAAGCGTTGGCGTGATGGGCGATGCGAGAACCTACGACAATGCGTTGGTGATTCGATGCGTCAACACAGACGACTTCATGACCGCCGACTGGACTCATTTGCCGTACGAGGTGCTGGGAAAGATGTCGACCCGGATCATCAACGAAGTCAACGGCATCAATCGAGTCTGCTACGATATTAGCTCGAAGCCTCCAGCGACGATCGAGTGGGAATAGGTTGCTTT
>CAYUNP010000005.1:62817-70628 GCA_964446085.1 uncultured Pirellulaceae bacterium
CTGCGGCGTCTCGCCGCAGTAGGCTGCATACGTGGTTGCTTCAATACTGCGGCGAGACGCCGCAGCCACAATCTGCACTCGGATTTTACACAAAGTCATCTCATGGAATTTCTGATCGACCTCTGGTTGCCAATTCTCATCGGCACCTTCGTTCTCTTCATGCTCAGCTTTATCTTCTGGGCAGTCCTCCCGCACCACTTTGGCGACCATAAAAAGGTACCCAACGAAGATGCCTTGATGGACTTTCTGCGATCGCAGAACATTCCTGCTGGCAACTACATTTATCCGTGTCCGGACAAAGCGAGTGAGCAGCACTCGAAAGAGAACGTTGAAAAGTACACGACCGGGCCGCGCGGATTGCTGGACGTTTACGAGATGCCCAACATGCCGTTGAACATGGCCAAGACGATCGGCTACTTTTTCGTGACGGTCACCACGATCGGTTACATCACTCATGTTGCTTGCCAGCCGGGCGCCGCAGAAGTCGATTTCATGCGTGTCTTTCGCGTCGCTGGAACGATCTCGATTTTGACCTACGCGACCAGTAACGTGCTGCATCGTGTCTGGTTTCGCAAGCGAGTTTGGACAGAGATTCTTGACGGAGTCGTCTATGGATTGGTACTCGGTTTGATCTTTGCCAGCTTTTGGAAATACGCCGCCTGACGCGTTTTGAAGCGTGATTTAGCGACACAAAGTGCACTCTCTGTGTTTGGCACGCACTTTGCAATCTCTCCCTTTGGCCGTTCTGACTGCCAAATTTGTTTGTGCCTGCAATCACTGCAGCTGCCCACAGGAGAGAAGCGATGTCATTTCAATTCGAAAAACTGACCACCAAAGCCCGTGAAGCCGTTTCGTCAGCGCAGATGATTGCGTCAGCGACTGGCCATGTTGAGTTCACCTCTTTGCACTTGTTGCATGGGCTTTTGAACGAACAAGGGGGTGTCGTGCATCCACTTCTAAATGAAATCGGTTGTCCAGTTGCACAGCTTCAAACGATCGTGGATTCGGAGTTAGAACGACTGCCGTCTTCAAGCAATCCAAATCAACCCAGCCCCAGTCGTGAGATTCAAACGATCCTTGAAAAGTCATCATCCGTGATGACTTCGATGGGTGATGAATTCGTTTCTACTGAACATCTGCTATTGGCTTGTATTTTAACGGACAGCAAAGCTAAACGAATCCTTGAACTCAACGCCGTTGATGAAAGTTCGGTTCGTGAAGCCATCTCGAAGATTCGGGGTAATGCGAAAGTGACCGATATGGAGCCGGAAGGAAAGTATCAGGTCCTGGAAAAGTTCACGATCGATCTGGTCGAGATGGCTCGGCAGGGCAAGCTGGATCCCGTGATTGGTCGTGACGAGGAAATTCGTCGAGTCATTCAGGTTCTTTCTCGTCGCAGCAAAAACAATCCAGTGCTCATCGGTCAGCCTGGCGTCGGAAAGACCGCGATTGCTGAAGGGCTGGCCATGCGAATCGTTCAGAACGACGTGCCTCAAAGTCTTCGTGACAAACGAGTCGTCGCGTTAGATATGGGTGCTCTGATCGCGGGTGCCAAGTTTCGTGGCGAGTTTGAAGATCGATTGAAATCCGTGCTGAACGAAGTTTCCCAGGCTGCCGGACAGATCATTCTCTTCATCGATGAACTTCACACCGTTGTAGGGGCCGGAGCAGCTGAAGGCGGGAGCGATGCTGCGAATTTGCTCAAACCCGCACTTGCCCGTGGTGAGTTGCACTGTGTTGGTGCGACAACGCTGGACGAGTATCGAAAGTACATCGAAAAAGACGCGGCTCTGGAACGCCGATTCCAACCGGTCTACGTTGGCGAGCCATCGGTCGAGGACACGGTTTCCATTTTGCGAGGCCTGAAGCAGCGCTATGAAACACACCACGGCGTGCGTATCACTGATTCGGCGTTGGTGGCCGCGGCGCGGCTCTCGAATCGCTACATCACCGATCGGTTCCTTCCTGACAAAGCGATTGACCTGGTCGACGAAGCAGCATCCCGGCTGGCGATCGAACTCGATAGCGTGCCACAGGAAATTGACGTTGTGCAGCGACGATTGACTCAACTTGAACTCGCCGTTCGCCAACTGACTGCGGAAGACAATGCCGACGTGCAAAAACGGCTCGATGAAGTAAAAGTGGAGATGGAAGAGAAGCGTGGTCAGTTGACGGAACTTCGCACGCAATGGGAGCGCGAGAAACTCGGTATGACCGACGTGCAAAACGTTCGTAAGGAGCTGTCTGATACCATTCGCGATTTTGAATTGCTGGACGGTCAAATAAAGGCCAAGCAGTCTTCTGGAATTCCACCGAGCGAAGAGGATTTTCACGCCTTGTATGAACTGGATTCCAAACGGAAAGCATTTGAGTCCCAAATTGCGGTTGCTGAATCGGCCGAAGACGCTGCCTCCCAGTCGCAGCAGCCAGAGTCAAAACGATTGCTCTCTGAGGAAGTCAACGAAGAGGAAATTGCCGAGATCGTTTCCGCGTGGACGGGAGTGCCGTTGAATCGGATGATGGAGACTGAGAAGGCAAAGCTGCTTGTGATGGAAGAGCGTCTGCAACAGCAAGTCGTTGGACAGACTGCGGCTGTTGAAGCTGTCAGCAACGCAGTTCGCCGCAGTCGCAGCGGTCTGCAGGATCCCAATCGGCCAATCGGATCGTTCATGTTTCTTGGCCCAACGGGTGTTGGCAAGACTGAATTGTGCAAGGCACTTGCCCGGATCATGTTCAATGATGAAAACGCGATGGTGCGAATTGATATGAGCGAGTTCATGGAGCGACACAGTGTCAGTCGTCTGATTGGTGCGCCTCCGGGATACGTGGGCTACGACGAAGGAGGAAAACTCACCGAAGCAGTTCGGCGCCGACCGTACAGCGTGATCCTGTTGGACGAAATCGAGAAGGCTCACGATGACGTTTACAATATTTTGCTGCAAGTGCTCGACGACGGGCGTTTGACGGATAATCACGGTAACACCGTAGATTTCACGAACACGATGATTGTCATGACGTCGAACGTTGGTTCGCAGTTGATTCAGCGGATCACGGAAGAAGGCGGCGACAACAATGAAATTGATGCGGCTGTTTTACAGGCGTTACAAAACCGGTTCGCGCCAGAACTGCTGAATCGTGTTGATGAGAAGATTGTATTTCATCCTTTGACTCGTGAAGAGATTCGGCAAATCGTATCGATTCAAGTCGACCTGTTGCGTGTTCGGCTGAACGAACAAAACTGGCGTCTCACGGTTGAGGATTCCGCACTCGATGCGATTGCAGACGAGGGCTACGATCCAGTTTACGGAGCGAGGCCTCTGAAGCGAGTGATTTTACAGCGGTTGGCGAATCCGATTGCGACGGAGATCTTGAAGTCTGACCAGGGCGGCGGCGAGATCAAAGTGCGGCACGCCGACGGTTTTGAGTTTGAAGTTACTCGTAGCCAACAATAGGCACCTGTCCGGAATATGGTGAGCGTCTTGCCGCTCACGGCGCGTGCGGCATGATCATCAAATCGTATTGAGGGCAGGGGGGTGGCCGACTTTCCTACAGTTCTACGAGATCATTTTCTTGTACTTGAATCGAGGCGCTTCATCTTCTCCCATGCCTAGTCGTTCGCGACGTTGCTGTTCGTAGGTCTGGTAGTTGCCTTCGCACCAGTGAACGTAGCCATCGCCTTCAAAGGCCAGAATATGCGTCGCCAAACGGTCAAGGAACCAGCGATCGTGACTGGTCACCACAACGCAGCCCGCATAATTCATGATGGCTTCTTCCAACGCACGCAGTGTATCAACATCGAGATCGTTCGTCGGTTCGTCAAGCAGCAGGACGTTGGACCCCTTTCTCAATAGCTTGGCCAGATGCACGCGATTTCGCTCTCCACCGGAAAGCACCCCGACTTTCTTTTCCTGATCCGGGCCGCGGAAGTTGAACGTGTTGACGTATGCTCGAGAGTTAATCTTGCGTTTACCAAGCTCGAGGACGTCGTGGCCTTCAGAGATTTCCTGGTAAACCGAAGCATTCGCGTCGAGTGAATCGCGTGATTGATCCACGTAGCCGAGTTCCACGGTTTCGCCGACCTTGAATTCGCCAGAATCCGGCGTGTCCTGACCCGTGATCATTCGAAACAGCGTCGTCTTACCGGCGCCATTGGGGCCGATGACGCCGACGATGCCACCAGGGGGGAGACGGAAGTTCAAATCTTCCATCAGGATCTTGTCGTCAAAACCTTTGTTGACACCCTTGGCTTCGATGACAACCTCACCAAGATGCGGACCGGCCGGAATTTGAATTTCGAGGTCTGCGATTCCGTCTCGCTGTTGTTCGGCCAGCATCTTCTCGTAAGCACCGATTCTGGCTTTGCTTTTTGTTTGCCGTGCTTTCGGAGCCATACGGATCCATTCGAGTTCAGCCGCAAGCGTCTTCTTGCGGTTTTCGTTTTGCTTCTCTTCGATCTTGAGTCGAGCTTCTTTTTGCACCAGCCATGAAGTGTAGTTGCCTTCGAACGGATGTCCTTCGCCACGGTCAAGTTCCAGGATCCAGCCAGCGACGTTGTCCAGGAAGTATCGATCGTGCGTCACGGCAACGATGGTGCCGTGGTAGTCTTTCAGGGTTCGCTCCAGCCACTGGACCGAGTCGGCATCAAGGTGGTTTGTGGGTTCGTCAAGCAGAAGCAGGTCAGGTTTTTCAAGCAACAGTTTACAAATCGCGACCCGGCGTTTTTCACCACCGGAAAGCGTATCAACACTGGCTTCCTTCGGTGGCAGATTCATGACTTCGAAAGCGACTTCAATTTCGTGGTCAAGGTTCCATGTGTTTGACGCATCGATCTTGTCCTGCACGCGAGCCATCTCGTCGTAGACTTTTTGCATCGCGTCTTCTTCCAGCGGTTCGCTACACTTGGCCGCCAGTTCGTTGTAGCGATCAAGCAATTCACGACGAGGAGCAACGGCTTCGAGTACGTTTTCCCAAACGTTCTTTTCAGGATTCAACGGTGGTTCCTGTGAAAGATAACCAACGGTAAAACCATCAGTTAGTCTGGCTTCGCCATCGTATTCTTTGTCGATGCCAGCCATGATCTTGAGCAGCGTACTTTTACCGGACCCGTTTCGACCAAGCACTCCGATTTTGGCGCCGGGATAAAAGGAAAGCCAAATATCTTCAAGGATGGCTTTGCCGTTGAATTTTTTGGTCATGTTGACCATTTGAAAGATGTACTGCTTGCTCATAATTCGGTATCTGGCCGCTGTGTTTTGTTGGTCTGGGGAGCCCGAAAGGATGGCAAAAATTCGGCGTTTTTGCAACCGGCTAATTGCTTCCAGGGACTTTGATTGGAAAGAGTTTCACTCGAACGCCGTACGGATGCACGGCAATCAGGGATGTTTCTGAAAACGTCGAGAAATTGGTCTACCATTTGACTACACGTTGGAAACCGATTGCCGACTAATCTTTTGTTCATAACCCGACGCGCCAGCCGCGCCAGCGAAGGATCGATTTCTGACCGAGAATTTGTATGAACAATACGAACAGGAAGTGCAAGTTTGAGATTGCGCATTTGAGAGCCAAAGGCATAGCGCTACGGAATTCGCTTGAGGCGGAATCGCTCCAGAATTTTTTTGGTAAAGCCGTACTAAAAACAACTCTATGAATTCACTGCCTCGTCAGGTTGTGATTGACAGTGATTTTTTTGGCAGACAGAACTGATGAACAGTTTCAGCAATGAGGAAAAATCGAAGGTCGCGTTGCTTCGTGGAGTCAACGTCGGCAGCAAGAACAGGCTCAGAATGGTGGACTTGACTGAGTGCCTTGCAGGGGCGGGTTTGAACGACGTGCGGACTTACATTCAAAGCGGAAATATTTGCTTCACGTCGCGAAAGACTTGCACTCGGCTGGAAGCATTGATTCACGATTCGATTTTGAACGAGTTTGGATTCAACGTTTCGGTAGTGGTACGTGAACGGGATTACTTTATCCGGCTTGTCGAAGCCAATCCCTATCTCGATTCAGAATTGCCAGATATCGATGTAAAACAGCTGTATGTGATTTTATTGCAGCAAGAACCCTCTGCGGCGGCCTTGGAGTCTTTGCCCGTTCTGGAGGCCTCTGACCAGTACCAAATCATCGGTGATGTCGTGTACCTGAGGATTCAAGGCCGTTTTAGTGACACGAAGCTGACCATCGCCTTTTTTGAAAAGAAGCTGGGCGTCGCCGCCACGGCTCGAAACTGGAAAACCATCTGCAAAATTGCGGAAATGTAAAATGGCCTAACCGCCTATTTAGTCGCTTGCGATAATGATTCTTTCGACCACAATTATCGTTCTATCAGCGACCAGACTTACATTTTGATTCCCGAATCCCAGGGCGAGAAGCATGCCAACGAAGAAAAAAGCGACGACGCGAAAGCTTAAAAAGACTGCAGATTCAAAAGCAACCCGCAAGTCAGCGGTGTCAAAAAAGAAGGCTCCTGCCAAACGGAAAACTGCGTCCAAAAAAGCAAGCGTCAATAGCGTTGATCGTGCTTTGGAGTCGTTCGAGAAAGAACGTGTTAGTAAGAACAGGCAGCTGGTTTCGGTCAGGAAGAAGATCGAACAGCTGACAGAACAGGCCGGGGAATTGAAGTTGGAGCTTGAGGCTCTCAAGAAAACCGCAGTTGAAACTGAAATCGCAATCGAAACTCTGGATTCGCGTCGGGACAAGGAAATCGGAGTTCTTCTTGCGACTCTTGGTGTCGATCTCGGAAGAGCTGCAACCGCTGCCAAAGCCAAACCTCCCGTCGATCTTGGCACTCCTCTTTTTGATGAAGAGAAAACGAACACAGAAGACGCGTTGTCAGAAGGCGTCTGAAGTCGTAATCGTCTTCAGCCAATTTAACTCACGTAAGCAGTGTGTTTTTGAGAAATTCCGGGACAGAATGACAAGCGTATCTTCGGTGCAAGTGATTGTAATTCGAAACGAAGATTCGCAAAATTAATGTCAAAAAGATTTGCTCTGTCAGTACAGGAAGTGAAAACGGTTTCACTCTTGTCGAATTGCTTAACTGCCCGGATCCCTCTTGTTGACTGGTTCATCAGGATCATCTATCGTCGTGTGAATTGAAAGAATCACAGGCGGGTGAGCCTTATGAGATCGCAACAACGTGAGGCAACTCGTCAACGAATCGTGGACGCAGCGCTGCAGGCAATTTCCGAATCCGGATTTGAAGTGAGTACTCGGTCCATTGCAAATCTTGCCAATGTTAGCCAGGGACTTCTTACTTATCACTTCAAGTCAAAGGAAGAACTTTGGCGTGCTGCGGCGGATCAATTGTTTGCCATGCACAATCAGTCTTTGAAGGCTGTCGTTGAAACATGTGACAGCAACGATCCACGAGAGCTTCGACGGGAAACCATCCGGCAACTGGTGCGCTTTAATGCCGAGCATCCGGAATTTTTTCGATTCATGATGCAAAACGGATCTCAAAACAACGACCGCTCCAGGTGGCTTGTGGACACGCATTTGCGTCCGTTTTTTAAGCAGTTTTCGGAACTGATGGGTAGTGGTATTCCCGAAGATGATTTGCCGCACGCTTTTTACGTGTTGGCCGGCGCCGCTGGAACAATTTTCTCTGCCCCCAACGAATGCAAACGACTCACGGGGATTACCGCCACAACCAGGAATGCGATCACGCGTCACGCCGACTATGTAGCCGATTTGATCGTTCCATAATTGGAAAACAGTCTGTTCCATTTTGAATTCATGTCGCAATCGGGCATTTCATGGGCTCTGATGCGGGTACTTCTGCATGCGGGTACTTCTGCATGCGGGTACTTCTG
>CAYUNP010000005.1:70728-73695 GCA_964446085.1 uncultured Pirellulaceae bacterium
ATGTGGGGACAGCGATTTGGGTTAGAATGAGAATTCTGGATTCCCTGTCTCTCCTGAAATTTGAGCCACGTGTTCATGAACGGATGTTTCCTGCAATTTGGTTGGGCGGCACTATTACTTTTGACCTGCCAAAGCTTTGTGCTTTCGGGCGAGCCGGAGTCAGCTGAAAAAATCAGCTTTAGAGAACAGATTCGTCCCATCCTCAACAAGCATTGCATGGCTTGTCACGGCGGCGTTGAGCAGGCTGCCAGTATTTCTTTTGCCTACCGCGATCAGGTTGTTGCTCCTGAAGGTTGGATCGTTGAGCCGGGTGAGCCTGACGAATCGGAAATGGTTGCCAGAATTGTGTCCGAAGACGCTGACGAACGTATGCCGCCACCGGATCATGGTCAGGGACTTTCAATAGAAGAAATCAATCTCGTAAAGCAGTGGATTCGCGAAGGTGCCTCCTGGCAGCAACATTGGGCTTACGATCCGCCCAGAGAAGCACCTCTTCCAAAAGTTACCAGCGTCGAATGGTGTCGTGACCCGGTCGATCGATTCATTCTTCACAAGCTTGAGCAAGAGTCCATTGATCCTTCGCCTGCTGCACGCCCGGAACGCTGGCTCAGAAGAGTCTCGCTGGACTTGATTGGATTGCCGCCGACTCCCGAAGAGAGAACCGCCTTTCTGGAAACGGTTGAAGCCGATTCTGGGATGGCTTACGTGCAGGTTGTTGATCGCTTATTGGCTTCGCCGCAATTTGGTGAACGCTGGGCCAGTGTTTGGCTCGACCAGGTTCGATACGCAGACTCCAAAGGAATGGGAGCTGATTCCCGCCGCAATATCTGGAAGTATCGCGACTGGGTGGTTGATGCGTTCAATGCTGACTTGTCTTACGACCAGTTTACGATCAAGCAAATTGCTGGTGACCTTTTACCGAATCGCTCCATCGGCGACCAGATCGCGACGGCTGCGCATCGTCTCACGCAGTCCAACGAAGAGGGCGGCACCGACGACGAAGAGTTCCGTGTCGCAGCTGTTCTTGATCGGGTCAATACAACGTGGCAAACATGGCAAGGCGTTACCTTTGGATGTGTTCAGTGCCATAGTCATCCTTACGAGCCAATTCGACACAAAGAGTACTACGAATTCGCAGCTTTTTTCAACAACACGGCGGACAGTGACCTCAACAATGATTGGCCAACAATCAATGTGCCGCTCAATTCTGACGACTATGCCAAAGCGACCGAGTTGGACCGAAGGATCCAGAGGCTTCGCAATGAGACATGGAATCTGGAGCATGATTTTTCGGCAAAGGAAGCTTCCTGGAAACCTCTGAGAGAGTTAACGGCCTCTACAAACAAGGCGACGAAAGTTGAAGTCGAATCCAAAGGATCGCACGACGAATTTTTCACGGTTGATACGATCGCCAGGGACACGGACATCACACTCGAAGCTCCGCTGCCGGAGAATGTAAAACGATTGACCGCAATTCATTTAACCGCTTTGCCGCTTAATCCAGCGAAAGCCGTCGCGGACTCCGAATGGGGATTTGTCCTGGCTCATATCGAAGCCCGACTCAATGTTCCGGGCGAGGAGAATCCACGCAAGATCAAGCTGTCGCACGTGATTGCTGATCAACCCAATCCGTTGATGAATCCTCAGAACAGTCTGAAAGCTGACAACAACCGCGGCTTTGCAGCATTCTCGCGAATCAACTTCTCACGGACGGCAGCCTTTGTGCTTGAGCAACCAGTCGATGTTCCTGAAGGGGCGCAGTTGAGTGTCACGCTCAAGCATCGTCACTTCGTTCTTTCGTCATTCTCATTGATCATCCGCCGCGGTCACCTGGCGGTGTCTGACGATGACGGTTTCTTGAAGCTCCGACGCACCGAAATCGACGGCCGACTGAAACGTCTCCGTAAACTGTTGGGCGAACGTGCGAAGATCAAATCGACCAGGTTGCCGGTTCTTCGTGAACGTGATAATCGGTTCGCCCGTCCGACTCACGTTTTCACTCGCGGCTTGTTCCTGACCAAAGGCGAAAAAGTAACTGCCGGAACTCCTGCGTCTTTACCGCCCCTTGCGAAAGATCAGCCTGTGGATCGCCTTGCTCTCGCAAAATGGCTGGCCAGTAAAGAGAATCCTCTAACGTCACGCGTTGCTGTGAATCGTATTTGGGCACAGCTTTTTGGCACTGGCATCGTGGCAACCGAAGAAGACTTTGGCTCTTCGGGAGAAGCTCCCTCGCATCCGGAATTGCTGGATTTTCTGGCTCTTCGATTTCAAAATGAATACCAATGGAGTACGAAAAAACTTCTACGATCCCTGGTCCTTTCGAGCACTTATCGTCAGAGCGGCAAAGTTCGTGCTGAGCTTCGTGAGCGGGATCCACAAAATCGATGGCTTGCTGCGGGACCCCGGTTTCGGCTGCCATCAGAGACGATTCGCGATCAGGGGTTGGCGATTTCTGGCCTGTTGAATCTCAAAATGGGTGGGCCTCCAGTGACACCGCCGATTCCAGGTGGAGTCTGGAAGCCATTTTCCGGCGGTGACAAATGGGAGGCGACCAAGCCCGGGGATCCGAATCGCTATCGCCGATCAATTTACACTTACACCAAGCGTAGTATTCCGTATCCAATGTTTGCTTCTTTTGATTCTCCGTCACGAGAATTTTGCACGCCTCGACGACTGCGATCCAACACGCCAATCCAGGCTTTGATGACGCTCAATGATGAAACGTTTGTAGAATGTGCGTCGGCGCTTGCGGATCGAATGAAAGCAGCTGGAGAATCGACGCGGGATCAAATCAAGTTTGGATTTCTGATTGCGACCTGTCGGGAGCCAACTGAGTTCGAACTGGATGAGTTGGTTGAACTCGCTGAGAAAGGCAGCGACCCAGAGTCGAAGTTTCGCGCCGTCGCCGTTGTCTTGTTGAACCTTGACGAAGTGCTAATGAAATGAACGAGGCGAGACACAGAGGAT
>CAYUNP010000006.1:0-52800 GCA_964446085.1 uncultured Pirellulaceae bacterium
CAGAGCGATCTGCAACTTGCTCGATGGAAAGATCCGACGTCTCCAAAATCGCCCGCGGATCAAGAAAAGGTGTCAGCGACGAATGGCACCATTCGTGTCAGGAGCCAAATTGGTGATCTAGGCAATTTTCTTTGGTCGTCCTCTGATCGGCTCGACGCTTACGAGGGGAAGTGGCTGACGATCGCTGCTTTGAAGGACTCGAATTGCTCGGCGCTGGAGAAACAGGCCCGGCGAATTCGAACCTCCTCCTCGGACTCTGCAACGATCCAGCCTGCCGTCTTTTCTTCGGTAATCGCTCCCATGACCAAGGGCCAACGGAACCACGATTGATAAGTGTCGTGGGCAACATGCACGCCAGCGTCGCGAAAAGCGATTCTGAACGGCTGCTTTTGTACACCACGCATCCGAAGCATGGCTCGCATAATGACAACCAGCATGAAAACAGCAAAAATCGAGGCGATGGAGGCGAAGATGATCATAAACAAACCCGCCCCATCCTCTAGCAATCGTCGCTCACCCGGGAAATCGGGCTGATAAATCCAAACTGCGAACGCGAACCATATTGGCAAAAGGTAGCCAATGACGCTCAAGACAGTTGCGCAAAGCGTCACAAGTGCGGCGCTAACGCTGGACATTGCATTGGACAGATCGACTTCGAAGCTCGACTCGCCGGCAGAATCTGTTTCGAACGGCCAGTTTTCACTACTGAGTCTTCGATGCGAATCGGCGTCGCAGTAGACGACATTATCACCCTCAGCCATGATCGACGCCAAGGTTGCGTCATTGGGGGGCTTAATAACAATGACGCCGAGTCGTGACTTGAGAAAGCTGCAAACTCTCCGCACGTCTCCTGGTGATTCAAAAAAGTGCCACGGTAATGTGATTCGACGACCGCTGTCAACCGCTGCGGGAAGCAGAAGGTGTGTCGGAAAAATAAAGACTGGGCCAAAGTAAGCCCAGGAGGCCACGAGCGCTGATCGTTGATCAGTTGTCACGAAGTTGGTTTCGTCCAACCACCCAACAAAGGGCTTCTGGTTTTTTGCCGAAATCTCGACTCGCCGTGCTCGAGCGCGATTCCCAGGCATGCAAAAGTTGAGAAAGCTGACCCAGGGACCTATGAAAAGAAGGGAAGCGCCAAAAAACACCACTGGATCGATGCGTTGCCCTCGCGCCAGTGCCAAGCAGAGCAGGGTAAAAGCAACCACGACCAAAGCCATCCACACGGCGGTCGAGATGCGTGCGCGACCTGTCTTCGGTGGCGCGTTGAGCAGGGAAACCCGCAGATCGTCTCGGGTTAACGTTCCAGAAAAGTAGATCGGCTCTAACGTGTCAGAGTCGAGTTCAGAAACCGCGTATGGATTGATGGGGTCATTCATGGAAAGCCGTCGTGTCACTTTTGCTTCGGGTGATTCGGGACGTTCTTACCGGCCTTTGAATTTGATTTGCTTGACACCTTTCAGGGGCTGTTTTGCGTCCGCGCGAGATTGGCGCGACCCCACTTGCTTGGGTAGCCAAGAAGAGTTCTTCATGCAGCTTCCCCGTAAAACGAAATTCCCCAATAAAGTAAGGGCCAAGTTGGATTTTTTGCCCGTGTGAAACTGGCTCTCGGTTTTTATCAGTAATCGCCAGTAAGACGATAACTGCTGCAAAAAGCAGAGCAGGTACACCATAAAACAACTGCCTGTTTCGCCGATTCGATTCGCTCATTTGCTCGCCTTCATTATCTGGGACCGATCATTCGGTAATGCAACACTACTGTTCAGGCTTGGCGAAGCGTTCGTGTTGCTGTCTCGGGAGCTACCGGATTGACCCAGATATCGGTGCCCAACTCAAAGCCCGCTGGCGTGGTCAAACGTGGAAATATCTCGATGAACCAGGGATGCGATTCAACCTCTGCAAAGGGCGGCATATGCAACAGCATGTTGTAGGCCGGTTCGTCGATGATTGACTCCAATCGCGCAACTTGCCGGTGAATCAGAAGTGCAAGCTCGCGCATTAACGAGTCAGAACACTTCGTAAACGGTGGCGTTGCGACGGTTGGAATTATCCACATCTGGAAAGGGAAACGACTGGCGTACGGGCAGACAACCGAAAACTGTTCTGACTGTTCGACAACGCGGTCTTCCTGTTTCAGTTCCCAATCGTTCAATGCATCGATCAAGTGTCGATCGTTTTCGCTGAAGTACTTTCTGTTTCGTTCGACCCGTTGGTTGACCGCTTCGCCCAGAAATGGAGAAGCAATCAACTGGGTGTGAATGTGCTCCAACGATGCTCCCGCCGATGATCTGCAATTCATAAACAGCATCGCATGTGACATGCCCATTCTCTGAGCGGCTTCGATGCGGTCACGATAGGCGAACATGGCGACCAGCGACTCTTGAGTCGAAAGTTGACTGATACTGGTCAGATGCTTTGTTGAGGGCACGACCAATTCCTGAACTCCATGAGCCGACAACGATTCGTAAAGACCATTGCCCGGTGCCTGACCGTTTGCCCTGGATGGGATTCCGTTGTTGCCGCCTGCGACTGAAAAGGACGGAAACTTGTTTGGTACAACGCGTACCAGCCACGGTTCGCCACGTGGCACTTTGTTGCCGTCTTTGTCGTAGGAAGCCAGTGAGCCTGGTGTTTCCGATTCGTTGCCAGCGCAGAAAGGACAAAGCAGTCGCTTGATCACCCTCTCAGTAGGAAGGAACTCGACGGGGCGGTCGTTGCGATTGGGAGCTATGGTTACCCATTGTCCCGAAATCGGATCAAAGCGAATGTCTGACATAGTGTGAGAGCGGCAGGAAAACTTCGTTAGATTCACTAACTCTAGCTTTCGCCAGACAAAAGTGCAAAAAGACTCTGCGGGTTACGAGAGTTGCGCGGCGATAAGATCGGAGTCGGTCAAAATATAAACCCGATGATCCTGACAATGCCAACGATCATCGCTACGAAGCCAACGTATTTGGCAATCAGGGTCAGCGGAATGCGGTCCTTGTCACGTTCACCCGAAGCCATCTGCTTCCGGTGTTTGCTGGCGATCTTCCATACGATGGGTCCCCCAATGAGCCCACCGATCCCGGTTCCAATAGCCAACAACAGCGAGGCGCCTGCTCCGATAATCAACGGCAAACCACGAGATGACTTGTCGTTGTCGATTCGAAATACTTTGGCGGGCGCGGTTTCCACCGTTGGTGCAATATGGGCTGATTCGTCTCTTGAAAGATCAATCACTGATGCCGAGTTTGGCAAGTTGGTAATTGATCCATCGTCCTCAATCCGAATGGCCACTGCCGTCGTGGGATACACCGTGGCGGTTGAAACTGGTTGCGTTTCCACGATCGCTGGCTCGGACACCTCGACGACTTCGCGCTCCGTCAGGTGAGCTACTTTTTCCTCGTCGTCGTTGAGTTCTTCGATGCGATCGAGATCATCCAACAGGTCTTCCATGGTTTGATATCGATCTTCGGGTGCTTTGGCGACCATTTTTGCAAAGATTTGCTGGGCCGCTGCCTGAAGCGGATCTCCAGTTTCGGGCAATCGGGGTATCGGATCATTTCGATGAGCCAGTATCGTCTTGACGACGGTATCTCGTGAGTACGGGCCAGCAGTACTTAGCAATCGATAGAAAGTGCATCCCAACGAATAGATATCCGATCGCTCGTCGGCCAGACGCGTGTCTTCGGCCTGTTCGGGAGACATGAATTCAACGGTGCCCATGACTTGCCCCGTCGTGGTCAGATGAATCGATTTTCCGTCGAGCGAACCGTTGCTGCTACCTCGCGCCAAACCCATGTCGAGCACTTTGATATTGCCTCGATTGTCCAACAACAAATTCGAAGGTTTGATATCGCGATGGATGACCTTTTCGCCGTGAGCCCACTTTATCCCCGTCGCTGCCTGGGCGATGTAGTCCAGCGCCATCGATAGCGGCAAGGGTCCGATTTCGTGGACGACATGTGCCAGGTCGTGACCTTCGACATATTCCATGACCAGATAGTGAAAGCCATGATGTTCACCGGCGTCGTAAGCGTGAACAATGTTGGGATGGATTAGTTTGGCCGCAACTTTGACTTCCTGGTAAAAGCGGGCGACAGCCGTTTCGGATTCCATCGCGGTAACCGGAAGGACTTTGATGGCGACTTCGCGATCCATCCGGCGGTGCCGTGCCAGAAGCACCGTGCCCATTCCGCCACGTCCGAGCTCGGTTAGTACCAGATAGTCACCAAGACAAATGTCGCTGGCCTGGCCGGCCTTGAATTTCTCTGCCTGCCACTTGGTAATGACTTTCTCGGCAACCAACTTGTCCAACAGCGCTTCGGCGCCCGATTCGATTTCGGTGCTGAATCGAGTGACGGCGTCCGACGAAAGCAAGCCGGCTGCAGTCAGTTCGTGGAGTACTTTCAGTGCCGATTCTTGCGACATGGTGCGCTCAGAGGAAGATTTGTTCCTCTCCAAGATAGTCCATGGCAATGGATCTGACAAAGCAAACGAAGAAAACTGACTTTCTGCCTGCTTTGTCGCAAATCCCGAAACTTCAACGCAATGAGTTCGTCTGCTTTGAACCTCCAGCAACATTGGAAGTCTTCTTGTCGTTGAAGAAAGCAAAATCTGAACCAGTGGCCTGACGGTGACACGCAATGCAACTGGCTGCTTTGCCCATCAGCTTGGTCGATTTGGTTGACGATGATGCCAATATCTCGTCACCCGCGTCTTCCGATGCCGCTTGCTCGGCGACGGTACCATCGGGCTTGTACTCGATCCAGTACCAGTCATTGGCGGCCGGATTGAAGCCCTCGGTGCGGTACATGACCGAAATGGATCTCAGTGACCGGTCCGAGCGATAGTTTTCCAACACGATAACGCTACCAACTTTCAGACCAGCGACGTTGCCAGCTGCTGAGCGATTGATGTACATTTTCAGCAGCGCACCGTGTGGTGCCTGGCCACTGTAGAAGTCGCCATTTTGACCTGGTGCTGGAGCCCAGTTCTTGTAGTTGTTGCCCATCAGAAATTGCCAAAATCTGGCTTCGAATTGTTTGCCAGATTGCTGAGCTTGAAGAGTGGGAGCGGGTGCGAATATGCCAGCGATAAAAAGTGCAGTGAGTACTGCGATAATTCGTACGAAGTTTTTGGTAGGAGAGTACATTGCGGTGAGTCCTTTCAGCGACGAAGCCACTGTCGTTTAATCGTAATTCTTTGGCGTCCAGGCCAGTGAAATTGTATGTAAACTACGCGGTCTGGATAGCCAATTTGGTAATGTAGGCCGTTTGGGTGCTAGCAGTCGCTGTCTCAACACCTGTTTTTGATGCTTCATGGAAAGAATTTGCCTTGGTTGATGACACGCTATCCCCGGTCGCACTCGATATTTTAAGCCAGACATTTGGCTACGATAATTTTCGAGGTTTGCAGGGATCGATCATTCAAAGAACGTTTGAGAATCAGCACTCCCTGGTCATTATGCCGACGGGTATGGGCAAAAGCATGTGTTTTCAGATTCCTGCGATTGCCCTGGCAAAGGACCAATCGACTGATCGGGGGCTGACGCTCGTCATTTCGCCGCTGATCGCGCTGATGAAGGACCAGGTTGACGGGCTGGTTCGTAAGGGCGTTTCGGCGACATTCATCAATTCGTCCCTGGAACGGGAGCAACGATTACACCGCTATCATGGTATCGGCGAAGGAAAGTGGGATTTGCTCTATGTGACGCCGGAGCGATTTCAAAAGCAGGATTTTTTGGAGGTGTTGGCAAAGCGATCGATCAATTTGCTAGCCATTGACGAAGCGCATTGCATCAGTCAGTGGGGACACGACTTCCGACCTGACTACACGCGCGTGGGAGACATCCGCAAGTCGTTGGGGTCGCCAACCACAATCGCACTCACAGCTACAGCCACCGTCGAAGTCCAGAACGACATCGCCCGTCAACTTGGTCTGGAACTTGATCGATCGGGCAACGACGACCCGACACAGCCCAACTCGATGCGTCTGTTTCACCAGGGCATTGATCGCCCCAACCTTTCTTTGGAAGTCGAAGAGGTTTGGGATGACGATATGAAGTTTGACCAAATCGTCAAAATGCGTTCCAGCATTCAGGGCCCCGGTATCGTCTACTTTACATTGATTCGGAAACTGGTCGAGTTCAGTGACCGACTGTTGGAGAACGGTATCGAACACCTGATCTATCACGGAGACCTTCCCCGCAATCGGCGTCGCCAGTTGCAGGAGCAATTCATGGGCGGCGATAACTTTCTGGTTTTGGCCACCAACGCCTTTGGCATGGGCATCGACAAGGAAGACATTCGCTACGTGCTCCATGCTGATCTTCCCGGTTCAATGGAGAGCTACTATCAGGAGATCGGCCGTGCCGGGCGCGATGGTCTGCCTTCGAAATGTCTTTTGCTATACGACCAGCGTGACCTTGCTACGCAGATGGAGTTTATTCGCTGGAGTAATCCAGATGCTGAATTTTACCATCGCGTTTTCGATTTCCTGGACAACGACCTGGAGCAGTGCAATGCGTTTGGCCTGGAGTGGCTGCGCGAGAAACTTCATCATCGCCAAAAACATGATCGTCGTCTGGAAACGGCAATTGCCATGCTGATCCGCTGGGATGTGTTTGCCGGTACCGTTGAGCCGCTTCAGTTGGAAAGACTTTCTGATTTTCCAGGTGAGAAACTGGATTCAGATTTTATCGACAGCAAGCTGAAGCGCGACCAGGAAAAACTGTTGGCGATTGTGCAGTACGCGAAACACGAAGGCGATCGAAAAGAGTTTCTGAATTCCTATTTCGGCCTGTAACTACTCGTCGTCTTTGTGGCGTAGCTTCGTCATCGTGATCTGGTTTCCGGTCGCGTTGTGCGCCACCTGATCCATGAAATTCCGGATCAGAAAAAGGCCGCGACCGCAAATGCGGTGAAGATTCTCTGGCGTTCGTGGATCTGGTACCGATTCCGGTTCAAATCCGTTGCCTTCGTCTGAAACCTGAATACAGATATGCTGATCTGAAAATTCAAATTCGACACGAACTCTTCTTTCGTTCCAGGGTGCTTTTTCCTGTCGGACGCGAATGAGGTCGTAGTAGTTCTTTTCGTCCCCTTCGCGCATCGATGAATCAACTTCGAGGTTGCCGTGATGCATCGCGTTGACGAGTGCTTCATCGAGCGCCATACCGATTTGCAAACGATCCCGATCGCTCCAGGCTGGCAGATTCGATTGCATGTTTTCGATGGTCGGGCCAATCAGCCTTAATTCGTTCTTTAGCACAACCGCGTGGGCTTGCGGTTTTGGAAAAACATCCGAATCATGCGAATAGTGCATTCGCTGAGCCATTTCCAATACCTGTTCGACGGTCGAAACGAGGTCTGTGCTGAGTCTTGATTTTGGAGAATACGTTGTCGCTCCACAGCGAAGCGCATCGATTGCGGTTTGCTCCGACCCTTTCGCTGTCACCAACAGGATCGGAAGAGATACGTCCTGTTCGCGAACGGCCTTCACGAGTTCCAGTCCGTTCATGACTGGCATTTGCAAATCGGTTATGACAATGTCCGGGCGGACTTTTCCAATCAGCTCCATTGCTTCTTTGCCGTTGCTGGCAATCTGCGAAACCCAACCCGGACGTACCAACAGCCTTTTGATCAACATTTGATCGACTGGTGAATCTTCGACAATCAGTATTTTGGCCATGGTGACAGAAATGCCTGGAGCTAAGTACTTCCGTTAATTGTTCGTTCCAGGTTCGGCTCTGGCAAGTTTTTTATCGCAAAAAACCGGACTCTCGGTCCAATCTGTCACTTTGCCTATTCGAACCTTGCTAACACTAATTCACTTCTTTGATTATCTGAATATCATTCAGATCAATTTCGTCAACGAACGTTTCTTTTCCTGCCGGCCAACGGACAGTCAACGATTCGATACTGTCCCCCTGCGGTATTCCAATGGAAATCACTTCCGAGTTCTGGCTGGCAAATCCTTCACCTGCCTGTTTGTGCACCAGTCGCGATTTTCCTGACTTGAATGCAAGCGTAACTCTTGCGCCAACCGCGTCCCGATTGCTCAATTCAATTGAGGGCTCAGACTTTGTATTTCCACCTACCAGACGAAACCGAAATGCCTTTCGATCCGGATAGAGACTTCCCATCTGATTTTTATACAGTTTAAAGCGGGGTACGTTGAGCCCCATCATGGCGATATCGGTCCAGCCATCTCCGTCAAAGTCGAACACGGAAAACGATCGGCCGTCAGCAATATCGTCTGCTCCGCTGATCAATGAGACATCTGCAAAGTTTCCGTCTGAGTGTTGCATGAAAAGCCGATTCCGTTCGTTACCACTAAGAGAATGACTGGTGTAGCCCCACTCGGGTCGCTTTCCTGTCTCTGGATCTTTCTCATTTTTCAGGGCCAAAGCCATGACATACTTCTGGTTTTCCCAAACGCCCGTTTTACGAAATTCTTCGGATCTGGCAGTGTCATTGCGTACGACCGTACGCCAGAGACAACTTCATAAATCTACACCCGATATCTCCTTTGGCGCCGTGTAGTAACCACTGGGCACGTAGAGATCCAAATCGCCGTCATTGTCAAAATCTGACCACTGGCCTCCCCAGGACCAGCCCACTTTGTCGACCGCCAGTGCGTTATCACCGGCCATCTGTTTGAACTTTCCGTCCTGGTTTTCGAACAGGAAGTTGCCAGCTGCCGAAGCAATCAGGCGTGGATCTTTTGTCTCGACCTGACCAATGATTCTTCTTCCGGCTTTGGAAAACATGTTTGATACATAAAGGTCCAGGTCGCCATCTGAATCGTAGTCGCCCCAGGATCCTCCCATCGAAAACCCCTGAAGGCCGTCAACAAACAAATCGTCAGCTTTTGAGAAAACCGGTTCAGATGCTCCTTTGGGCGTGTCGTTTCTGAGCAGTGAGTTTGGCGCAAAATCTGTACAAACATAGAGATCATCGTCGCCATCGCTATCGATATCTGCCCACGTTCCCTGAAACGATCTTCGCCACTGCGAAATCAAATCATCGTAGGGCACGCGTTCCATTTTTCCGTCGCCGCGGTTCATCAGCAGCACATTGGATGCACCGGCCTTGTTAACCCATACATCTGTCCGTGCCATGTTCTTCCTGAACAAAGAACGTTCTCTTGCTGAAAGAAAGCGGGAGTCGAAATCCATCGCCTTGAGCGGTACATAACTTGTCAGGTAAACATCCAGCAAGCCGTCCCGATTTACATCGGTGGCCGTAATACTGCTAATAAAATACTGTTCACCGAGGTCGGAGTGAGTATCGGTTACATCTTTGTACTTTCCGTTGTCATTGCGCAGGTAGAGAGATTTTTCCATCGGCCGACCCATGATCGCGTCCTTGTCACCATCGTTGTCGAGGTCCGCAAAGAGTACACAGTTGACCATGTATGGCTGATCCAGCCCGATGGCTTTGGTGACTTCTTCAAAAGTCCCATCGCCATTGTTTTTTAGCATTTGGGTGGGTCCCCAGCGGGCCGTGAGAAACAGATCATCAAAACCATCGTTGTTGTAGTCAACAACTGAAACCGACGGGAAAATATGATTGGAGGTCATTCCGACCCAACTTCGGACGTCCATTCGTGGCACCGGCAATTGTCCCAACTGAGCCCACTTCAATAGCATCTCATCCTTGTAGCTTCGTGTCGCCCCAGAGAGTGTGTTTGCATCGTTGATCGTTTCTGCAAGGACCTCTTTGAACAATGGTTGTCCTGACTTGATCAACTTGAGATCATCCTGAACCCACTGCGACAATTGCCACTGTGATTTTCTCCAGGTGAAAACAAGCTGTTGATGACCTTTGAGACCGTACATTGTCTGCTCATCAGTACCGCGTGCCTCGACTTTGGTATCGAGCTGAAATCGGGTTCGCTTCTCATCCAGAAACTCTGCTGACAAAACACCGAACCTGGTCGTCACCCATCGGACACCAAGTTCATTCAAAGGCTCCCAGGGATTATTGGTTCCTTTCGAGAGTTCAGAAACCTCCAACTTCGCTACCTGAACAAATTCCGGTTTTGTTTCATCGGTATGAAATGCCTGGCCAATCGAACCGGATTTGAGTCCCACGATCCGATCCATGTTGCTAAAAGGATTCGGCGTTCCGGTTTCGTCCTGCAGGTAGTTCGCAATCGTCTTGAGATTCGAAGACAGATCGAGGATCAAATCCTCGCTGGCGATCACACTGGAAACAAGCTTTTCATCACCACTGTAAATTCCTGGATCACTGACAATCGGCGGAGGTGTTTCTTTCCCGTTGCAGCCAGATACAAAGGCGATCAAAAACAGAATGCCGGTCAGCATTCGATGCTTCGTGGTTCGCATCGGATCGCTTGTTGTGTCGTTCATGATTGCATTCCGGCTAACTACTATTCAAAGTTGTCGAGGATTGGGTCGAGTCCCATTTCACGCTGACTTTTGGCCAACTGTTTTTCGTTAAACATCAGTATTTTTCGCGAGCGATAGTGCTGGCTTTCAACTTTTCTCTGCGCCTTTTCGAAAAGTCGAATCCAGTGTCGGCGGCCTCGAATTCTGGCCGTTCTCCGAATGCGATCTGCTTTCTGTTTTCCATATGCCGATTCGAGCAGCTTGTCCTCTGCACTAATATAAAGCTGGACCGACCCCGGATCACCCTGTCGACCGCAGCGACCGAACAACTGCTGGTCAATGCGAGCCGATTCGTGCATTTCGGTACCAATCACATGAAGTCCGCCAAGCTCACGTATTTCATCATCGATCTTGATATCCGTACCGCGACCAGCCATGTTCGTCGCTACGGTGACGCGACCCTTTTGTCCGGCGCGTTCAACGATTTCAGCTTCGCGCTCGACCTGTCGGGCGTTGAGTACTTCATGCACCACTTCGATCTCTTTCAGATACTGCGAAACCAGTTCTGACTTTGCGATGGAACGCGTTCCAATGAGAATGGGTCTTCCCTGCTGATGGATTTCATTGACGTCGGTGGCGATTTCCTCAAACTTTTCTGCTTCGGTAGCGAAATACTTGACGGGCATTTCAATTCGTTGTCGCTTGCGATTGGTGGGAATCACTGTGACTCCCATGCCATAGATTTTTTTGAATTCGCGCACCGAAGTGAAAGCCGTACCCGTCATCCCGGCCATGTGAGGAAAGCGACTGACGAACGACTGAACGGTGACTTTTGCATTGGTGGCGGTGTCGACGGAAACTTTGACTTGTTCCTTGGCTTCAATCGCCTGGTGAATTCCGCGGCTCCAGCGACGACCTTCGGAAATACGACCGGTGGCTTCATCGACGATCACGATCTCACCGTCGCGGACGACGTATTCGCGATTGGTTTTGTAGTCCCGATGAACCTGGATGGCGCGTTCAATAAAGTCATACATTTGCAGCAACCCGACTCCGGCCAGGTCGCGAGGTTTGACGATCTCCCGCACAAATGCCGTGCCTTCGGGAGTCAGATCAACTTTGCGGCGTTCGCGATCGTACCAGTAGTGCAGGTCTTCTTCGAACCGCGGCGCGGAATCAGCTGACCACTGATAGAGGCTCGTTTCCTGCTGCTGGCTTGAATCGTCTCCTGCGGACGAAATGATCAGCGGCGTTCGCGCGTCGTCGATCAGAATACTGTCTGCTTCGTCGATCAAAATGAAGTGCGGTTTGCGATGCACTGAAATTGCCTGCGGCGACTGGGCAACTCCTCCAGCCGAACCGCCGTAGTAAAAATCCCGCTGCTGTTGTTCTCGCCGCGCCGAATGGTCGCGCAGAAAGTCAAAGCCAAACTCTTTCATCGTGCCGTAGGTGATATCGCACTTGTACGACTCCCGTCGCTGTTCCCGTGACATGTCCGTCTGGATGACTCCGATGCTCAAGCCCAGCAGGTTGTAGACGGGCTTCATCCCTTTCGCATCACGCATCGCAAGGTAATCGTTGCTGGTGGCGAGCAAAGCACCTTCGCCGCCGAGGGCTCGCAGGAACATTGGAAGCGTCGCCGTGAGCGTTTTTCCTTCCCCCGTTTTCATTTCTGCCACGTTGCCGCGACACATCGCCACGCCACCAATCAGCTGAACATCATAGTGAACCATCTGCAACTCGCGCATTGCTGCAGCACGAATGAGCGCGAATCCTCTGACCAGTAAAGCCTCGATATTGCCATGCGTTCGCGATTCGAAGCCAAGGTCGAGGGTCTCTTTTTTCAGCTGATCGGGAGTATATTCAAGATACTTCTCGTATTGCTTTTTGATTTTTGGTAACAGTAAACGAGCGTGCACTTTAGACAGGATCCTTGACTTCTGTATTCATGTGGATCTTTATCGTATTCGTTTGGGCCGACTTTTCCTACTGATATCGGCTATTGTCGGGCTGGTTTGGTAACCTGGCACTTCACCAGGCTGTAAACCCGTACGATGGCAGACTGGAGGTGGGGCTTTGGGAAACATTCCAATGAACGTGAGCGTCTACTATCATGAGAACCCTGAAGACCGGATGATTAACGGTGTTCAGTAAGGTTCTTTTCGTGTTGAACCAGATAATTTGGCCTGCATTTTAATCAGGAAAGCCACTCATGACCCGTCCCACCGATCCAATTGAACTCTATGCTTGGCTCAAACAGGAAGTTGGAAAGCTCGAAGAAGAAATGGACGCGATCAAGGAAGAAGTCTTCAAAACCGTCGATGGTCAGGGGCAGGAAGTCGATAAGGGCGGTTTTGTCATTCGCAGCTACAAACGACCCAAGTACAAATTCTCTGACGACTACAACGCAAAAAATGCCGAACTGAAAACTCTTCGTGCTGCCGAAATCGATAACGGAACTGCTGAGATCGACGGCTATTCCGAGTTCGTAAAGATCAACTTCAAAAAGTCAAAAGAAGCCTGATTCTGAAACCCGTCGCATCAAACAAAAAAGTCCGCGAGGTATCTCACGGACTTTTCTGAGTTAGTCAACTTTGCTCAAAAGCGAGCAATCTAAACGTTGCAACCAAGTTGCACGTCTTCTGCACCGGCACCATTAACCCGCAGTCGTACTGACCCGTCGCTATTGGTGTCAAGAATATCGAAGCAGTCATTGGATAGATTGCCAACGAAAATATCCATTCCATCGAACTGTGCTCCGGTCTGAGTAACCAGTTCCGATCCGCCGGTGGTACGAATGTCGCCTTCGGATTCAAGCGTCAAAAAGCCCCCGCTGTTGCTGCTGCCGGTCAGGAAGAACGAGTTGTCTGCCGAGACATTAACGTTGCCCGCTGACTGGAATGTCAAAGAACGAAACGCCAACCGGTCTGTCGAACTGGCATTGGCAATAATCGCGTTACCAAGATTGATGCTGCCGGCTTCAACATTCAGGTTGAAATTAACGTCAATCCGCGCGTCGATCGCGTCAAGTACTCTTCCTTCACCGCCATCTGCGATCAGCGAAAGCGAGTTGGCCCGGTTGATACCTGTGAGAAGAATATCGCCATCCTCTTCAATGATCGCGTTGCCCGAACCGTCCGTCTGAACCGTCAGCGACAAGGTTTCGAATACCGAATCGAATGGCGTGTTGTCGGCGCGAACTCCTGAATCACCAAGCTTGATTCTGCCATTGTTTAATGTCATCAACGTCGAGTTACCGTCGATGTTGACTTGAGAACCTGGACCGTCAGTGATATTGCCATTGGCTTCCAACCGCAATCTTCCAGCCTCGCTAATGCCTCCAAGTTGGGTATTGCTGTCCTCATTGATCGCGACCAATCCGTTGGTATCGGGTGCGGTTCGAAAGGCAACTGTCCCAGCATTGAATTCATCGCCGCTCTGGTTTCCAAGGATAACATTGTTGGCGAAGAAGGCCGCTGAATTTCGAACGTTCACTGTCGCGTTGGCCTGGTTGGTAATGTTACCACTGGAGTTGACCACTGAGTTCGCTGCCGAACTGTCACCCGTAAATGTCAGGCCGCTGTTCTCTGTGATTTTGAAACGTCCTGATGTATCGAACCTGACTGATCCTGCATTAAACTGATCAATCTGTGTATCACCCACGTTGACACTGTTGGCTTTGAACTCTGCCAGGTTATCGACGGTGATGAAGGCATCATCTGCGTCAGTGATCGCTCCAGCTGACTCAAGATAGAATTCTGCTGCGCGGTTTTTGGTCTCAATGATATGGCTGTTTGAATCTTCCGTGACCGCAAACCTGTCGCGGACAAAGAAGGACAATGAGCCTGAATTGAACACATCCGTTGGTGAATCTCCCAGCTCTACACCGAGGGCTTCGAATCCCGTTTCATGTGAGACATTGATCGATGTATCGGCTGCATCTGTCACATTACCCCATGACCTGAAGGTCAAAGAACTGGCTCTGTTTTCACCGGTTATCTGTGCGTCGCTGTTCTCGGTGATGTGAACGTGACCATTGGATTGGAACTGAACCGAACCTGCATTGAATGTGTCCAAACCACCTTCACCAATGCGTACCCGGTTGTTGCCAAAGAACTGAGCAAGTCCATCCACATTGATTGAGGTTCGGGTGCCGTCGAAGATTCCACCAACGGAACGCAATGTCAACGAACCAACATCTGTTGACGTCAGAATCGTGTTCGAATCTTCCTGTACGTCCACGTGACCCGTTGCGGTGTACGATGACCGGAAGAAGTTGGTTGTGTCGCCCACATGGTCTCCCAACTCAATTTCCGAGCCGGTGAACCTTGCAGTTCCAAGTACTTCGATCGTGGTGCTATTGGCATCCTGAACGACACCACCCGCTGTCAGGGTCAGGTCGCCTGAAACATTGACGCCTGTCAACTCTACACCATCGACATCGTTGAGTACGACATCGTTGTTTGTACCTGTGGTTGTCAAGTTGAGCCGGTTGAAATCGTTACCGGCATTGTTCAAGCCGATTTCATTCGCGCCAGCGTTGATCGTAGCTACGTCGCCGACAATCAGTTGTCCGTTGATTGCGTCACCAATTCGACCACCTGTTCCGCTCAGAAAAATGTCCAGGTTGGCTCTCACCTCAAGGCGATCATTGATCGATACCTGACCAACGTCTTCGATCTTCAACGTGCTAAGTTGCCGTTGGCCACTGAATTCAGCATTGAACGAAACGATCTGGCCTGTTCGAAGTCTGTTGCCTTCGAAAGTGACATGCAACAAATCATCTGCTGCCAATGTTTGAACACCAGCAGCACTGGTATTCAGATCCTGATTACCGTTGATTGTGACGTTACCATTGTCTGCGATACCAATCACAGCAATATCATTGTTGGCTTCCAGATCGACGACCAGAAATCCTTCGGCTGGATTCACGTTAACGATTGTCGCCAGTAGTTTCCGGTCTTCCAGAGTACCGTAATCATGATTCGAATTCTTGCGTCGCTTCTGCGACTTGCGGGATTTTGAGCGCATATTGTCTTCCTTGATTGTTGCGTCACGGGGAGATGCGGGGATCTGACAACTCGACAGATCGTCTGGGCGTCGTGGACTTCTTCGCGGGAATAGTGACCAGAAATGCTAGCTGGCGGGATATGCGGGTTGAGAAGAAGTCAGCGCATTGATCGGTAAGAACCCTTGCTACGGTTCAGTAAAAAATATAAAGTCCGCCACCATTTTTATTTCGTAGTAGCCGTTCACATGCAGCAGTTCGAATTTCGACGGGGCGGAAAAAAGTGCTCTGTCACCGAACGCCCTTTGGATCCCGGGGAAAAATACTGGTCCGCGCTAATCGAACTCGCCAATGGTCAAACGTCGCGTCTGGATTTTTCGGATGACAGCTGGGATGGCCCTGGTGATGACTGCATTGGGCACTGGCGCCAGCAGGTTCCTGATTTGGAAACTGGCAAAGTTTACTGGGCACCACGAAGTGTACTTTTGTCCTACTTCAAACATCAACTGGATAAAAACCGCCTTGAAACGGCGTTCGTCATGAGTCTGTTGTTGTTACAAAAACGAATTCTGTCACTAAAAGACACTTTTGATAGCAAAGATGGCAGTGTTTCGATTTTGATCGAACGAAAAAACTCCGAGACGTTTGAGGTGCCCGATGTCGATATTGATGATGACAAGGTTCAACTGATCCAGAAGGAACTTGCCGAACACCTGTTTTCCAATCAGCCCATTGTTGACGATGAAGAGGCCGAATCGTGATACTGAATCGAAAATTTTGCTGCCTCTTCGGTGCCCTGCTGGCTGTTGTTCTGTTTGTTGATTCGACTCAGGCCCAGCTTTTCAAATTTCGCAAAAAGAAAGATCCCATTCCGGTTGTCTTCAACCGTATGCCGACAAAAGCGGAAGTTCTTCAGGTGATCGCCGCGAACAATTCCAAATTCAAACAGCTCAGCAGCGACATCGTCGTTTCACTCGACGGCACACCGAAACTTCGTGGCACCATGCAACTGGAACTGCCCCGTCGGCTACGAATCAAAGCCGGTGTGATGGGAGTCTCCCAGTTTGGAGTCGATGTTGGCAGCAACGATCAGGATTTTTGGGTGTGGACGAAAGTTAATCTTCCCAATCAGAAACCGGCAATCTTTCACGCCAGTCACGAAGGGTTTGGTAATGCCAGTTCGGCAGTTCGGCAGGCAATTCCTCTGGAGCCTGTTTGGTTGCTCGAAGGATTGGGTTTGATTCAGTTTGAAGCAACAGATTTTCATCAGTTGGATCCAAACCTGACTGCCGAAGGCCATATTCGGCTTGTTACGACACGGCAAACTTCAAACGGTCAGATTTATCGTACAACACTGCTGCATGCCCAACAGGGTATCATCCTGCAACAGGCACTTTACAACAGCCGCGGGGAACGCATCGCCTACACAAATTCTGAAGAATATAAATCCTATCCAAAACAGGGCATTGTATTGCCGCAGAAGATCGTGATGCATCTCTCCAGCAACGGCCAGGAATCAAAAATGGTCATTGAGACAAGCGACTACAGTTTTGATTCGCTCTATGGTGACCCTCGGCAAATGTGGGCGCTACCTCAACCCGACGGAGTGCCCTCGATTGACTTGACGAGACTCGGACAGTAATTCAGTAAGCTGGATTAACGGCAATACCGTCTACGAGCATGAAAGGTAGCATAGGCTTCCAGCCTGTGTGAACATACTGCAGCCCGGCGAAACGTAAATCAACTTCGATAAATTTGACAGGCTGGAAGCCTATCCCGCCCTCATTGAACGGGATTAACGGACGGTTCGTCAAACCCGTTTCCGATGAGCTTCGATTTCCTTTTGGAATTGATCCCTTCGTTGCTGTCGCTTTTTTCTTTGTACGATTCGTTGCTCAATCAGATAGGGCAATCGTATTCCAAACCATGCGATGTAAACGATCGCAATGATGGTGAACAACACGATCGAAAAGATGATCCAGGCTCGACCCGTGCCACGTGCCAAGTACCAGTTGCCAGCAATCAGGTGTAAAAAGCCCGTCATGTCAGCCAGTTTGAAAACGATCGATGCGACGATCATCGTCCAGAACAATCGTCTAATTGAAAACTGACCTGATGTTGAGGCAGATGGAGAGGTATTCATTAACTGTGTTCCTCTGCGTTGTGGTTGATCCTGGTTGAAATGACGGGTGCGACGTCTTTTGCTCGGTTTAATTCCTGGTCTATCCTGCTTCAATCCATCAGCGTTTCGATATGCACATCGCCATCAGCCACAGTCATGAAGCTGTTTTCCGGGACCTCGTTCCATTTCTTGCCTAACTCATCCAGCGGTTCCGATACGACAATGACGCTGTTTGAAGGAATCATTGCGCATCCTGAGTTTATATCTTTGATGCAGCCTTCTTCATTCGAATAATACTGGCTCTTGGTTTTCTCGTTAGCAGCGTAACGGATCGTGTAGAGTTTCTCACCATCACTGATTGTACAAGACAGATTGAGAATCAGTTCGATCCTGTTGGCTTCACTGGCATCTTCTATCCGGCGGATCATTTTTTGGAGCGCCGTTTTCGGATCGGTTTCCAAACCGTATGTGAGTGCTAACAGGAAGAACGTCTCACTGTCGGTTGTGCCCTTGAGTTGACGATATAATTCGGGCGAGATATCCATTTGCAGATCGCGGCGCGCAATATCGAAATTCTCCATATGGCCGTTGTGTTGAAACAGCCAGTTTTTGTATTTGAACGGGTGAGAATTGTTGCGCTGTACCGAGCCGGTGGTCGTTGCGCGGATATGCGCCATAAATATTTTGGACTTAACGCTGGCGCAAATCTCATGCAGATTTTCATCATTCCATGCGGGCCGCGTGTCTTTGAACAGGGCGGCTTCGAATTTGTCGGTATACCATCCTATTCCAAAGCCATCGCCATTTACCGACCACAGACTACCGTCGGTATTGAAATTCATTTCGGTGTTGAGGCTTTGATCTACAAGCGAGTGTGATGGACGGGTAACCAGCGTGTCCACGTAAATTGGATCTCCGTGGTAGGCAACCCATCTACACATTTGGTCGATTCCTTTGCTTTGCTGAGCACTAACTGAACTGAGCGCTACACATCCAGTTCACGAACATCCAGAGCGTGCTTTTCGATAAACTCTCGCCGTGGTTCGACTTTGTCACCCATGAGAATGCGGAACATGTCATCGGCTTCGGCAACGTTAGGCATTTTAATCTGAATCAGCGTTCGGTTTGCCGGATCCAGTGTCGTTTCACGTAATTCTTCGGCATTCATTTCACCAAGACCTTTGAAACGGGTCAGATGGATACCTTTTTCACCCAGAGCTCGCACACCAGCGATCAAACCACGCAGGTCCGTTACCGGATTTTCGTTTTCGCCTTTGTAAAGAATAAAGCGCGGATTCTCGAGTCCCGTTCGATCGACTGGCAACATCGCTTCGATACCCAAACCAAATTGATCCAGAGCTTTGAGTCCCGAGTTGATCGTTCTTACTTCATGGAATTCGTTGATGCGAAGTGTGTTTGCCGGATCCTTTTCTTCACCTTCTGTTCCATCAAGTTCCGACTCTACTGTGACCTCGACACCAGATTCCGATTCATGCTGCTTGATAAATTCATCCAGCTTTTTGCGATCAGAGAACCACTTTTCCGTCGTGCCAAGGAACGCATGAAAAACGGGTAAGCGACCGTCATTGTCCATTCGCTGCGAATGTGTTTTCAGGTTAATACCCCGACGTTCCAGTGCAAGGATCGCGTCTTCCATGCTGGCAAGAGTCACACAAAGTGTTCGCATGTCATCGCCTTCGACGCGGATACCTTCACCTTCGAAGGAAGTATTCTCCAAACCACGATCAAGCAACTGGGCCCGCATTTCTTCGTCGGTTTGAACGTAATAGGTCTTCTTTCCCTGCTTCACACGAAACAGCGGCGGACAGGCGACGTAAACATGCCCTTGCTCGATCAATTGATACATCTGCCGATAGAAGAAACACAACAACAGCGTTCGAATGTGCGATCCATCGACGTCGGCATCGGTCATGATGATGACTTTTTCGTAACGTCGCTTGGAAAGATCCTGTGTCTCACCGACACCGATTCGCAACGCATTGATAATGCTCTGAACTTCTTCGTTGGCCAGAACTTTGTCTTCACGAGCTTTGTAAGCGTTGATGATCTTACCTCGCAGTGGCAGGATGGCCTGAAACTCTTTCAGTCGTCCACCTTCTGCCGATCCACCGGCCGAGTCACCTTCCACCAGGTAGATTTCGCACTTTTCTACTTCGTCACTGAGACAATCGCGAAGTTTTCCTGGCAGGCCACTGCCACCGAGTACTGACTTGCGACGAATTTTTTCTCGCGCGGCACGGGCGGCTTCGCGAGCCTCCGCGGCCTGGATTCCTTTCTTGATGATCGTCTTGGCTGCGGAAGGGTTCTCTTCGAGGTAGACCTTGAGAAACTCTCCAAATGCCGAGCTGATAATTCCGTCGACTTCGTTGTTACCAAGCTTGGTTTTTGTTTGACCTTCGAACTGCGGTTCGGGTACTTTTACCGAGAGGATTGCGGTGATTCCTTCACGGAAATCTTCACCACCGACGTTCAGGTCTTTTGGATAGAGCTTGTTGTTCTTTCCGTAGGAATTCAACGTACGCGTCAGTGCCGATCGGAATCCCGATACGTGTGTTCCACCTTCATGCGTGTTGATATTGTTGGCAAAAGAGTGAACTTTTTCGGTATGGTCGGTCGTGTATTGCAGCGCCAGTTCATAGCCCACACCTTCGGATTCACCTGTCAGGTAAATCACCTCTTTGTGGATTGGATCGCTGGCACGATTGAGATGTTCCACGTATTCGATGATTCCGCGTTCGTAGTAGAACTCATCCGACTCATCGGTGCGGGCATCCTTGAAGATGATACGAACACCACTGTTAAGGAACGCCAGCTCCTGAAGTCGCTTGAACAGAATGCCATGTTCAAACTTGGTGATCGGAAAGATTTGCGGATCCGGTTTGAATGTGGTTTTCGTACCGCGCTTTGATGTCTTGCCGCTCTGTACGACTGGCCCTGTCGGAACACCTCGCTCGTAAGCCTGCTGATGGATATGGCCATCGCGATAGACTTCGACCTCCGCCCATTCGGAAAGGAAGTTAACGACTGTAACACCTACTCCGTGCAGACCACCCGATACTTTGTAGGCATTTTCATCTTCGTCAGCGTCGGGCCCCTTTTCGCCGAACTTACCACCGAATTTGAGCATCGTCATCACGCCTTCAAGCGCGGTGACTTCGCGGTCTTCCTGTTCCGACAACTGATCGTGCCGGGCTACTGGAATTCCACGTCCATCATCGATACAGGTTACCGAACCATCAGTGTTGATGATCACCGTAACCGTACTTGCGTACTTGGCCATCGCCTCATCGATCGAGTTATCTACGACTTCGTAGACAAGATGATGCAAACCCCGTGGTGTTGTATCCCCGATGTACATACCGGGTCGCTTGCGGACGTGCTGCAAGTCGCTCAACCGTTTGAGTTGACCCGAACCGTAGTCTGGACCTGAATCTTTTTCGTTGTCGTCTGGTGTTTCAGTGCTCATTATTTTGCGACGTTTCCAAGTTTAAAGCGTAGGTCTTTGATTTTGTTTTGTGGCAACTGCTGCTGCATTGCTGAGAGCAGTTGTCGTTTTTGAAAGCTAAGCTGATTCATCGCGGCCGAACTGGCTACGAAGACTTCCAGTGTTCCGCGATTGATTCGAGCTGCTTTCGTGTTTTTGATGAACTTTGGCCCGGCAGCGATTTCCCAGGCTTCGTTCAATTCGTCATTGGATTTTGATTGAGCGTAACCCTGACGAGCCATCATTTGCGAAATGATGTCGGCCGAACGTTTGGGTCGACGACGAAAACGCTGTCGATCTTTTACAAGATCGCTGGCGTTATCGAAATCGTGTTCGTCGTACTGCCCGGGTTCCATGATCACTTTCGATCTCGCGACAGCGGCATGATCACGTATCCATAATTATCGTCGGTGTGACAGTAAGCCGCCGCATCGCCGCTTTGGATGTCGAAAGTAAACGTTCGATCCGTTTGCAGGACTTTCAGAAAGTCCGCCAGGTATCGATGGTCCAACGTGATCGTCAGTTCCTCTTTATCGAAGGGTACCGGGATCTCGACACGTGACTGTCCGACTTCCGCCGTGCTGTTGCTCATGACGAGCGAACCTTTGCCAAACGTGAAATCGACACCACGGCTCTCATCGCTGGAAACGATCGCTGCCTGACGAAGTGCCGAATACATCGGACCAACCGGGATGTCGATCTTGTTCGTTTCATCCCGCTTTGGAATGACGTCCTGCCATGGCGGAAAACGTCCTTCGACCAATCGGGTATAGAAAACGCCGTTGGTGTCTCGCATCAGCAATTCGTTAGCCTGTGGCAGCAAGTGAACTTTCTCTTCGCCGTCTGGAAGGATGCGTTCCATCAACTGCATCGAACGCGATGGGACGATGGTCGCCGCACCGGCGTCCTTGGGTGAGCCTACTTTTCCGATCGCACCGCTCATCTTTGCCAGACGTCGACCATCGGTACCGACTGCGGTCAGCGAATCGCCATCAATCTCCAGCAAAATACCGCCCAGTGCATAACGGGCACTTTCGGCATCGGTGGCGAACAGTGTGCGTTTAATCAGTTCGCGAAGAACACCACCTGAAATTTCATAGTAGTCCTTGCCAGTGAATTCGGCGACTTCCGGAAACTCGTCCGGATTCTGAGCCTGAAGCTCGAATCGACTGCTCTGACCGGTGACGGTTGTCTTCTCACCATCGGCTTCGATTTCCAGAAACTCATCGCTCGACTCGCGAAGGATGAGGCTCAAACGCTGTACCGGGATGACGGCGCTACCGGCTGTCGATACTTCGACGTCAGGTACTTGAAGGCGTACACCAACTTCCATGTCGGTTGCTGAAAGTTCACCGCCGTCTTTGTCGACTTTCAATTTGATATTTTGCAGAATCGTTTTGGGGCTGCGTACCGGAGCAACAGCTGCTGCTATCTGGAACGTCTTAAAGAAGCTTTCGCGATTGATCTTTATTTTCACGTTGATTCTCTGAGGGGTCGGTTTGAACGCGTAAGCGTAATAGGAACTAGATTCTTTTTAAGTATTTGTATTGTAGTGCCGGCCAAAACTGTCAGTAACTGGCAAGCAATCGACATAAGTCACTGGTGTTCGGTTTGTTACGTCGCTAGTTGAGTCGTGGATAAAATGTCGGAAGTAAGTAATCAGTCGTGTCAGTATCAGGTGTACCAGTTTGTCAATTTTCAGGATTTGCAGAACGACGGTTCGTAACGTGGTTGGTTGTTGAAAAAAGAAACTGTCATTGAACAGGTTTTCCCATCTGCCAACGTCATGGAATGAGCGTCATTTCGCCAGCAAATGTTTCGTTGAGTCGCAACTTCAATGTTCGTACGCGATTGCACAGCGCCGTATTGGCATCGCAATCGTCAGTATTTTCCTCAATCAGAGCATCGTATTTCTGGAACGCATGAAGGATTGTTGTGTGGTCGCGATTTCCAAAACGGGTGCCAATGTTTTGGTAACTACTACCGAGCATCGTTCGCAGTAACCAAATCGCTACGCCACGAGCCATCACAATGGTTTGCTTGCGAGAATTACTGCAAAGCATGGTGGAGCTCATTTCGAACTCTTCGGCAACCGATTCGATGATTTGCGAAGCCATTGCATCGATCGTTGTTTTGTCCTGTTGAAAGATCAAACCCAGAGTCACCATGTCGACAGGTTTTTCGGGATCAGACTGATCGCGCGCGTTAAGTTCCGTTTTCAGTTGAATGAAAAAGTGATTCAGTTTCGGAACGGAAACCGACATTCGCTGAGCCACCCACTCGGCTGCCTCATCGGTCAAAGCAGTCCGATGCAACGTCGAAAGCCGCTCGATGATTTTTCGTCGTGCCGACAAGCCAGGTGGGAAGACAGGAAAGCCAATGCCACCACTAAGCCGCGACAACAGTTGTGGTACGAGATGATTGACTTCCAGAGGCGACTGCTGCATCGTGATAATGACAGGTTTTTCAGAGCGATTTAACTGATCGATCAAATAAACCAACTCACGCTGCGCCCCCAGTTTGCTTTCCAGTTGATCGATGTTGTCGATGACCAGTCCGGGCCCGGAGAGAATCTTCTGTCGGAACTCGTAGATTGTCTGTCGATCCATCGCGGCGATATAGCGCCGATAGAATTCGCTACCAGCAAGGCACGTTGGTTGTTCGCTATTGTCGGACGACGTGATGCGGGTAATCAACGACAGCGCGAGAGATGTTTTTCCAGTTCCAGTTTCGCCGTAAAGCACCATTGGAGAAAGACTTCTGATGGGCTCAAAATCATCGAGTTCATCAGGGTGGGAATTGGAATCTGAATCGACGAGCGACTGTTTGAAGTTTTCTGCTTTGACCAGGCAACGCAACCAACGGTTGTCTTCGTCACCAATAAATTCGTTTAACCCGCCAACCACTGCCGAAACAGATTTTGCTTCTTCGACGGATTGTCCCCAGTTCTCAAACCGCGATCGGTTCAGATGATCCAGTGGGATTCCGAAGATCGATGAATCAGAAGATTCAGGTGAAAAATTGGTGGTGCCAAGGGGCATAAAAGGGAAGCTTCGAAGGGGTGTAAAACGCGTTCAAATCCAGCCCTTCAGTATACCACTTTTTAGCCCATCTCACGAGGTGCCAAACATCATTTTCAACTCGAATTTTTCCGGATGAAATTGAGTTCAGACCGACAGCTGTTTGCCACGGGAATCTGCATCGATTTAACCGCCAGAAATACGTCCAAAACAGGGGAAAAAATGCCTACAGAAATCTGACTTGTTGCTGACTCGTTAGCGACTGCCAAAGAACATTATTTTGACAGCTTTTCCACAATCTTGCTGATTCGTTCAATTGCCAGTTCGATTTCGTCCTTTGTCGTCGTCGCTCCCAGGCTGATACGGATCGAGCCCTGCACAACTTCGTTGTTGGCTCTCATTGCCAAGAGCACCGGAGAAAGCTCGCTGGAACCGCTGGCACAGGCAGAACCGGTAGAGATCGCCAAACCCTCAATGTCGGCCGCCATCAGAAAAGCTTGCCTGTCGATGCCCGAGAATGAGACATTGGAAGTGTGCGGCATTCGGGTGGCACCCGCTCCGTTGATGGTCATGTCAAAGTGCTGCAATCTGGATTCCAGTTGGTCTCGAAGCTGACTCATTCTCGAAGCCCGGTCAGGATCTTCAGCAGCAATTTCGATCGCGCGATGCATTCCGGCCAGCAAGGCGACATCTTCGGTGCCCGGCCGCATTGCCATTTGCTGAAAGCCACCAAAGAGAATCGGATCGACGACCAAACCGTGTTTCAGAACCAGGCCACCAATGCCGCGGGGACCGTGTAGCTTGTGCGCGGTGAGGCTCATCGCGTCGCAACCGATTTCCGAAAAATTTACGGGTAGCTTGCCTACCATTTGAACGGCGTCGGTGTGCAGCAACGCGGAATGTTCATGGCACAGAACAGCAGCCTGAGCGACGGGTTGAATGACGCCCGTTTCGTTGTTGGCCAACATGATGCTGGTCAGCGTCACGGGGAAGGAAGACGCATCCTTGAGCCGGTTTTCAAGGTCACTGAGCAGGATGACTCCGTCAGAATCGACTTCAATGTGTTCGACTTCGAAGCCCTCACGTTGCAAAGCTTCCGCAGCGCCGATGACGCTTGGGTGTTCGATAGCTGAAACCAGGACGCGGCCTTTGTTTTTTCCTGTTGGATCAAGTTTTACCGCAGATTGCCGTGCCAAACCGATCAACGCCAGGTTGTTGCTCTCGGTGCCGCCACTGGTAATGATCAGCTGATCGGCCTGCATACCACGGCTTTGACCGCCCAGCAGATCGACGATCCGTGTGCGTAGCGACTCCAGTTCACGTCTTGCTCGCTGGCCTTCTCTGTGTTGGCTGGCCGGGTTCAGATAGCCTTTGCTCAACGTGTCGGCGATGGTTTCCACGACGCGCGGATCTATCGGAGTCGTCGAATTGTGATCAAGGTAAATTTGGTTCATGGCGATTGATCTTCGCCGCGATCAACAGCCGATTCAGATTCGGCTTTCGCCTGTTCGGCTTGTGGATGCGTTCCGCTAATGCGAATTGCGTTGTCAAACCGTGTGAGGGCACGTTGGTGGTTGCCCTTGAGCTGGTCGGACCTGGCTGCTTCAAACCAGGCGTCGCCAACTTTTTGCTCAAGTTCGGCGACGAATTTCTCAGTGAGCGTATCATTGATTTGATAGTCCAACACGAATTCCATCAGGTCAGGAATTGGCAAATAGAGTCGATCCCGAGCCATTTCGGCGATCAGTGGCCAGAACGCTTTTGCTGGCTTTTGATGGTCGTTGGTCCACTTCATGATGAGATTGTCACCATTGCTGTCAGTAAAGTCGAAGTAATTTGTCAGAAACCGGGCATCACAATCTGCTGACATTCTGAACGTAGATTGACCTTTACTTTCACTTACCAGATGCCATCGTTTGGGCGTGCGAACATTGACGCCAACCCAGCCATCATCGATCAGTATTTGAGCGGAACTGTTGGGCAGATTTTTGTATTCGATACCGCGATGCGTCCAGTTGATGTAAGGCAGCCGACAATAGTCGAAAGACCGCATTGTAAAGTCGTCGGGAGAAAATTCGACTCCGGACTTTTCGCCTATGGCAGCAAGGATCATGAGCGTGATCGGTATTACCACGACTGTTGCCAATAAGGTGACGATGACAAAGACGCGGCCATTTTGTTTGTTTTTACTGGCCATTGCGAAAACCGATGCAGGACAGCAGCGAAACGATGCGTCCAAAAACGTATTGATTTTGGGATCCACACGCGGCATACTGCGCGAGTTGTACAAGCCAATCCCGAACTTCATTGGCATTTTATGTCAGAACCACCCACAAACCAGAGCGCATCTGCGGAAGCTGATCCAAAGGTTGCGGAACAGGACCCAAAAGCGGCCCGTCGTCGCCTGGAAGCCGTGTTAATGATGGCCCGCAGTCCGCTGACGTCGCGTAAGTTAAGCCAGCTGGCAGGACTTGAAGACGGAACCCAGTCGCGTACCATGATTCGCGAACTGAACCAGCATTACGATCGATCCGGGAGGTCATTCCAGGTCAAACGCATTGCTGGAGGGTACCAGATGCTTACCAGACCACAGTTTGCGGATTGGATCGGGCGACTGGCTCAGACTCCACGTCGCCCAAAAATTTCCAAATCGGCGATGGAAACGTTAACCATCGTAGCCTATCGTCAGCCGATTATTAAAGCCGATATCGAAGCTGTTCGTGGCGTCAGCAGTGGTGAAATGTTAAGACAATTGCTGGAAGCCGGATTGTTGCGTATCGTCGGCCGAAGTGAAAATCTTGGACGACCGTATTTGTACGGAACGTCCAGGGAATTTTTGGCTACTTTTGGATTTGCCAGCATTCGGGACCTGCCCAGAGCCGATCAATTGGCTGGACAAGGGTTGCCGGATTGGCCCGCGCCCGATGAAAATCAAACAACTGACTCAGTACCTTTACACTTCGACGAAAGCAGTGACGTTAAGGAGACCCAAACGTGAATCTGTGCATTGAGAACTCAACTATTGACCCACTATCCTGGCAAACTTCTGTGCAAGCCTCTGACCACCTTGATGTAGAGCCCTGGGTTCTGCAATCTTCGTTCCTTGTCGCTGCGGTCGATGAAGAAGAGGACGTCGAAGACGATGAGCTCGAAGACGATGAACTTGCGGACGATGAACTTGCGGACGATGAAGAGTACGAAGAGGAAGATGAACTCGAAGACGGCGACGGGGAAGAGCTCGAAGACGATGAAGAATATGAATACGTCGATGACGACGATGAAGGTGAAGAAGACGGCGACGAAGAGGACGACGAGTACGAGTACGTCGAAGTCGATGAGGACGGAGACGAGGAGGACGGCGAAGAGTACGAATACGAGTATGAAGATGATGATGAAGACGACGAAGTCGAAGATGGCGACGATGATGACTTCGAGGACGACGAATGGGAGGAAGTCGACGACGATGATCTCGACGAGGACGACGATGAGTTAGATGACGACGCTGACTGGGAAGATGACGACGAAGAAGAAGACTGGGACTAGGCACAGTTTGGCACAGTGAGTGCCCTTGCCGCTCAGAGTTCTGGCAGCCTCGGGCGAAAACCTGGCTGCCTATCGGTGACTGCGTTGTCGTCGGTTGTTGAGCAAACCGGACTTCATCAGATAGTAGGACAAAGTCAGAACCGACGTAACAAATGCCGCGACATAGGTCATCGCCGCGGCGCCGAGAACTTTGTCGATGCCTTCTCTTTCCTGCTCTCCAACGATACCGGCTTCCACGACAAGCCGTTTTGCCCGGTTGCTGGCGTTAAATTCAACGGGCAGAGTCACCAACTGAAAAAGCACAAAAATCAAAAACGCCAACGCGCCGACGATGAACACAGGTTTGCCGAACACCTGACCGCCAGCAGCCAGCGCTGCACCGATCATCATTCCATAGGTGCCGAACTTTGTTCCGATGTTAGCCACTGGCACGATTGCGCTTCGCCACTTGAGGGGAAAGTAACCCGTCGCATGTTGAATGGCATGTCCAGCTTCGTGGGTCGCAACGCCAATTGCCGCGATCGAAGTCCGGTCAAAAACCGCCGATGAGAGCGCGAGTTTTTTTGTCGTTGGATTGTAGTGATCGGTCAGCATGCCATCGACACGAACGATGTGAACATCGGTGATGCCGGCAACATCAAGCAAACGCTTGGCTGCCATTTCGCCAGTGTAACCACGAGTCGAGGGAACTTTTGAGTACTGCGCAAATCGAGTCTTGACCAACCAGGAAGCTCCACCAGAGAGGACCATACCAGGAAGGAGAACCATCAAAACGTATTCAAGATTGATGAAGGCAAGAGGGAGGAAATTCATATTTGTATCCAGGGGAAGATAAACAAATGGAGGGATCAGGGCCTTTTTCTAACGGCTTTATCCGTTTATGGAAAGACGGATACCAGACGAATGGACATTCCGTAGCACATCAAAAAACCAGGATAAAAACGAAACTTTTGTTTGGGTGTGATCGAGCCCCGTTACTGCGCGAGTGGGACATTTCGGATCTCAAGTTTCAATTTGTTGGAAAGTGATGCACCACTAAATGAATCGTCTGCAACTGAATATGCCAAAGGTAGCTGGACAGTGAAGACAAAGAATATTCCGGCTTGATCGGCTAGCAGACAATTGTGAGAACATGGTCACGACGAGCATGACCATGGCACCACAACAATTCGCATTCCGTGTCGAAATACCGCAACGCTCACGCAGCGGTAGACATGGCATCCGACCGATTGACTGATCAAATCAGGTTTGGCGGCCATCTGCTAGGACGACTCTTTCGCCAACCAGTTCAAATACGCTTCCAGAAAACCCTGAATCTCGCCATCAAGTACTTTCTGAAAGTCACCGACATAATGCCCGGTGCGAGCATCCTTCACCCGTTGATCGGGATGTAAAAAGTAGTTTCGAATCTGGGAACCGAAGCCGACCTGAGCTTTCTGACGATAGCTTTCCGCATTCTCGGCTTCACGCTTTTCATCTTCGATCCTGGCGAGTGCTGCCCGCAACATTTTCCAGGCCTGAGCCCGGTTTTTATGTTGGGATCGCTGCGACTGACACTGCACAGCCACGCCAGTCGGTTCGTGCGTCAAGCGAATGGCACTGTCCGTTTTGTTGACGTGTTGCCCTCCTGCACCGCTGGCCCGATAGGTATCAACGCGAACATCACTCTCATTGATGTGGATTTCAACGGAGTCAGAAATTTCAGGAGTAACATCAACCGCTGCGAAACTCGTTTGGCGTTTGCCTTCCGAATTGTACGGGCTGATTCGCACCAGGCGGTGGACTCCATTCTCACCCTTGAGGTAACCGTAAGCCATCGGACCGCGAATTGTAATCGTGGCACTGTTGATGCCGGCGTCGGGATTCGGGTTTCGATCAAGCAGTTCAACTGCGTAATCATTCTTCTGAGCCCACTGCGAGTACATCCGCAACATCATCTCCGCCCAGTCATTGGCGTCAGTCCCACCATCACGCGCGTTGATTGTCAGGATTGCGCCACAGGCATCGTGGGCTCCATTGAGTAACGCTTTGAGTTCGAGATCGTCGAGTTCTTTCTCAAGTCGTTTGATTTCGGATTCGATCTCAGCTGCGATTTCGGGATCTTCTTCGGCCATCTCAAGGAGCGCATCAAGATCCTCACCTGAAGACAGCAGCTCCTTCATCGGCGACACAATCGCCTTGATCGATTTCAATTGTCCGACAGTTTCCTGGGCTTTTTCCTGGTTATCCCAAAAGTTGGTAGCCGCCATCCGTTTTTCGATCTCGGCGGTCTCGGAAATTTTCGCGTCGTAGTCAAAGACTGTCCCGCAATTGAGTAATGCGCTGACGAATTGAGTTGGAACGGTCAAGCAGTTCAGTGTCCATGGATACGATCGAAAATCGAAGTAAGTTAAAAATGTGGAAGCCCAAGATGATAGCTGCCTTCCGCAAGATCGGCTAACGGGCATCCTGTTCGCCCGAAAAAATGGCAGCATTGGCTCGCCAGACGGTAGTCTCAAAGATGGAAATGCCACTCCTGGCTGTTATTATAGGAATTGCCCGATCCGTGTTTAGCCGTCAGGGGGCTATTTCGCCCCAGAAAAACAGGCTTGGTTGACCCATTGAAACAGTCGACCTACAGTACTTAAAGCAAGTTTTTAGCGGATCTGACTGTCTCTCGCTTCCGCAGACATTTCAGGCTGTCGACTAACTGTTGACGCCGCTTGCTCTCCTACGGAAATCGTAATGAAAACGCAAAAGAAAAAGCCAGCCGACAACGAAGAAACCACCAACGGACAGACCAACGGCAGTTCCAACGGTGCATCGCAGCTGGACGAAAAAATCGAAGCGATGGTCAAGCGCTTTACTGAAAAGCGAGCAGACAACGAAGTCGACAAATACTTCCGCGCCCTGGTGAAGCTTCAGGGTAGTGACTTGCACATGAAAGTTGGCAAGGCGCCCATCATTCGTGTCGACGGTACGCTCAAACCCATGAACCGCGATCCGGTCGAAATTGAAGAGATGGCTCGCTTGCTGTTTCCGATGATGACGGATCGAACCCGAAAAATCTTTGACGAAGAAGGCGGTGCTGACTTTGCCTACGTCGTCGAAGTGGACGGCGTCAATTGGCGTTTCCGTGTCAACATGCTTCAGCAGCTGGGAAAGATCGGATTGGTTGCCCGTCGTGTGAACAACTTCATCCCCGACTTCGAAGGTCTATACCTGCCGTCCTCGATCGAGAGCCTTTGCCACTACGAGCAGGGCATGATCCTGCTGGCGGGTATTACCGGTTCGGGTAAGTCAACCACGATCGCGTCGATGCTGAACTACATCAACCGTCGCTACTCAAAACACATTTTGACGCTTGAAGATCCGATTGAATTTGTATTCACCGATGACAAGTGTTTGATCAACCAGCGTGAAGTTGGTATCGACGTATGTGACTTCGGCGTTGGCATGAAGCACGCCGTTCGTGAAGACCCCGACATCATTCTCGTTGGTGAGCTTCGTGACGAAGAGACATTCATGACCGCGATCCACGCGGCGGAAACTGGTCACCTCGTATTCGGTACGATTCACGCTTCGACAGCTCCTTCGACGATCGGTCGTATTCTTGACCTGTTTCCGGAAGAGATGCACGGCGCGATTCGCAGTGCCATGGCGATGAACATGAAGGGCATCATTGGCCAGAAACTGCTCAAATCGATCAAGCCAGGTGTGGGTCGTGTGCCGACCTGTGAGATCATGACTTTCAATCCGACGATTCGAAAATTGATCCTCGAAGAGAAGGATCACAAGCTCGCTGATGCGATACCGATGTTTGGCGAAGAGGGGATGCAGGATTTCACGATGAGCCTCGAACAGCTTGTCCGTGATGAGTTGATTGACCGTCCGACGGCTTTCCAGGTCGCTCCAAACAAGGAAGTCCTGAAGATGAAGCTCAAGGGAATCGATGTTTCGGCTCCGGGTATTCTGTAACGATCGTTCGACTTGCAGCGATGGTTTTGGCCGTTGGATATGGTATTTTCAACGGCTGGAGGCCAGGATTACGCATCGCAACGGTTCAGGGCCCCGAGGTCAGGCCGCGCGTTTTTCACAAGCAATTTTCTTAAACTCATTTAGAATGGTGAATTCCTTGATTCACCAACTCAGCAGGAAACTGAACCACGAATGGCTCGACTGTCACCCGTAATGCCGATGGCGATTGGATTCGCCCTCAGTTTCTTTGCTGTTCTTCTTTCAGTCAGCGACGCCGAAGCAGCTGAATTGTTGGCAGCCCGTGGACCCGGCGGCTATCTGTCGCCCGTGAAACTCGGTCTGATTGCAATCGTGTTTTTCATCTGGGTTCGCCTGACCGACTGGATCAATCGCGACTCGATTCAGATCGGCGACCTGATAGGACAACGTCCCGAAGTCTGGAATCCGATCAACCTCGTTGTCATGTTGATTGGCTTTTTCAGTGCGATTTCCATTCCGATTTTCTGGGTTGGATATCCGATCTACGTGCTGTGTGCACTGGTGCCGTACATCGTCTATCGGATTATCCGTCGATCAGGCATCAAGAAAGACAGCGCCATCAAGCAGCGGCTCAATCCAGAACAGGGTCTCGAGCTCGAACAGCTACAGCAGGATCAGGGTGCCGACTTTGACTTCACTCCAGCAGGTGATACTGATGCCGATCGTCAAGCCAACCTGATTCGCGCGAGGCAGTCCGATGGGTTTGTGGTGCTCAAGGATTTCCTGTCCGAGTGTTTGCTCAAACGGGCCGACACCATTTTGATTGACTACTCACAATCACAAGCCGCACCGCGAATTTTTGTCGATGGAACCTGGCACCCGCTTCCACCGATGGATCGGCCAACAGGCGACGCGATGCTCTTTAGTCTGAAATATATAGGCGGTCTCAATCCGGCTGATCGACGCAACAAGCAGGTCGGTCGCTTCGCCTTGAAGTCACCCGACTATGGGAAACGAAAAGTCGACATCACCACGCAGGGCATTAAAAACGGTGAACGAGCCGTGCTGAAACTGATCGGTGATGCTTCGTCGAAACTTCCGCTGAAACAACTCGGTATGCTGCCTTCGATGGAAAAGCAGTTTGTGCCTTCACTCAATCAACCTGGCGTCTATATCGTTTCGGCGCCCAAGGGTGAAGGTCTGACCACCTCCTGGCAGGGAATGCTGCTCTCTGCCGACCGATTGACTCGCGACTGCCTTGGCCTGGTTTCAAAAGCCAACGAAGAAGAAACGGCCATCGAAAATATCGTCCTGAAGCACTATCTGCCGGCTGGACAGGGCGCGCCAACCCAACAGGAAACGCTGGCCGCAGCGATGCTGACCCGGCCGGATTCGATTGCGGTCCCGGAAATCGAAAAACCGGAAATCACCGATATTCTGACAGCCAGCGTAGGATCACAGGACGTTTCGGTCTGGTTGCAGGCATCGGCCAGGTCATCAGTCGAGGCGCTCTTGCTGCTGATGCGTAACTCCAAAAATCCAAATCAGTTTGCACAGTCGGTTCGGTACGTGACCAACCAGCGACTCGCGCGGCGACTGTGCGATCATTGCAAGCAGGAAGTCCAGGTGCAGCCAAAACTGATCCAACAGCTTGGCGGCGACCCGCGCAAACAAAATACAATCTTTCAGGCGTTTCGTTTGCCGCCACCGGAACAACGAGTCGACGAAAACGGAAAGCCAATCGAGTTTCCAACTTGTCAGACCTGTGGCGGACTGGGACACATCGGTCGGATCGCGCTGTATGAATTGTTGAAAGTCAACGACGAAGTTCAACAGGTGCTCACCGAGACTCCCAAGGCTGGTGCCGTTGAAGCGATAGCCAAACGCAGCAACGCCAAAATCCCGATGTCCGCTTCCGCTTACCGACTCGTTTTGCTGGGCGTGATTTCCCTACAGGAAGCTCAAGCTTCGCTAAAGAAATAACACCGTAACGATAAACCAAAATGGAACTTGACCACGAACGAGCAGCTCCCGTCATTTTCACCGCCGCAGGTGACACGCCGGAGGAGCGCGAAAACACCGTCGAGATGGTGCATGGTTCGCCAGGCTACAACCCGGCAACGAACATCATCGCCGAAGCAATCCATAAAGATGCTGACCTGACGGTACTTGATTTTACCGCCCAACAGGTGAACGTACGCTATCGCATCGATGGACTTTGGCATCCCGGTGCACCGATGGATCGCCAAACGGGTGACTACATGCTGGCCGTGCTGAAACAGCTTGCGGGCATGAACTATCGGGATCGCCGCAACAAACAGAAGGGAAAATTCGAAACAGAGTACCTTCGCAGCAAACAGAAATTCAAAATCGTTTCCCAGGGTAGTCCGGCCGGCGAACGGGTGGGGCTTTATCTTTCCTACAAGCGACCGCCGTTGGACAAGCTGGAAGATCTCGGTATCCGCAAAAGCATGATTCCGCAGATTGTTGAACTGATGAACGACATGCAGGAAAAAGGCATGTTCCTGGTGTCAGCGGTACCCGGCGAAGGCTACACCGCGTGCTGGAGAGCCGCGCTTGATTCCTGCGATCGTCTCGTGCGAGATTTCTTTGTGCTCGAAGATATCAACGCCCAGGAACCGGAAGTCATCAATATTACCTCGGAGACTTTTGACAGTCGCAAAGGCGAAACAGCAATGACACCGCTGCCGCAGTTGTTGCTCAGAGAGCCACATGTCCTCGCGTTTCCTGAATTGACCGACGGGAAACTGGTCGACAATCTGATCCAGACAACAACGCTAAACGATATTCCGATCTACCTGCGGAATCCGGGAAAGAACGCGATCGATGCACTCCTGAGGGTGCTTGCGCTGAAGCCAAAACGGAAAGAACTGTTGGACCTGCTCAGCGGAGTGCTCTGCATGCGACTGGTTCGCAGACTCTGCGAGGATTGTCGTATCGCGTATCAACCTCACCCGCAGTTGTTGCAAAAACTTGGTCTGCCCGCAGGAAGAATCGAAAAACTTTATCGACCTTTCGTGTTCAAGCCCGGCATGATCGATGAAGATCAGAATGAAATTCAGCCTTGTACGACTTGCACGGGAATCGGATACAAGGGCCGCATCGGGATCTTTGAACTATTGAAGATGACTCCGGAGCTTCGCGCGTCGGCTACGGCCAACCCACAGTTCAAATCTTTGCTGGCGATCGCCCGGAACTCGGGTCACATCACATTGCAACAGGAAGCCGCCGTCGTGATTGCCCAGGGAATCACTTCTGTCGAAGAGTTACAACGAATGTTACAGGCGTAGGCCAAAGGACCCAACAATGATCATTGCATTCGTTATCGTGCTGTTTCTGCTGATCGTCGGTACGACGTGGTGGTTCGGCTTGTGGAGTAATTTCATTACGCTGATTAACTTCTTTATCGCGGCGTTGGTGGCTTCAAGTTTTTACGAGCCATGTGCGACAGACCTGGCAAAGGTCATGAACGACTATTCAGCGCTGGCCGATTTTTTGGCGCTGTGGATACTGTTTCTTGGAACGTTTCTTGTCAGCCGCACGATTACGGATTTGCTTTCGCCTCGCCAGTTGAAGTTCGACATCGTGACTGAAATGACAGGACGCAGTCTGCTTTCTATCTGGATCGCATGTGTGTTCATTGCCTTCACACTGTTTTCGTTTCACATGGCTCCATTTCATCCAGACGCATTCCAAAAGGACGTCGAAACGTCGACATTGGGAATTGGACCCGATCGAATGTGGTTGGCATTTGTTCAAAGCCGATCCCGTGGAGCACTTTCTTCCTCCATCGAAAAGAACTTTATACTTCGCAAGCATCCAGAGTCCACGCATCCCGACGATGCCGATCTGGGGGTGCGGGTGTTTGATCCCAACGCGAAGTTCATTGATGAATATCATCGACGGCGAGCGGCAATCTCGAAGAAAGACAACTTCAAGGAATAGTATGGCGATCAGCACCTTTGAGTTGTTTTCGATCGGCATCGGCCCATCCAGTTCACATACCGTCGGCCCCATGAGGGCTGCACTTCGTTTTGTGCGGCAACTCGAAGCCGAAGAACTGCTTGCCAATACGCAGCAGGTAGTTGTCAAACTTTATGGATCGCTGGGCGCGACCGGAAAAGGACACGGCAGCGATAAAGCGGTCCTTGGTGGGCTCGCTGGCCAGGCACCCGAAGTCGTCGATCCCGCTGAGCTGAATTCCATTACTGAATCGGTCGCTGAGTCTGGCACCATCGAGCTTCTGGGCACGCATGAGATTCGGTTTGATCTCAAAGAGCACTTGCAGTTCTCTGGCATCGTGCTGGATTTTCACTCGAACGGTTTGAAGATTGAAGCGCTTGATTCCGCGGGTGAATCGCTGCTCCAACGAACCTACTATTCCGTGGGCGGCGGCTTTGTCGTCGATGAAGGCGCATCGGGTACCGATCGAATTGTGCCTGACACGACGAAAGTCAAATATCCGTTTTCAACGGGTGCGGAGCTGCTGTCGATTTGTGATTCTGAAGGCCTGGCGATCAGCACTGTCATGCTCGAAAACGAAAAGTCCTGGCGGGACGAAGCGGAAATCCGTGCGGGCCTGCTGGAGATTTGGTCGGTGATGGAAGCCTGCGTCGAAAACGGATGTCGCAACGAAGGTATCTTGCCCGGTGGTTTGAAAGTCAAACGTCGTGCTGCCCACATGTATCGCAAGCTGCTAGCCGAAGGCGACGACAGTGCGGCACCAACGAGTCGTATGGACTGGGTGAATTTGTGGGCGCTGGCTGTCAACGAAGAAAACGCGGCCGGAGGTCGTGTTGTGACGGCTCCAACCAACGGAGCTGCTGGAATCATTCCATCGGTGTTGCACTACTACACTCGCTACTGCCGCGGTCCCAGCGATGATGGCGTCGTTCGATTTTTGCTCACCGCTGCAGCGATTGGAACACTTTTCAAAATCAACGCATCGATCTCGGGTGCCGAGGTCGGCTGTCAGGGCGAAGTCGGATCCGCCTGTTCGATGGCAGCCGGCGCGTTGGCCGAAGTGTTTGGCGGAACTCCGGCTCAAGTCGAAAACGCGGCTGAAATCGGCATGGAACACAATTTGGGATTAACTTGTGATCCGATTGGCGGACTGGTCCAGGTGCCCTGCATCGAACGCAATGCGATGGCATCCGTGAAAGCCATCAACGCAGCCCGCCTCGCGATGCGCGGCGATGGCAATCACTTTGTTTCGCTGGACAAGGTGATTAAAACGATGCGAGAAACTGGTAAGGACATGCAGAGCAAGTATAAAGAAACCGCACGCGGCGGTTTGGCAGTGAACGTTATCGAGTGCTAACTAATGTGGCACGGTGGTCTGCACCGTGAACATACAGCAAACGGCGGAGAGCACCGTACCCCGCCGTTTTTGTTTAGACGTCTGTAAGATCGTCTTCACGCAGTCTAGCGGTAAATTCTGCGACGACTGTTGCCCCAAAAGTGCATCGGTCGGTTGGGCCGCTGTTCGATTGGCATCTCGCGAATCCATTGACGATCAGAAGGACGAGCCACGACGTAGGGATACCAGTTGTCCAGTGAACCGACATTGCCACGTGCCAAAGGAACACGTGGGGCAGCAAGAACGCGGTTGGAGACAATTCGACGCGGTAGAAGTTGTGCTTCCAGTGTCGATGCCAACATCGAAAAGCCAAGGGCAATGGCAAACAGGAAGCGTGTAGAGTTTCGCATCGTTTTCAATCCGTTAATGTAGAGGCCAAATATCGCTACAATGAGCTGTTGTTCCTCCGACTCTAGTTAGGGGATCTTGCGAGTAAATCAGTTTTTGGTCCCAGCAGAAAAAATCATCAAAAGTGGAAAACGTGTTCCTAAATCCAGCGCCGGGAAAACACATCGTTGTTCTGCTGACGTTACTCTGCTTCACGGGAGTTTTGCACGACACTTTCGCGCATGCCCAACGCGAAAATAATGGAGTCACCTTCCGCAGAGACGGAGCAAAGTCCCGACCTGTCAACAATCGCGACAAGCGTCCTGTCGGCGCGGTAACTCCGCGTAATATTCCTTCGCCGCGGCCCGAAGGCTGGGTCGTCGATCTGACCAACACGCTCAGCAAAACAGAAACCGACCACATCAACGAAGTTTGCGAAGAAGTCTACGGCAGGGTCGGACGCGAGATGACCGTTGTCGTGATCGATTCGACCAACGGCGTACATCATCGAACCTTTGGCATGGATCTGTTCAACAATTGGGGAGTCGGTAGTGCATTTAGCAACAACGGCATTCTGTTGCTTGCGGCCGTCAAGGATCGTCAGGCAGAGATCCTGCTGGGAAGCGGAATCGACTCAGCCGAACAGAAACGTATCGCCCAACAGATCATGGACGATGTGATTGTTCCCAACTTTCAACGCAAAGATCCCGGCAGCGCGCTTTACGAAGGCATCCGCTCCTGCGCGGCCAGAATTCTGCTGGTTTCCGATCTCAAGGCGGCACCAGAACTACCAGGCGTTGGGGCGAAACGCGCCGCACAAAAAGAGTATCAGCGTCAACGCAGTCGGATTCCCTGGATCCTCGGTTCACTGGGCCTTGGTGGCTTGAGCATGGTTTTCGGCGGCCGTTACTGGATGCGGTATCGTCCGCGCGAGTGTGAAGTCTGCAGCGACGGACGTTTGTTACTGGACGAAACCAAAGACGATGAATTTCTCGATCCACCGGAACAGTTGGAGGAACGAATCGGCAGTGTGGACTACGACGTGTGGGCCTGTTTGACTTGCGAAGAAGTGATCAAAATTCGCTACGGCAAGTTTTGGACGCGGTATTCATTTTGTCCACAGTGCGAATATGCGACTCGATCAAAAATTACTCGAACGTTGATCCATGCGACGACTTCGCACGGGGGAAAAGTGCTTGTCGAAGAAAGCTGTTGCAACTGCGACCACTACGATCGCCACACGTATCACACACCTCGCGTGTCAAAGTCATCCTCCTCATCGAGCAGTTCATCTGGCTTCGGGGGTGGCGGCAGCAGTGGAGGTGGAAGCGGATTCGGCGGAGGCAGTTCGTCAGGCGGCGGAGCCAGCGGAAGTTGGTAGCCGTGTTGGCTGCGGCAACAGAATACCTTTGTGCAAGATTCCGTTTACATGCTTCACACGCTCGCGATTTCTGGCTACCGTTCGCTCAAGGATGTCGTTTTGTGTCTTGGCCAGCTCAACCTGATCACGGGGCCAAACGGAAGCGGTAAATCAAACATCTACAAAGGTATGCGTTTACTTGCCTCAGCAGCAGAGGGTCAGCTAATTCAATCGTTGGCAAGAGAAGGTGGCCTCCAGTCAACGTTGTGGGCGGGACCAGATCGAATATCTTCAGACATGTTGGATGGGGAGGTCATCATTCAAGGTACAAAGCGCAATGGGCCAGTCGCCATGCGTCTGGGTTTCACCAGCGAAGAATTCAGCTACACGATCGATCTTGGCCTTCCGATACCGGGCCGAACGGCTTTTGGACTTGATCCGGTAATCAAACGCGAATGCCTGTGGCGCGGCCACACCCGCATGCCGCGATATCTCTGCGCCGATCGGCGTGGTCCTCATCTCCGCGTACGTCCGGATCGAAAATGGGAAGAAGCCCATGTGCCATTGAACAATTTTACCAGCATGCTGACAGAGTATTCCGATCCTCAACAGGCACCGGAAATAATGTTGATGCGGGACTCGATTCGCAACTGGCGATTCTATGATCATTTTCGCACTGACGAAGATTCTCCAATGCGTCGTGTCGCGATAGGAACATTCACACCGGTGCTCTCGAGTGATGGATCCGACCTGGCGGCGGCACTTCAAACGATTCTGGAGATTGGTGATTCGGAAGCGCTTGCAGTAACGATCGACGACGCTTTTCCAGGGTCAAGTTTGCACATCTCAACGCGGGATTCCCGTTTCGAGGTTCTGCTGCAACAGGAAGGAATGCTTCGACCGTTGCGGACGAGCGAACTTTCAGACGGAACCATGCGCTACCTTTTCCTGTGTGCAGCGTTACTGACGCCACGACCGCCCGAATTAATGGTACTCAACGAACCGGAAACAAGTCTCCATCCGGATTTGTTGCCAGCTCTGGGCAGACTCATCCTGGAGTTTTCAAAGCACAATCAGATGTTTGTGGTCACGCATTCGCAGCCACTAATAGAGTCGCTTACCCGGTACGATCAGTGCGCCCACTTTCATTTGAAGAAAATATGTGGCATGACACGGTTGGCAGGAGTCAATGAACTTGAAATTCCCGCATGGAAATGGCCAGCAAGATAGAAAGCAATTGGTATCAAATGGGTGTTCAACTTGAGATCTGCATCGATTCCTTTGCTTCGGCTCTGGCCGCAAAAAACGGTGGCGCAGACCGTCTCGAAGTCTGCAGTGCGTTGGCCCTTGGCGGCACAACGCCTGGCACTTCATTGCTTGAACAATGCGTCCATGAGCTCGGTATGTCATCGATGGTCATGATCCGCCCTCATGACGGCGGATTTGTTTACTCTGAAGATGATCTGCGTACGATGATCGGCAGTATCAAAGTCGCCCAATCGCTTGGCGCGACAGGCGTTGTTTTCGGCGCACTAACGAGAGATCGGAAGATTGACCAGGCAGTCTGCCAACGCCTGCTCGAAGCGGCCGGTGAAATGGAAACTACGTTTCACCGGGCGATCGATGTTGCAACTGAAGCGCTTGAGTCGCTCGACCTGATTGAAAAGCTGGGGTTCAATCGTGTGCTGACTTCGGGTCAAAAGCCAACCGCAATCGAAGGTTCGGACTTGATCCAGCAAATGGTCCAGCAGTCTTCTTCGATCCGGATCCTGGCTGGTTCGGGTATCAACGCAGCCAATGTGAGAGAACTGGTCCAATACACTGGGATCCGTGAAGTCCACGCCAGCGCCAGTGTCGACTCATCGGAGGCCCAGAGTCAGGGACAGGTGTCGTTCGGTGATGATCGTCGTATCACGAGCGAGACAAAAGTCAGGCAAATCAAAAAAATACTCAGCGGTTCCAAATAATGTGCCAATGTTTGCGGATCGGAGCCGAATAGCCCAAACTGACGGTTGGTCAAAGTTAAACTTGATCGAAGTGGAGCGACAAACCGATTACCGCGGTGATCACAGCCAAAACCAGTGATTGCCTTGTCGCTCAGGGAACTACCTATCCGGTTTAACTTTCACAAATCACTTACAAACAACTGCACTGTTTCATGTTTGGAGACATCATGCTTTTTAGAAGAACTCTGTCACTGATGCTTGGATGCCTGATTGGGGCAACCGCATTGACGACTCAGGTGCAATCTCAGACGACGTTCAAAGATACAGATTTGATACCGTCGTCCGCGATTGTGGCTGTCTTTGTAGATGTGGAGGCATTTCTCAATGACCCATCAATGGAACTGATGCCGCGTGAAATGCTCACGGCATTGGGGAAAAGAGAGATGGGCGTGGACCCCTGCGAAATCAACTCAGTCATGATGCTGGTCGACAACGTCACCGATGACCGTCAACCACCCGGATTTGCAGTCACTGTTCGATTCGACAGCAAGCAGACCCTAAAGGAAGACATTCTCGCCAGAGCAGAGCAATCTGAACTGCGCGGAAAGCCGTTGTACAAGACTGGTCGCAACGAACCGGTCGTCTACCTACCCAATGACAAAACCATTGTGATCGGAATGGAACCTTTCATCGAAAAGATGCTCGAAGCAAAGGGCGCCAAAAGTGGATTGATCGATCTGGTTACAGCTTCGGCAGGTGAAAAGGACCACGTCAATGCTTTTGTAAATGTGGAACCCATTCGTGAATTTCTGGATGAAAACCTTCCACCGCGAGACCAGATACCGCTACCGTTCAAGTCTTTCCGTAACTTGCCTGATGAAATCGAATCCCTCAATTTCAGGATGAATTTCACCAGCAATGAAAACACCGGACTCAAGATCAATGCGACCGATGAAGATTCAGCCAAAAAGGTTCTGAAAACCATCGACCAGGCACTTGGCATGGGTCGTGGAATGCTTTTGAGCACGATCGCAAATGAGCTGGCAGATCAGCCAGACATGATGGAGGCTCTGGAAGCCTACGATAATCGAGCGGGCGACAAAATTGTGGAGCTGTTCAAACCAACGCTCGAAGGCAAGACGTTGAGATACGATGCCACTGATAGCGCACAATTGTCAAACGTCGCAGTCATTGGAACGCTGGTTGGCATGTTGCTGCCCGCTGTCCAACAGGTTCGCGGCGCAGCTCGACGAACGCAATCGATGAACAACCTTCGTCAGATGTGTCTCGCATGTTTGAATTACGAAAGTGCTCACATGCACTTTCCATCCAACATCGTCGACGACGATGGCAAGCCATTACTGAGTTGGCGTGTTCAAATCCTGCCATTCATCGAAGAGAACGCACTCTACAGAGAGTTTCATCTCGATGAACCCTGGGATAGTGAGCACAACATCGCATTGCTTGATCGGATGCCAGAAGTTTTCCGCAACCCCAACGTTGTCTCAGGAACGAAAACGGTATACCTGGGATTTGAAGGTGAAGGCACAATGTTTGATCCCGACGGTGAAGATGTTGGCTTCGGAAATATCACTGATGGATCATCAAACACGATTCTGTGTGTCGAAGCAAACGAGGACGCTGCGATCGAGTGGACCAAGCCACAGGATTTGTCGCTGGACAAAGCGAATCCGCGAGCAGATGTAGGTGACTTGCGACCAGGTGGATTCAATATCGTGCTTTGTGATGGCTCAACCCATTTCGTCGCATCAGGAATCGACGCGGAGTTGTTCGTTAACATGATTCTTATGAACGATGGCAACATTGTTGATTCCAGCAAATGGTAGCGGTTGTATGAACTGAATCCGACGCTGCCAGCGAGAATGCTGGCAGCGTCGTCAGTGGGGCCAGATTCCGGCGAACCCTGGCAACGGTTGAGTGTCACTCCGCCCATGACGCTTCAAAACACACCGGACGAGTCTGCTCTTTTGGTGTCTGGTTAAATCAGGCACCAGGCGGATTGGTCCAATAGGCAATCCAATGGGCACCAGTCACGGCGACTTCTTCAAATATCCGCGCACACCGCATCTTGCTGGCTCGACGGGAACTTCTGACGATAAAAAGTTGGGAGCCGAAGACACTCAAAAGACGCTCTCTGACCCCACGCTGGTCGTGGAAGAAAAAATCGACGGAACCAATGTCGGTTTGCATTTTTCAGATGGCAAACTGATCTTACAATGCCGCGGTCACGAGATCACTGCTGGAATGCATCCGCAGTACGATTTGTTCAAACAGTGGGCGACGGTCAAACAGGATGTGTTTGCAAAAATTCTTGGTGATCAGTACATCATTTATGGCGAATGGATGTACGCAAAACACTGCATCCACTACCAAAGATTGCCGCACTACTTCTTTGAATTCGATATCTTCGACAAAATGTCGGGCGAGTTTCTGACGCTGGATGATCGCCTTGAAATGCTTGCTGGCACCGGCATCGAAACGGTTCCTGTCGTACACCGTGGCGAGATTTCGATGAAAGAACTTATGGCTTTGATTGCCCCGTCACGTTTCGGTGCGACGTTTGAGCATCCGGTTTCCGGACGAGTCGATGATCTGGTTGAAGGACTGTACCTCCGAACCGAAGATGCTGAAAAAGTAACTTCACGGTCCAAGTTCGTCAGGCCAGAGTTCACCGAAAAGATTAAACAGAGCAGTCACTGGCAGTATGAGAAAATGATTCCCAACGAGCTGATCAAAGATACGGATATCTGGAAATGAACTCATGGAGTGAAATCGTCGAAGCCTCGAATTCGGACATCATCACATGGGCTGAATCCCGGCCATGGTGCGCGCCGATGCGAGCCTGTCAGCAGGACCCTCAATGGCATGCCGAAGGCGACGTTTGGACGCATACACGAATGGTGCTGGACGAACTGATCCAGTTGGAAGGATTCACCGAGGCCTCGCGCGCGGATCAAATCGTGCTTTTGCTTACGGCCATCTTTCATGATTCAGGCAAGCCAGCCACGACGATCGTCGAAGCAGCAACAGGACGAATTCGTTCGCCAAAACACGCGGCAATTGGCGCTCGAATTGCGAGAACGCACCTGATGGAAGTCGGCTGTCCGTATCAAATACGTGAGCACATCAGCCACCTCGTACTCTTTCATGGACGTCCACCGTATCTGGGAAGCAATCGGGCTGCAGAGCATGACGTGATTCGCGTCTCGACTTACGTAAGCAATCGGCTGTTGTATCTATTTGCAGTCGCAGACACGCGAGGCCGCATCTGCAACGATGAAAATGGTTACAAGGAAGAGGTTTTGGATTTGTGGAAGATTCACGCTCAGGAAGCAGATTGTTTTGATGAACCGTACGCCTTTGCAAATGACCACGCCAGGTTTCTCTACTATCGCAACGAGTTGGACAACCTTCACTACCAGCCCTGGGAAGAATATCGTTGTCGCATGACTCTGGTCTGTGGTTTGCCAGGCGCGGGAAAAGATACCTGGCTCGAAACCGAAAGGCCAGGTTTGCCGGTGGTATCACTTGATGGGATACGCCGCGAAATGAAAATTGCGCCAACAGACAATCAGGGCGTCGTCGTTCAACGTGCCAAGGAACAGTGTCGACAGTTTTTGCGAGACCGGGTCGATTTCGCGGTTAGTGCTACCAATGTGGCGCGGCAGATTCGTCAGCTCTGGATTGATATCGGTGCAGACTACAACGCGCGGATTGAAATTGCCTATGTCGAACCGGACCTGGACACGATCCATGCACAAAACAAAAGCCGCACCGGACAGGCCGTTGTACCCGCGAAAGTCATCGACCGTCTCATCGGTAAACTGGATCCACCGACGCTGGCCCAATGCCATGAGTTGGTAGTTGCCGCGGAACGATGACGCACTTTTTGCGGCACTCGAAACACGTGGCTACAATGTTGCTGAGAACGCCAACTACAGGCTGGTCGAAGTTGAAACTGACCAAACCGTTTAAGCAGGAGGAGCAAAGCATGGTGCTTCCTCTATTTCACGTGGCTCTTGCCGTCATGCATTCGATTGCCGCCTGCCTCATCATAAACGGCGAAATCAAAACCGGGTTGGATACAGAATCCGCCCGTTCGACCTTTTTTGTCGATCGCAATGAAGCCGACCTGAATCTCTTTCCAGTCCGGAGTTTTCTCAATCACGCGTTGCGTCGCCAGTCGGCATGCTTCTTCAGGAGAGTTGCCTTGACGCATCAGTTCAACAACCAGGAAACTTCCGCAGGCGCGAATAACCGCTTCGCCAACGCCAGTCGCTGTCGCGGCACCCACTTCGTTGTCAACGTAAAGCCCAGCACCAATGATTGGAGAATCGCCCACCCGGCCAGGAAGCTTCCAGGCCATCCCGCTGGTAGTGCAGGCACCCGACAGGTTTCCTTTTGAGTCAATCGCCAATAAACCAATCGTGTCGTGGTTCTCGATGTTGATGGTCCGCGACTTGATGGCGTCAGGATGTGATGACTTCCATTTTTCGTATTCGGCTTTGGCTTTGTCGGTCAGCAGATTTTTCTTTTGAATGCCGTTTTCAACCGCGAACAGCTGAGCCCCTTCGCCGACCAACATGACATGCGGCGTTTTCTCCATCACCATACGGGCAACCGTGATCGGGTTTTCGATTTCTTCGATCGCAGCGACCGAGCCACAGTCACCTTTCTCGTCCATGATGCAAGCGTCGAGCGTGACGACACCGGAGGCGTCGGGCCAGCCACCGATGCCAACACTGGAGACTTTCGGATCCGATTCAGTTACACGAACTCCCGACTCGACGGCGTCCAAAGCTCTTCCGCCAGTGGAGAGGATTTTCCAGGCAGCTTCGTTAGCGGCCAGGCCATGTTTCCAGGTCGAAAGCACGACGGGTCGAACAGGGGCGGGTTGATCGGTCGTTTCGAATGAAGATGATGTTGATTTGCTGACTGAACCAGCAGCAACTGCCGCAGACGTACCCAGAAAGTGCCTTCGCGAAATCATCGTTGAACTCCTGTCGGATCGGAATTAATGGTAACTTTTCAGGGTCAATCAGCTGATCACAGGCTGTAAGCCGCTGTCACCTTTTTCTCTATCGTACTGGAAGTCATGTTCGGTTGGTTCCGCAAACGTCGTCGCAAGAAAATACTTGGCCAATCATGGCCCGAATCCTGGGACCTGCATTTACAGCGAAATGTTCGCTTGACGTGGGAGATGAGCGACTCACAAATGAGTTTGCTGCAGGATCGAGTCAAAGTTTTTGTTGCCGAAAAATATTGGGAAGGCTGTGAAGGTTTGCAGCTTTCCGAAGAGATGAAAGTCACCATCGCGTCACAGGCTTGCCTGATGTTGCTGGGCGTGAACGATTACTACTTCGACAATGTGAAAACCATTTTGGTCTACCCCAAAGCATTCCGCCGCGAAACAAGCGACGGTGTCAACGAGGGCCAATCGCAGCATCGCGCCGGCGAAGCCTGGCAGGGCGGACCGATTATCCTTTCGTGGCAGGATTCTCTGAGAGGTGGCCGCAACGAAGACGACGGCCAGAACGTCGTGATTCACGAGTTCGCACACGCACTTGATGGACTCGATGGCGAAATGGGTGGCAGCGTCATGTTTGATGATGCTGGTTCGACACAGGCCTGGCGTCGAGTTGTTGAGCAAGGATACGCAGAACTTTGTCAGGCCAAAGAACAGCGACGCAGGACCCTACTGGATCACTATGGCGCGACGAATCGAGCCGAATTCTTCGCTGTTGCCACGGAAACATTTTTTGAACAGCCATCTGAACTTTCGCGCGAGCATAGTGAACTTTTCACGCTGTTAAAAAAGTACTATCGAGTCGACCCGATCCAGTGGCAACGTTAGTATGAGCGGCAAGGTGCTACCCGCCGACTCGTTGGGTGAGTCAACGTTTATCGAAATGTTGAATTCTCGCTCAATATTCTGCTCGCTCCGGTTGCTCTACAGATGGCGAATCGGTGGCTTTGTCAGACAGCGATTCGAAATGTTCCCCTGTCCATGAAAATGTGAAAAGAACAAACACCAGCATCAACAATAGAAAGACCGTCATCCAATTCGAATCCATTGAGTTTGGAGACCGATTATCGACGGCCGCCAAAAAATAGCTGAGCATTATCAAACCCAAAATCACCAACGAAATGATCCTGTTCGTTTGGTGGTTCTCACTGAGTTTGTGTCGTCTTGAGTGGATCAGAAACAGTGGTCCGACCGATGCTCCCAAGGCTGCAGAAAGCGGCATGAACCATGTCAGTTCCGACCAATATTTGCGACTCAGCGCTGCGATTATCGAGTCCGCATCAAAAAATGGCCCCAGCCTGTAAAAAACAGGAACATCAAATAGTCGCCGCATCATGAAGTAGGCGAAGCAGCTGTAGATCGCCCCACCGATCACGCCGCCAATAGCGCACCGCAGCCGTGTTGCGAATTGATGTTTCCCCAAATCGCCAGCCAGAACAGCGGCGCAGATTGCCAAAGAGGCACACAGAAGCTGTCTGCCAAGGGGCTTGCTGTGGGACGAGAATGCCCAAAACAAAACTGCAATCCACGTCACCAGCAGCAACAAATCGCGGATACCAAACTTCATGATCCCACTGCAGCAACACGTTTTCTTTGCCGCAACTTCACTTCGGTCGTGGCGACTCGTCCGGCAACGTTTGGCCGAAACATGACCAGCAACACCAGAGGTAAATACCAGGCGACATAAAGCCCGCCACCAAAACCGTGCCAGAACTGAACGGCAGCCATGATCGCGGCCGTATAGGCGATCAGGGTGCCGATATTTTTTTCACTGGGCCACCCAGCAAAGGAAACACTCAGCAGTACAAAACCAACCAGCAGGGGATGTCGCCAAATCTGATCGATGCCCAGCGCCCAGATACCTCCCAGATTGTCCATGCGGGGAAACCAGAACGCAAACATGGCTTGCAGTTGTCGCACAAAGTCAATTGAATCTGCCGACGTAAAAAACAGGCCACAAATACAAACCACAATCGACAGGAAGAAACCAATCAGAAACGGTCGCCATCCGCGCTCCCAATAGTAACTGATCCAAAGTGCCAACAGGAAAAGTGGATAGTACGAAACACCTGTGGCCAATCCAATAAAGATCCCCGACGCCAAGGGCATGCGATAGCAAACCAGTGCCCAAATCAAGAGCGCAGCAGGAACCGTGTGTAACACGTTCCCGGTGAAGATCGCCGTGTACGGCAGCAGCATGTAGATCGTCGCGATGCCCACGCCAATATGAAAATTACCGAAGTGATAATGGCAAAACAGGATCAAGCCCAGCACAATCAAAATCTGACTGATGATCGCAACTGACTTCGAAGCAATGATGTAGCGGCTTTGGTTCGCTGCCGCGTCGGCTTCCATGTCCCGAATCTCTTCACTGTTTTCGAAAGTTGAAAGTACAGGCAACACATACAACAACCGATAGCCGGGACCGCGCTGAGTCAGATGCAGGTCTTCACTGTCACTTGATGCTTCCAGCTTGAGCATCTTGACGGCGTTCTTGGCTCCTTCGATATCTTCTTTACCGGGGCTGTAGGTGGCTACATTGGCCAGGACAAAAACCAGCAAACTCACACCCATGAAAACCATGCCGCCGATCGACATGTTCGGATCAAGCACCGGTCTTCGTTCGAACAACGGGTCGAGCAACATCCGCAGCATGATCAGGCCACCGATGCCAAACATCCAATAGTATCCAAAACGCTGCCGCGACAATCCGGGCTCATTGAAGCCCAGTTCCGAGGTGCCTGTTTCCGCCTCTACGACAGCAGTCGATGCTGCGGTTTCCAGTCCTTCTTCAGGCACATCGATTTTTTGAAAGCCAGCCTGGTTCACGATTGGCGAGGACGGTGAACTGGATTCAGATTCAGGAACCTGATTTTCGCTGGCTTGCTGCTGCACAAATTGACTGTGCACAATACGACCTGACTGAATCAGCAGCAGCCCTGGAGCTAACAGGATGATCAGGAACAGGTCGAGATTCCGAATGCTCCAGGCGCGATTGAATTTGAAGAAGAACGACAGAATCAGAAACGTGGACACGTACATCCATGTAGATTCGTTGATTCGTTCGTAGACAAAAGGTTGCATAGCGGGGGCGAGCGAGGCGCGAGGGAAAAACCAATTTTACTCCCAGTTTCCCGAATCAGGATAGCCGAATTATGGCTATGAACACGGTGTCAGTCCGTTTTTACGAGTTTTCACGGTCACGTTTTCCATGTCGACGTTTCCCGCGAATGTGGCCGATGATAGGCTTGTTCGGCAAAGATGACCTCCTTAGAACGAAATCAGAAAATGAAAATAATTTTGGCCAGCAGCGAGATTGTGCCTTTCGCCAAAACCGGCGGGCTGGCCGATGTTTGTGGTGCCCTGCCCCGTGAACTGGAAAAGCTGGGACATGACGTCGACGTTTTCATGCCGATGTACAAATGCGTCAAAGAAAACCGAAACGCCAAATATCAGATCGAATCGACCAGCCAGAAGCTCGAAATCCCGGTGGGAAGCCTGGTCGAGGAAGGATCGCTCGAGAAAACGGTCATTCCCGGTAGTAACGTCACGTTGTGGCTGGTCCGTCACGATGAGTACTTCGATCGCGATGGGCTCTATGGCGAAAACGGTCAGGACTACCAGGACAACTGCGAGCGGTTTACTTTTTTCTGCCGCAGTGTTTTGGAGTCAATTCGAATTCTGGAACTGGAGCCGGACCTGGTGCACGTCAACGATTGGCAAACGGGTTTGATACCGGCACTTCTGAAAGCGGAGTATCACAGGAACCCCAGCTACGAGAACATCGCCAGTTTGATGACGGTCCACAACCTTGCCTATCAGGGTTCGTTTGATGCCGAAAAGATGTCGCTGACGGGCATCGACTGGAAGCATTTCAACTATGAAGAAATGGAGTTCTTTGGTCGGCTGAATTTGCTCAAAACGGGACTGGTTTTCTCGGACGCGATCAACACTGTCAGCCCGACCTACGCGAAGGAGATCCAAACGCCAGAACAGGGTTGCGGTTTGGAATCCGTTTTACAACATCGTGCAGCGGTGCTTTCGGGAATCATTAACGGTATCGATGGTACTGACTGGAATCCGGCAGTTGATGATTTGATTCCGCAGAAGTTTGATCACGATTCGTGGCCTTCCGGGAAAGGGGTCTGTAAAGCGGCGTTGCAAAAGCAGGGACGCCTTCACGAAAATCCGGACGCGCCGATGATCGGAATTGTTGGGCGTCTGGCAACGCAAAAAGGATGGTCCCTGATTCTTCCAGTGATGCGCCGTTGGCTGGAAGACCCCAACAACCAAACGCAGTGGGCGGTGCTTGGCACCGGCGATCCGGACTATCACGTTGTGCTTTCGACGCTGCAACAACAGCACCCGGGCAAGCTTTTCGTGACGCTCGACTTTTCCAATCAGTTGGCTCACCAGATCGAGGCCGGCAGTGACATGTTTGTCATGCCCAGCGAGTACGAACCGTGTGGCTTGAACCAGATGTACAGCATGGCTTACGGGACGGTGCCAGTCGTTCGCAAAACCGGTGGACTTGCAGACACGGTGATCGACGCCAGCCTCGAGACGCTTGGCAACGGAACCGCAAACGGGTTTTCTTTCACCGACTTTTCAGCCGATGCACTTGCTCACACGCTGCATCGCGCGACGCGGATGTACTACGAAGACAAAGAGTGCTGGCGTCAGTTGGTCAACAAAGGCATGAGTCAGGATTGGTCGTGGACCGCCAGCGCGAAAGCGTATGAAGCACTGTACACGCGGTTGGTCAGGAAAAGTTAGGTGGCACAGGTCGTGAAGGCGCGCATTTTTGCAAAACCGTCTTTCCCATGTGACTGTTTTGAACAGGAGGTAACAGAGAACAGAGATCAGAAAATGACCGTCTCTGTTTTCTTCCGTAAAACCATCCGTCACAGCCATTGCACATGCTGTTCACAGGCCACAGGCGCCACAGGCCTATGCCACCTCGAAAATCTGTCCAGATTTTTTCAATATTCGCGTCATCACGGCGAACGACTGAAAGCAACTACATCACGTGAGGTCGCGAAATGAAATGTCCCAAATGCGAAACGAGTCTGGTCCGATCACGTTACGCAGGTGCCAATGTTCGCGAATGCGAAAGTTGCTCAGGGATGCTACTGTGTCGCAATCGCGCCACAAAAATTGAACGACGAGTCAACAAGGACATTCAACAGCTCGTTGAAGAGACCGAAACCGTAGCCAGTTCGGACACTCTCGAAAAAGTTCGCTGCCCGGCGTGTCGCAATCGTATGGACAAATCGCTGATCGAGAAAATTGGTATCCATATCGATGAATGTCGCAACTGCGATAATGCCTGGTTCGATGGAGGCGAACTGGCTCTTTTGCAGCTGGCTTACGAAAACAGGGATCAGACAGTCGAATTAAACCAAATGCGCGATCGACTCAAAAATATGTCCGCCGCAGAACGCGCCGAATATGAAGAACGGATCGCTAACCTGGTAGATCTTGGCTCACCGATGGAGCAAGCTATCCGCGGCGCAACCCTCGAATTGTCCGAGCGATATTGGTGGTACGGATTGAGATAATACGTGCCACGTGGTCGGCGAATCAAACGCCACGATACGCTACAATTCGGATCTGAATTCGCTCAATTTGGATAACCGAATGATCATACTGACAATTATTGCCGTCATTGTTTTGCTTGCCGTGATCGCACTGGCGATCTATGACCTGACTCAAACCGCCGATCCGATTAGCCGCAACTATCCCGTCGTCGGACATGGTCGGCATTTTCTTCAGGAACTTGGACCCAAGCTGCGACAGTACATTGTCGCCAACAACAACGAAGAACGCCCCTTCAACCGTGACGATCGCGAATGGGTTTACCATTCGGCAGCCAAAGGCAACAACTATTTTGGCTTCGGAACTGATAACGATATCGAAAGGGAACCTGGCTATCTGATTATCAAACAGAGCACGTTTCCGCTGTTCGATCCGCAGCCGAAAGACAAAGGCTACGATCCCGAATATCGAATCGAGTCGAAGAAAACAATTGGCGAAGCCCGTGGTCGCAAAGGTGCCTTCCAACCGAAATCAATCATCAACATTTCGGCCATGAGCTACGGTTCGCTCAGTGCTCCAGCAGTCGAAGCGATGAGTCGCGGTGCTGCGATGTGTAACTGTTTACAGAACACGGGTGAAGGAGGCGTCTCTCCGCATCATGATCATGGTTCGGATCTCGTTTGGCAACTGGGAACCGGCTACTACGGAGCTCGGGCAGCAGATGGCACCTTTGATGAAAAACGATTCGTCGCAGAGTGTGAACGCTACAACGTCAAAGCCATCGAAATCAAAATCAGTCAGGGCGCCAAGCCAGGTCGTGGTGGTGTGTTGCCGGGCAGTAAAGTTACACCGGAGATCGCGAAGATCCGTGGCATTCCCGTTGGCGAAAGTTGTCTCAGTCCCAACGCTCATCGAATGTTTTCCAATGCCGACGAAATGTTGGACTTTGTGGAACGCATCGCGGAGCTTTCGGGTTTGCCGGTTGGGATCAAGTCAGCGGTAGGACAACTGGATTTTTGGCACGAGCTGGCGAAGCTGATGGAGTCCGGCGATCGCGGTATCGACTTCCTGGCGATCGATGGCGGCGAAGGCGGGACGGGTGCGGCACCGTTGGTGTTTGCCGATCATGTGGCGCTCCCTTTTCGAGTTGGCTTTCATCGTGTGCATACCATTTTCACGGACGCCGGATTGCAGGATCGGGTTACTTTTATTGGCTCCGGCAAGCTCGGATTTCCGGAAGAGACGTTGCTTTCGATGGCGATGGGCTGCGACATGATCAACGTCGCGCGAACAGCGATGTTGGCGATCGGATGCATTCAGGCACAAATCTGCCACACGGGAAAATGCCCCACCGGAGTCGCGACTCAGGACAAGTGGCTGATGCGTGGTCTCGATCCGACTGACAAATCAGCTCGTCTGGCGAACTACATCACAACTCTGCGCAAGGAAGTGTTACAGCTTTGTCGAGCCTGTGGGGTTGCTCACCCGGGAGACATGAAAATGGAACATTTCGAAGTTCTTGACGACCGTTTTCAAGCCCGCGCGATCGAAGAGAGTTTTGGTTAGAGAGCGGCGCATCACCGGGATAATGTTTGTATTTACCGTGATTTTCGACAATACAGGCACGAAGCCCAAGTGCGCTTCGTGGTTGTACACGCAATTTCCAGTTGCGTGGGCTAATTGACCTTCGATTTCGCAATTCACAGCCCCAACTGCAAGCAAAAATGCACCG
>CAYUNP010000006.1:52900-58142 GCA_964446085.1 uncultured Pirellulaceae bacterium
CATCTTTGCTTCGACGTTGGCAAAGACACGCTTCCGGCGTGGGCGATGGACAGGATTTTCGGTTAGACTGGTCGTTGTTCGTTTGTTCATTCCCAAATACAGGCACCAGGAGTTTGTGAATTTTGGAAGTGTTGTTCGTAGTTCCGGCTTTGGCCGGAGTCGCCCAGTTAATTTCAAGCTAAAGCCGGCACGACAAACACTTCTGATTCTCGCGCTGTACCTGTGTTGTTAACCAACAAGAATCCATGCTTAACAAGATCCCTGCTATCTGTTTGTTCATCGTCGCAGTGACGACGTTGTTTGCCACCAACGAATCTGTCGCCCAGCAACTTCCGGGCGCCCAGCGGATTGTTGCGGCCTATCAAAAGACGGAAGTTGACATTCCGATGCGTGATGGAGTCAAACTCCATACGACGATCTACTCGCCACGGGATACCAGCAAAAAGTACCCGATCATGCTCAACCGGACACCGTACAGCACGGCACCCTACGGCCCGAATCAGTATTCGCCTCGTGTTGGTCCGTCAGCGACCATGGAAAACGAAGGCTACATCTTCGTTCACCAGGACGTGCGTGGCCGCTTCATGTCTGAAGGTAGTTACAACAACATGCGTCCCAATATGGACGATGAAAAAATTGTTGATGAAAGCTCCGACACCTACGACACGATCGACTGGCTGACCAAACGGGTGATCAACAACAATGGCAAAGTTGGCATGTGGGGAATTTCCTATCCAGGATTCTATTGCGCAGCCGCACTTCCCAATCACCACCCTGCCCTGGTCGCATCGACGCCACAGGCGCCGATCGCAGATTTCTTCTTCGATGACTTTCATCACCATGGAGCCTACCTTTTAAGCTACCTCGCAGCGACCAATACATTTGGCTATCAGCACAAGGGACCGACACCGGTAAAGTGGTATCCCGATGTCCCAACTGGCTCCACCAACGCGTGGGAGTTTTATATGAACCTCGGATCGCTGAAAAATGCGAATCGACTCTTCGAAAAAGAAAACGAGTTCTGGCAACAGCTTACCGAACATCCGAACTACGACGAGTTTTGGCAAAAGCGTTCCATTCTCCCGCACCTGAAAGACATCAAAACCAACGTCCTGGTGGTTGGCGGATTCTACGATGCTGAGGATCTTTACGGTCCAATGAACATCTATCGCAGCATCGAAAAGAGCAGCGATACGTTCAACGCAATCATCATGGGCCCGTTTGAACACGGCGAGTGGGCTCGGCGCGGAATGCCCAGCAACCAAATCTACACGGTTGGAAAACTGGGAATCGATTCGGGACTGCAGGACTTTTATCAAACCAAAGTCGAAGCACCATTCTTCGCACACTTCCTCAAAGGCAAAGGCGAAGCACCAAATTTCGAAGCTTTGATGTATGACACGGGTGTTCGTAGCTGGAAGAAGTTCGCCAAGTGGCCGCCAGCAGATTCCAAAGTAGTCAAGTATTACCTTGGTGCCGAAGGTTCGTTGTCCACAACAGCACCCGATTCCGCAGCGGCGGAGAACACAGCCTATTCGGAGTTCGTCAGTGATCCGGCCAATCCGGTTCCGCACCGTCAGTTGTCGGACATCAAGTTCGGATTTACGCCCCGCGAATTCATGACAGACGACCAGCGTTTTGCGACGGCTCGCGCGGACGTGCTGTCGTTCCAAACCGAACCGCTAAAAGAATCGGTCACCTTAACGGGTGATCTGTTGGCTCACTTGAAAGTCTCAACATCACAATCGGCAGCTGACTGGATCGTGAAACTGATCGATGTCTATCCGGATAACCACCCGTTTGTTCCCGGCTCAAGTCCGGAACTGCAGTTCGGTGGCTTTCAGGGTCTGGTTCGCAGCGAAACGATCCGCGGTCGTTTTCGCGAAAGCTACGCCGAGCCAAAACCGTTTGAGCCCAACAAAGTCACGACGGTTGATTTGCCGTTGCAAGATGTTTGCTACACGTTTAAGCCGGGTCATCGAATCATGATTCATGTGCAGAGCACGATGTTCCCTTACATCGATCGCAACCCACAGAAGTACGTGCCGAACATCTTCAAAGCTGAAGACACGGACTTCGTTTCCGCAACGCATCGCGTTTACCACAACGCGCCCGATGCGAGTTGGATTGAGATGAAGATTCAGCCATGATGTTTGTTTCGAGGCTGTAATTTTTGAAGGTCGAGCCCATCAACATCGATTCACCGTTTGTCGTACCCGCTTTAGCCGGAAGGTTGCAAGGAGGATTTCTCCCGGGGGCCGATACTGCATCGGTGAGCGGCAAGGCGCTAGCCGCCGGTATCGCGCGCAAGGATGCAAAACCGGCGGCTAGCGCCTTGCCGCTCTCGTATCTGCTGGCCAGAAATCCAAAAACGGGTTTTGGTAGACGCTGCCTTTTCGTGTTGATGCTGTTGTGCGTACTGGGTGCCACTGCCAACGCGCAAACGATGAAGGATATCAATCCGCAAATGCAGCCCGCGCTGAAAATCGATCTTCAGCGCGTTTCGGACAACGGACTGCGAATCATTGAAGGCAAGCACGTCACGATCTACACCGACGTGCCGGCCAGCGACAAGATCGATGAGCTACCCACGATTTTTGATGCGGCCGTGCCGCAGTGGTGTGAGTACTTCGGTGTCGATGTTGCCAAAACGAAGCCCTGGAAAATGCAGGCGTTTTTGATTCGTGACAAAACACGATTCGAAAAAGCCGGACTCATTCCGGCAGGCTTGCCCAAGTTTCCCGCCGGACTGAATCAGGGACACGAGATCTGGTTTTTCGCGCAGCCAGATATCTACTACACACGACACCTGTTACTTCATGAGGGAACGCACGCTTTCATGCAGTGGTTCGGTAACGGAGTTGGCGCGCCCTGGTACGCTGAAGGCATGGCCGAACTGTTAGGTCTGCACCGCTGGTCCGAAGGCAAACTGGCAATTCATCACCGTGTCAAAGATGCTTCGGAAACCGAAGGTTGGGGACGTCCCAGGTTAATCAAGGACTGGGTCGCAAAAAACAAAGACGGCAAGCAAGACAAATCAATTCGTGACGTTTTGCTGACTCCCAACCGAGCTTTTGGCGACGTCGAAAATTATGCCTGGTGTTGGGCAGCCTGTGAGTTTCTTGGTCAGCATCCGCTTTCCAAAGACCGATTTGCACAATTGCAGAAACAGGTCCATCGCTCATCGGAAAAGTTCAATCTCGGGTTCCAGAAAATCTTTGCGGACGATCTGGATGCGCTCGAACGTGATTGGGCGTGGTACATCCGCGAGCTCGACTACGGATATTCCGTGTCTCGGGGTGCGATGAGTGAATTGCGTGCCGGCGAAGAGGGACACTACGACCTGCGGTCGGATCGATCGTGGCAGTACCTCAAAATGAAAGTCAAAGCAGGCCAGAAGTTTCGCGTAACAGCAACAGGACGTTTCGAGGTTGGTAGCAGTATCGTGAACGGCAAAACCAGGCCGTGGCCATGTGAGGCCAACGGGATCACGATAGATTATTTTCGTGGCCGTCCGGTGGGTGAATTGCATGCGATCATCACTCCGGCTGACATTTCGCCGTTGCCGAGACTCTGTTCCCGGCAACCCATCGCAGTCGGGAGTGGCAAGGTGATTACAGCGGACCTGGATGGCCAGTTATGCTTTCGGATCAACGAGTCACCAGCAAATATGGGCGACAATCGCGGTGGGCTGAAAATAGCCATCGAAAAAGTTGAGTAATTGGGGATAATTCCCACGAGGTGAGCGGCAAGGCGAGTGCATTCATAACCCGCAAGCGAGGGATCGATCCCTCGCTTACGCATCGGGTTATGATCAAGTGCGGATTCGTTTTGACGTTCACCACCAACTACTCAAACATCCATTCCACCCACACCAACTCCCATGAACTTGCAAAACCAGGACTCTGAAATTTTCGATCTGATCAACGCCGAAGCTGTTCGTCAGCAGGACGGCCTCGAAATGATCGCCAGCGAAAACTACACCAGCGTCGCGATCATGGAAGCCGCCGGTAGTGTGCTAACCAACAAGTATGCCGAAGGTTACCCTGGACGCAGATACTACGGTGGATGTGAACACGTTGACGTTTTGGAAAACGTGACTCGAAACCGGGCCAAGGAACTCTTCGGCGCCGAAGCGGCCAACGTTCAGCCGAACTCTGGCTCACAGGCCAACCAGGCCGTGTACCTTGCGGCCCTGGATGTGGGCGACACAGTTCTGGGATTGGATCTCGCTCATGGAGGTCACCTGACTCACGGAATGCGATTGAATCTCTCGGGCAAGCTCTACAACTTCATCAACTACGGCGTCAAGAAAGACGACCATCGAATCGACTTCGATCAGGTTGCCGCGCTGGCCAAAGAACACAAGCCAAAAATGATCGTTGCGGGAGCGAGTGCCTATCCGCGCGAGATTCCTCACGAAAAGTTTCGCGAGATCGCGGACGATGTGGGTGCACTTCTGTTTGTCGATATGGCTCACTATTCAGGTCTGGTTGCTGGCGGAGTTCACAACAGCCCCGTGCCACATGCAGACTTTGTCACTTCGACGACGCACAAGACGCTGCGTGGTCCTCGTTCGGGAATGATTCTTTGCAAGAAAGCCTGGATCAAAAAGATTAACTCGGCTGTCTTTCCAGGCATGCAAGGTGGCCCGTTGATGCACATCGTTGCCGGCAAAGCGATTTGTTACGGCGAGTGTCTCAAGCCGGAATTCAAAAAGTATGCACAGCAGGTTGTGGACAATTCAAAAGCACTTGCCGAAACGCTGATGGCTGGCGGTTTGACGCTTGTAAGCGGTGGAACGGACAACCATTTGTGCCTTGTTGATGTGGCTTCGTCTTTGGACCTTGGCGGTAAAGACGCCGAAGAGGCCCTGGGTAAATGTGAGATCACGGTCAACAAAAATATGATCCCCTTCGATCCTCGAACGCCGATGGATCCAAGCGGTGTCCGGATCGGAACTCCGGCTTTGACGACTCGTGGAATGGGCGTCGATCAGATGAAGCAAGTTGGACAGTGGATCGTCGAGTCGCTCAAGAATGTGAACGATGAAGCAGTTCAACAAAAGATTCGAGCCGGCGTCAAGGAAATGTGCGACAGTTTCCCGGTTCCAGCAGCATCAATGCTGGTTTAATCGCTGTTGAGAAAGGTGGCATAGGCTTCCAGCCTGTGAACCTACTGCTGAGCGGCGAAACGCAAACAAAAATGACTGCTGGTCGAACAGGCTTCCCTCCTCGATGTG
>CAYUNP010000006.1:58242-68255 GCA_964446085.1 uncultured Pirellulaceae bacterium
GCCACCGTTAGCTTACCGGAGACAGGAATACCTGGAATTCAGGGTCGTCGCGAATTGAATCGAAATCGCTCTCGCCAGAAACCTGTTCACGAAATGAAGGCCGAAGCTCGAAAGCCTGAGCAAGGTATTCGATGGCGTTTGATGTTCTTCCATCAAGGGCGTAGTAACACGCAAGGTTGTAGTGGCAGATCGCCTGATTCGGTTCGAATTCAATGGCGATCTGCATGGACTCAATTGCATCTTCGAGACGACCGGTTCGCTTGAAGCACCAGGCAATCGCCAACAAGCCGTGAATGCTGTCGGGTTCCAGTTCCAATGACTTTCGAAAATGAACGATGGCTTTCTCGAAGCGATTTGCAAAACGGCAGGCTTCGCCTTTGAGGTGCAGAACGTAGCAGCGATGGTCAGGAGACTGATCCACACTATCGAGAAGCGTCAGCATACGATCAGCGATCGGTTGCGCAAGCTCTTCGTCCATCGACAATCCTGACTCGAACGTAGACATCAACTCGAGGTAACCCTCGGCAGTTCGAATCGAACGTCGCTGGCGCTTGATACCAATTGAAGTTTTGGTCTCGTCGCTCATGCGTTTATTATGACTCAAAGTGGCAATTATCCCACTATCAGATTTTGAAAGACAGCATTAATGGCACCAATGTCCGGTTTTGGGGATTGCAACAAATTTGACCGCTGCAGTGTGCAAGTGGCCGCAGGTACGGTGACTTTTTGCTTGCAAATGGTGGTATTGGGATGATTGTGGAAGCTTGTTCAACCTTCCTGAAAATCCATGTTTGCACGAATCCAAATCCCGTTTGCCGCAACACTGATGGCCATTGCCATGGTTAGCACCTGCCTGTTCCATACCGATGCACCTTCGGAGAGCATACCCACAGCTCCCTGGACTGAGGCCACCGCAGAAAATCCAACTGGAAGCTATCGTTTCACGGCCAATGGTTGGGAAGATTCCACGAACTGGAGAATCAACGGAGAAGAAACGAAAGTCAAATTCGTTGACCACATTCACCCGTTGATCTGGTCCCTGATCGTGATCCTTGTTGCCTTTGGTTTGGCGATCCTGGTATCGGACGACAAAAGTGTTGAACGGCTGTGGTCGAAGTCTGACGCTCCTTCCTGATGTGAAGTAGAGCAACCGACGCGGTGGACATGAGCCGAATCTATTGAATTTGCTTCAGCACTTCCAGCATGTAGCGCCAATACTTCTCAACGCTTGCGATGTGACACATTTCATCGGGAGAGTGAGGATTCTTGATGGTTGGACCGAACGAAACCATGTCCAGACCAGGATAGTGGCTTCCGATAATGCCGCACTCCAGACCAGCGTGAACGGCGTTAACGATCGCATCCTCACCATACATTTCACTGTAGATTTGCTTCATCAAACGGAGTGTTTCTGAATCAGCATTGGGAGCCCAGCCAGGATAGTCGCCGCTATGAGTAACCGTCGCTGCGATACCCGCGAAAGTCGCATCGATCTGATTCGTTAAATCTCCTTTGGCAGACTCAACGCTGCTGCGACTGAGAAACTCGATCGAAGCCTTTTGCGAATCGATGTTAACCAGTGAAAGATTCGTCGATGTTTCAACAAGTCCATCGACCTGGTCGCTCATACGAATCACGCCGCACGGCGATGCGTAAATCGCAGCCAACAAACTGCGTTGCAGCGCAGGATTCAGCACGCCACTGAGCGCTTCGGTGTCTTCGATTTCAATACTCAGGTTGCTCTCAGTGGTTGCCAACTCCGATCGAATCGTCGCCGCAATTTCATTGACGGTGTCGCGGAACCTGTCTGCTGAAAGAACGTTCACGACGGCGAACGATTCACGGGGGATCGCGTTTCGCAAGCTACCGCCGTTGATGGAAGCAACTTCGAAATCCGCACCGGCCTGTTGGCAGGTCCAGAGGATACGATTCATGATCTTGTTGGCGTTACCGCGTCCGAGATGGATTTCGCAGCCCGAATGACCTCCGCACAATCCAGTCACTGCAAGCTTCAACCAGGTTCCAGCAGAAGGAGCCTGGCTTTCGCAATCCAGTGACACAGAAGAATCGACTCCGCCGGCACAGCCGATCGTCAACTCACCTTCATCTTCGGTGTCGGTGTTGAGCAAAATTTTGCCCTGCAGGACGCCGGGCTGAAGTTCGAAAGCGCCCGTCATTCCGGTTTCTTCGTCGATCGTAAACAGACCTTCGATCGGTCCGTGCTCAATATCTGTCGCGGCCAGCACAGCAAGCACCGAAGCGGCACCCATTCCATTGTCGGCGCCAAGTGTCGTGCCTTTGGCTTTGACCCAGTCTCCGTCAATCCACGACTCGATCCCCTGGGAGTCAAAGTCGAATTCGGTGTCAGAATTCTTTTGGTGAACCATGTCCAGATGAGCCTGCAACACGACCGGTGTTACATTCTCTTTGCCGGCGGTAGCTGGTTTGCGGATCACGATGTTTCCGGCATCGTCGACGATCGTTTCAAGTCCCAGCTCTTTGCCGACATCGCAAACAAACGCGATGATGCGTTCTTCCTTTTTTGAGGGACGCGGAACCTCATTAAGTTTCTCGAACCACGTCCAGACTTCAGAGGGTGCAAGTTGAGCGACAGCGTTGTTCATCGATTTTCTCGTCCAGAACCAAAATTCAGTTTTCTTCTTCGACCGGTTTGCCGTTTTTGAACTCACAATAACAGATTGCTCTGTCACGCGTCGCCCGGCGAACATAAATCCGGGCAGACTTTAACTCGTTGTATCGCAAGCTGAATTTTGCGCCGGCACGGGTTACAAAACGGTCAAGCTTGAATGTTTTCGAACTTCCAGCAGGAATGGGTTCCTGATCGTAAACCTGATAGTGCCCGTTCACCTGGATGTTCAAGTGAGTCCAATCGACGTCTTCACGGTTGCTTACAATCAGTTCGCCACCGACGTATTCGTCTCGCTCCCGATAGTCGATTGCGTAGAATTCAGCATCGGGAAGGTTGACCGCCGCGAACTGGCAATCGAGGTCGGCTTCGGCGGCAGGTCCCAGGATCATGAACAGCACGGTGATCGTAATGATCGGCAACAGGCACATGCCAATCAGCAAACGAGTCAGCGCCGCACTACTGAGTTGAGGCGAAGCCTGCATTGCCGTTGAGCGTGGAAACGGCGCATCATTTGCGGTTGTCTCCGATGCAGGAGAAGATACCTGCGGGTCGGGCGGCGAAGCAAAGGGCGTTTCTGGTTTTTGCTCGGATGTCATGACTTGTCGGACTCGGGTGAAATTCGCGAAGAAGCAGGATCATTCGCGTTGGCTCAAATATACTTTGGTTTGGTCCCAGATTGAATTCCAACTGGGCATTTTGGATTGCAATCAACGCGGATAAAAATGGACGCTATCTCGGAACGGCTGCTTATCAACGCCACCTGGCTGATCAAGCTTCGCTGGGTTGCTGTGATCGGGCAGGTGCTGACGATTTTGGTCACGATCCTGCTGTTCAGGATTCAGCTCCCTACAGTTTGGTCTTTGGCGACAGCCATCTCAGTGACTGCCGGTTCGAATCTGGCACTGATGTACCGGTTTTCCGGCAAAGCCCAACAGTCCAATCAGAAGGTGCCTTCAAATTTGGTCCTGGGCCTGGTTTTGCTGATGGACCTGTTTTCACTGACAACCTTGCTGTTCGCGACCGGCGGACCAAGCAATCCTTTCTCGTTATTTTTCTTTGTCAACGTGAGCCTTTCTGCTTTGGTGTTGAACCGAAACTGGGCTTGGGGGCTTAACGTGATGTCGGTGCTTTGTTTCGCCGGCCTGTTGTTTGACCACTATCATATCGATCAACTGGATATCGGACTCGATTCAATTCGTGACCGCGGCGATGTGTCGCTGCAGCATATGGGACTTTTGGTCGCCTTTGGAACCTGTTCCAGTGTTATTGTGTATTTCATGACACGGCTGACGGCAGAGTTGCAAATGCAACAACAGGCGGTTCGCAAAGCTGAAGAATCGAAAGCTCGCTACGAAAAGATCGAAGCACTGGGTACCCTTGCCGCCGGAGCCGCCCACGAACTTGCGACGCCGCTTTCCACCATCGCGATCGTTGCCAAGGATGTTGAGAAAGCGTTCGAAGAACATCCTCCAAACTTTCCGGGTGCCTCGGATGTTATCGAAGATGTCAGTCTGATTCGGAGCCAACTGGATCGATGCCGCGGGATCCTTGATCGCATGTCCAGCCATGCTGGCGAGAGCATCGGAGAACAGATGCAGACCGTGACGATCGCCGAACTGATCGACAGTTGCCTGGAAGGATTGATTGGGCGCGAGCGAGTCCAGGTTAGCTTTGCCAAATCAGAAAAATCCTGGATCGTCGAAGTTCCGTTCGATGCCTTGAGCCAGGCGATCCGTGGCTTGATCAAGAACGGCCTCGACGCAGACGAATCAGGTGGAGTTGTGAGAGTTCAGGTGCGCCGCGTCGATGGACAGGCTCAAATCGAAATCACCGATTGGGGTCCCGGAATGCCAGAAGAGACCCTGCAACGCATCAGCGAACCGTTCTTCACGACCAAGCCTCCCGGTAAAGGGATGGGCCTGGGAGTTTTCCTGGCGATCAATGTTTTGCGAAGTGTTGACGGTGATGTTGTCTACACTTCGAAGCCTGGAAACGGAACCAGGGCAACCGTTTCATTCCGCTGTTAAGCGAACACATCGCCAACTTTTGGTTGCTGTCCGCGAAGGAAATCAGCAACCGGCATCAGACGTTTTCCAGCTGGTTGTATCTCCACAATCGAAAGCAAACCAGATTCGGTTTGTAGCCAGAGCCGTTTTGAATCGCAGAGTGCGACGGCTCCTGGCGGTACATCAGCCACTACCGTCTCTTCAGTCAGTTGTTCTGCATCGACAACAGCAGTTCGACCAACGATCAAGCGAATGGGACTTTTGTTTTCAGGTGTCCAGTTGGTAAATGTTTTGGGCCAGGGTTGAAAGGCACGGACCTGATCGCAGATTTGTTTCGCGGTGCGGCCAAAGTCGATCAAGCCGTCCGTCTTCTTCAAGCGAGGTGCCTTCGTGATCCCGGCTGGATCCTGCAGCTCACCAAGAACCGACTCGCCATCCCACGATTCCAGCATCGTGATTGCTTTGGCAACGGACTCCACTCCGAGCGAAGACAAACGCGGTTCCAGCTCTTCAGCTGTTTCGTCTGCACCGATATCAAGTTGCGACTTCACGATACACGGCCCGCCGTCGAGTCTGGCAGTCATGTGAATCACGGTAACGCCCGTCACGGTGTCGCCGTTGTAAACGCACCATTGAATCGGCGCCGCGCCGCGATATTTGGGCAGCAGAGATCCGTGCAGGTTGATGCCACCAAGTTTCGCCGCTGCGAGGCAGTCGCGAGACAGAATCTGACCGTAGTCGCAAACGACAAACAGGTCTGCGTTGAGCGAAACCAGTTGTTCAACGAAAGCTGCTTCATTGCAACTGGCCGGATCAAGGATCGTCAGCCCCTTCGCTTCACCCAAATCGCGAGTCGGATTTTCGGCAGTCTTGCGACGCTTGCCCGAGTCGGCGATCGGACGAGTGACCAGGGCAACCACATCGTGGCTTCCGATCAGGGATTCATAAGTGGGTACCGCAAAGGGACCCGTTCCAAAAAGTATCAGTCGCATGTTCAGGAAGCCGATTTCAGAAGATCAAATCAACACAAATGGATTTAGCTGCAAAAAGTTGCTTCAATTTCCGCAAGCCGTTTGTTGTTCGCATCGACCTCAGGAATTTCCCCCGATTTGACCAGAGCATTGAAGTGATTTTCAAACTCATACAGCTGGCCGTCAATGTTGCGCTTGACCGACTCGGAGATTCGGTCAATGAACAACACACCCTGCAGGTGGTCGAATTCGTGCTGGATAGCGCGAGCCAAAAGTCCATCCACGGTTTCGTCGATTTCGTTGCCAGAGAGATCAAAAGCAGAGACATGAATTTTCTCTGGTCGCAGTACCGTTCCGTTGACTTCGGGCAAACTCAAACAGCCTTCTTCCGCTTCGGCCTGGCCTTTGGGTGCGCTGATGACGGGATTGATGAAGACGCGTTCTTCGCCCTCTTCAGGTTTGCCAGAGAGGTTGATAACAAATAGTTGCAACGGAAGATCAACCTGATTCGCAGCAAGGCCAATGCCGTTGGCCTTGTACATCAGTTGAAACATCTCCTGAACGATCTCTTTGAGTTCGCGATTGATTCGTGTGACCGGTTTGGATTTGTGTCGCAGCGTTGGATGTGGGTAATGAATAATTTTCAATGGAAAATGCTCGGCGTCACGAACGAAAAGTTTGGCTTTGGAGACGTTGTTTGAAGCGATTCATGATAACCGCAATTCAATAATCAATCGCGACCAACGAAAATTGTCTGCGCGAAAAAACGAGACGGGTCAATTAATCAACAGGAATTTTTTTGAATGATGGCATCGAAAAAAGTTTTGCGCATTTGCTTGACAGACATTCGTTGATGCTTAACATTGCCGCCAAGGCGTTGGGAGTACTGCGGAAGTTTTAACTTTCACGGATTTTCATCAACAATTTTTGCTTATGAGACAGCCATTTTCAATGCCAACGGGACTCTTGGGAAAAGGATAATCCTGGACGCATCAATTGAAGCGTTTGGGGATAGAGACACTTTCCGTTTATGGATAGACGGTTAGAAAAGTATGGGGTGGCGACCAAGGACATAACGTCGGTGGTGAAAACTATGGACATGGAGTCCCCACACCCTTTTACAACATCGTGGAATCGATTCGGGGCTATGGATCAGCCACCAACGAATCGTGGAAGCGTGTTCACCTTCGGGTGACCATAAATCCAGTCTTCATTCGGTTGGATAAAAACGACGAACGAGCAGGAGGTTCTTCGTCGTTTTTTCGTTTTTACGTCGCCTGGCAAGCTCACATGCAACCATCGTCGCTGAAGAAAGCCGATGCCTTAATCGCTTTTGGGGCCAACCAGGGCGATTGTACGCAGGCACTCGAGGACGCTGTTGGGATCCTCGAGAGTGATCCTCACGTCCTTGAATTGAAATGCTCCAGGGCAATCGAAACTGACGCCGTTACGGGCAACTCAGAGCCAGCAAACCCGGCAAATTCACAGTATCTAAACGCCGCCATCCGCATTTTAACGACCTGGTCAGCGACAGAACTCCATGAGGCCACCATTGGCATCGAAAAACAGCTGGGACGCGAACGTTCACAGCGCTGGGGTCCACGAACCATAGATCTGGATGTGCTGCTCGTAGGAGACCAGCAGATTCGCAATGAACAACTCGTGATTCCGCATCCGAGAATGTCCTTTCGACGTTTTGTTTTGCAGCCAGCGTTGGATATTGCAGCCAATATGGTGCACCCGGAGTCGGGAATGACTTTGCAACAGTTGATCGATCATCTCGACAATGCAGATCATCGCGTCGTATTGGCCTCAAACGTTGGAGAATTCGCGGTTTCGATAAGTGATGACGCTACTTGCGAAGTTCAAATCGTTGAATCGGTGCAGCAGTTTCTCAGCGTTTCAAGCGGCGCGAAACTGGTTGTCGCTTGCTTCGATTCTTCAGACATCGATGCGGAGCAAGAATCACTTACTCGATTCGCTTTGAATTTCGCTGGTCCAACACTCAGGATCAACCCGACACTTGGTGAAAAATTTGGCAAGACTGAGTTCAACGCTGCTATTGAAGCGATGAAATAACATGACCCCATCATCCCAACCCAAGTGAAAATATTCGGTATCACACTCCACGGAACTCTCATTATGCAAGATATCAAACCAAAATCGAACTTTATGGGGATCGAAGTTGACATATCGAATCCAACTAATCTAAGATTCCCCCCAAGCGAGTTGGAGATTGAAGCTCAATCACGACCGTGGCACAATAAAAGAAGTTATGTTGAGCCTGGCTAGGGAACCTTATTTTCTCAGCCAGGCTCATTTTTTTTGCAATTGAATAACCGCAGCGTTCCAAAAAGTCGGACAAATGAAATCCAAAAAAGTAAATGTTCGTGGCTTCGAAGTGGTACTGATTTTGTTTTTTTTCCTGTGTGGATGTCACACCACGGCGCAGGAAGCAACAGAAAAATCAGGCGGGTCCGCGACTGAAAATCATTCGCAGAAACATGCTCACACCAATGCCCTGGCCAAAGAGAGCAGCCAGGAGGCAACAGAAAAATCAGACGGGTCCGCGACTGAAAATCATTCGCAAAAACATGCTCACACCAATGCCCTGGCCAAAGAGAGCAGCCCCTATCTGCTGATGCACGCTCACAATCCAGTCAACTGGTATCCGTGGAGCGAAGAGGTTCTCAAGAAAGCCAAAGAAGAAGGCAAAGTAATTTTCCTTTCCGTTGGCTATTCCAGTTGTCACTGGTGTCACGTGATGGAACGCGAATCGTTTCTCGATGAGGAGATTGCAAAGTACCTGAACGAGAACTTCATTTGTATCAAGGTCGATCGTGAAGAGCGCCCAGATGTCGATCAGATCTACATGGAAAGTCTCAATGTCTACAACCAGCTCACCAAGAACGGACAGGGCGGTGGCTGGCCACTTTCCATGTTTTTGAATTCCGAGGGCAAACCATTTTTTGGTGGCACCTATTTTCCAGCGCGCGATGGCGATCGTGGCGCCCGACTCGGGTTTCTTTCGATCGTAAAACGAATCAAGGAAAGTTGGGACGGTGACCGCAAGGCCGTAGACAGAACAGCAGACCAACTGACCCAAATTACTCGTTCGCAGCTCGAAGGGCGGCCACCGCTTGAGGAAATGAAACTCAAGGGTTCGTGGACCAAGCGAGCCATCAAACAACTGGAGCAATCGTTCGATCCCGAGTATGGCGGTTTCGGATTCGTTGCCTCGTCGCCAAGCCGACCAAAGTTTCCCGAGCCATCGAACCTGTTGCTGTTGCAGCAATGGATTCGCTTGCAACCAGATGGTGAAGCCAAAGAAAACGTCAAAGCCATGCTGGCGAAAACGCTAAACAGGATGGCGCTTGGCGGAATGTACGATCATCTCGGCGGAGGTTTTCATCGATACAGCGTCGATCGTTTCTGGGCGATTCCGCACTTTGAGAAAATGCTCTACGACAATGGTCAACTTGCATCAGTCTACGCTGACGCTTATGAGCAGGATCCGAGGCCGGAATACAAGCGTACCGTCGAAGGCATGTTGGAATTTATCAAAAGAGAAATGACGGCTCCCGACGGAGGATTCTATTCGGCTCTCGATGCTGAATCAGAAGGCGTGGAAGGAAAGTTCTACCGATGGGAAAAGGAAAACGTTCGTGAGATCCTCGGCGAAGATGCTTTTGAACTGTTTGCCAAAACCTATCGACTCGACGAAGCACCCAACTTCGAAGACGAGTATTATGCACCGCAGTTAAAGTCTGTACTCGATACCGAAACCCACGACAATCTTGACGCCTCGCGAAAGAAGCTTTTCGATGTACGAGCGAAACGCCCTCGCCCGTTGCTGGACAACAAGATTCTCACCGGTTGGAACGGCATGATGATTCGTGGCTTCGCCGATGCCGGACGGGTCTTCAAGAACGACGACCACATCCAGGTCGCGACCAGAGCAGCCGACTTCGCGTTGGCGAAACTGACTGATACCAACGGACGTCTTTGGCGCACGCACACCGACGGTGAGTCAAAACTCAATGCTTACCTCCAGGACTACGCCTGTCTGATCGAAGGCATCCTCGCAATTCACCGCGCCACAGGCGACAAAAAATGGATTGAAGCGGCGATGAAGCTGCAGAAAAAACAGAATGAACTGTTCTGGGATGAAAAGAATGGCGGCTACTTTTACACTTCCAAAGATCACGAAACGCTGATCATTCGTACAAAGCGCGCCGCTGATGGGGCTCAACCATCTGGTGCGAGTGTCTCGGCTAACAACTTGATCTATCTCGCAGAAGTTACCGGCGACAACACGTTCAAGGATCAGGCACTCAAAACGGTCCTCTCTGCATCGGGCTTGATTAGCGAGTTCCCGACGATTGC
>CAYUNP010000007.1:0-7851 GCA_964446085.1 uncultured Pirellulaceae bacterium
TGTCGCTCGGTTCTCCGAACCGTAAGCGATTTACAGCGTAACGCTAGGCAGGCTTTTCCATTTTGGTCGGCGGCGCGGCAGTCACCACGTCGCTATCGTATGCGGTTGCCGTGGCAATGATACAAACCATCACGGACTTTTTTTTCCTGGGGTTGGTTACGGCACCCGAAATATCCGCCGGTTCCAGCCGCACGTTACAGACGGCGTTGTATCCCATTTCGCGAGCTTGCTCAATAAGCTTGGCCAACGTTTCGCGGCGAGCACGTTCCATCAGCGAATGATAACTCTTCATCTCACCGCCAAAGAACTTGCGAAACCCGCTCAAAAAGTTCTTGAAATAGTCACTGGCAACAACTGTCTCGCTGTAGATCATCGACGGAGTCTTACCGCCAGCAGTCGGACTGAGATACAGTTTCGACTGCGTTTGCAACATCAGGCGATTGATTTCTTCACGACCATCAAGCCGCTTGAAGTGCCGTTTCTCCGCGAATGTGCCTGCGGTAAACCCGAGAATCAGGAGTGCTCCGGTAAACAACAATGCAATCAGAATTTCCATCAAGGTCTCCCTGTTGAGTCTTAACACTGAAAGAAAATCCGTTACGCAATCGGCTGAACGACCACAGCGGTACCGTAAGCGTAAAGCTCGGCCGCGCCGGAGGTGACGGCACTGGTTGTGAATCGAACGTTGACGATCGCATTGGCACCAAGTTGCTGTGCCTGGCCCATCATTCTTTCAATGGCTTCCCGTCGTGATTCTGTCAACAATTCCGTGTAGCCCTTCAATTCGCCACCAACAAGGTTCTTGAACCCGGCTGCGATATCCCGACCTGCGTGTTTCGCGCGGACGGTGTTGCCTTGAACAATCCCTTTAACTTCGATGACGCGATAACCCGCGACGGTTTCTGTGTTGACGACAATCATGCTTTTTTGATTCCGTTTGATTGTTGGAAAAGTTACGTATCAACAATGTAGCCAATTTTTGATCGCCTGTGTCGTCCAGCAGGCAAACTTTCACTGATCGGAGCAACCGCTACGTCTTCAAGGAAAAACAAACTTTCCGCAAACGGAATCGACCAACTTCGATGAAACCGTATGCAACGCTTACGCGCTGGATTTTGTTTTTAAAGGACCGACGACATGGAACGTCATATTCAAAACGTATCGCGATGCCTGTTCGCCATCGTTGTCGCGGTCTGGCTGTGCACAATTGGGGCAACAAATTCGCAAGGACAGACTTTCGATCCATTGGGACGTGGACTGATTCCACAGCAACGGGGAATTTTGGCTCCTCAGGGCGGCACGCTCAACACGCTGGGACTTGGCCCAACGCCGCGCGGGTTCTCTTACCAGGGGCCGCAGGTTCAACCCCGAGTTTTTGAAACGCAGCCTCGACAGGGACTGGGACAACGCCTGTTTGGTCAAAACAATCAGACGTTTCAAACGCCGCAGTTCAACCCGCCGCAAAACAACCTCATCCAACAGTCCAACTTGCCAGTACAACCGGCGTTTTCACGCGCACCGGTTGCTCCTCCATGTGGCAATGCGAACTGCACCAATGCGAATTGCAACGGAAACTGCAGAAACAGCCAGCCCCACAAACGTCACTTCATCCCCAGAATCGACGGACGAAAAACGCCAGGGCAAAACGGTCAACTGGTAATGACACCATCGCGGATCGTCGCCCCGGTCGGCAGCGAAGTCGTGGTCCTGGCAGGCATTTGTGGCGGCGATGGTTTCTTTGTGAAGAACCAGCCGCTGGAGTGGATACTTTCCAACGACAGTGTTGGCCAGATCATTGAAGTCGGTGGCATGCAACATTCGACGTTCAACAAAGTCGTTAGCCCAAACGCGAAGAAGTTCGACGGCCAATACGCCTGGGGACGCACCGGCCTCAAAGCAATCATGCTGACTCGCGGCACGCCTACTCCCGTGGATGACATTCAATTGCTCAAAGGCCAGACCTTTCTGAGCCTGTCCTCAGAGTCGCCAGGAACGACTTATTTGACTGGCGTTGCTCCGAAAGCAGAAGGTTGGGATCGCCGGCGAGCATCGACTCGAATCCACTGGGTCGATGGTAACTGGGCAATTCCGACTCCTATTTCTGCAACTGCCGGAACGGTATCTCCTTTGACAACCGTGGTCACGCGATCCGATGGCAGCGGCGGAGTCGAAGACTGGAAAGTGCGTTACTCAATCGTCGGTGGCTCGCCTGCGGAGTTCGCACCTGCGGGATCCAGAACCGCAGAGGCAACGACCAATCGCAATGGCGAAGCAACCGTTCAGATTCGGCAGCGGGCAGGGCAGTTTGAACCCGGTGCGACGCAAGTTCGTGTGGATGTTGTCCGCCCAGGATTTGGCAATGAGCCAGAACTGGTCGTCGAAAGTGGGCTCACACAAGTCACCTGGAGTGCTCCCGCGTTGACGATCCGGGCCATCGGACCAGCTGAGGCGGTTTCAGATGAGCCGTTCAACTATCGTGTCGAAGTCACCAATCCTGGTGATCAACTGGCACGTGGTGTTGTTGTTTCGACAAAAGACTTCGATCCGAGCATCGACTACATTTCGAGCAGCCCCAAGCCAACACAGTACGGCAGCCAATACCAATGGGAACTGGGTGACATTGCTCCCGGAAGCCAGCCACGCGTGATCAATCTGCAATTGAAGAGCAAGAAGCGTGGCAATGTCGGAATGTGTTTTGAAGTCGCCAGCGAGAGTGACCGACTTCTCACCGAAGCTTGTGCTCAAACGGAAATCTCGGGAGCCTGCATTGGCCTGGAAGTTTCAGGGCCTGAAATGGCCAAAGTCGGCGACGAGATCGTGTTCGAAATTGGGTTGGTGAATCAATGCGACGAACCGCTGCGAAATGTTCAGTTGCGAATCACGCCCGATGCAGGACTGGTTGCTCAAGGTCGATCATCACGCGTCATCGAAGCCACCATCGATGAAATTGCATTCGGTGAGCGAAAAGACATGCCTATCGGATTTCAGGCGATTCAAACTGGTCGACAGTGTTTTCGCCTGGACGTAGTTGCTGACGGCGGGCACGACGCCGGGCTGCTGGAATGTGTCGTTGTGACACAGGAGGGTTCGTCGGGAATCAGTCTGCAACTTCAGGGCGGGCCACCGGTTGTTGTTGGAGAAACAACATTAGTTAAAGCCGTCGTCACCAACACTGGAAACGTGCCGCTAAATTCAGTCGTCATCGAAAATCAGTTCGAACCTGCACTCATTCCGACTGGACATTCCCGCAATGTTCGCGGACCAGAAAGGATCGACGCTGGCGAACCGCTTTTGCTCGAGGTCGGACGACTTGAGCCCGGCGCATCAGCTGTGGTGGACATTGAGTACGAGGGGCTTGCCGTAGACGGCAACGCCAACATGCTTTTCACGGCAACCTCCGCAGAAGAAGTTACTGACACGAAAGAGCTTTCGATTCGCATCGACGATCCTCAGGGCTTCAACAGTCGTGGAGGCACCGATGGTGGAAGCACTGGTAATAGCGGCGATGATCGAAGACAACCAATCTTTAATCAAACGCCCCGAGTGCCAGATTCAGGCGGTTCGGGCTCGGAATCTGGTTCAGGCATTGAGGCACCAATCGGTGTTCCTCGAGAAGATCAGCCAGTTGGCCAGTCGGGAGGACTGGGGATCGAGATGCAGACAGTGCAACAACCGATCACGATCTCGCGCGGCGAGGAAGCTCCGGTTGCATTCCGCGTGACCAATAACGACACGGTCATACATGACAACGTGGATATCTCTGTCACACTTCCAGACGGGTTGTCCTACAGCAATTTTGATCCTCGCGATTCGGGTTTGACGACTGTCAGCCAACTGTTCGAAGCGGTGCCACGAATTGACTTCGATACGCGTCGTACGCTTCGTCCTGGTGAATCGCTTGAAGGCGTACTTTATGTCAGAGGCAAGAATGTCGGAAAAAATGCTGTTCGCGTCATCACAAGAAGCAATCAAATGAGAGCCATTGAGCGAGCCGAATTCGTGGACGTGGTACAGTAACCTGACAGAACCTGAATTCAGTTTTCCATGTAGTTCCGGGATGCAACTGGTTGCTACAATGAATGTTGCCCAGCCACCACCTGAGATCACACATGCGTGCTCGTGTCACAGTTCTAACCATCATGTTGGCAAGTCTGCTTTGCTCGTGCTGTATCGCCGCGCAGGATTTCGAAAAGCAGTTGAGCGAAATCGAAACTTTCGTTGGCAACCATTGTCTCGATTGCCATTCTGGATCTGAGTCCGCAGCAGGCTTCGACCTTGAATCGCTTTCTTTTGAAGCGGATCAGTTTACAAAGCCACAACTTGACACATCTGCCTGGGAAAAGATGCTTCGCCGAATTGACTCGCGCGAGATGCCACCGGCTTCCAGCGAACGGCCATCAGAAGACCAATACCAAACCCTCTCGGTTTCACTTGCGAAGATCCTGGACGCTCGCAGCAAGTCGCATCCTCGTAGCGGAAGGATCGGTTCTGTGCGGCGATTGACAAGGATAGAGTATCAAAACTCAATTCGGGATTTGCTTGGCATCCAAATCGATGCGGCGGACTACCTTCCCAAAGACGAATCCAGTCACGGGTTCGACAACATCACGGTCGAAGAACTTTCGCCCACAAGCTTGAACCGCTACGTTTCTGCAGCACAAAAAATCGCCAGAGCAGCCATCGGCGGCGTCGGCAACGGTCCCAGCGGCGTCACGATTCGACTCCCTGCCGATCGCTCCCAGGAAGAACACGTGCCCGGCTTGCCGCTTGGAACGCGTGGCGGCACTTTGATTGAGCACCACTTTCCACAGACGGGTCAGTATGAGATTGAGCTAACACTAGCTCGTGACCGGGACGAGAAAATCGAAGGACTCGTTCGGAAACATGACATCGATGTGTTGTTGGATCGCAAAAAGGTCCATCGGTTCGAGGTCACTCCACCCAAGAAGAAAAAAGGAAACTGGAACAACAGCGACTACACTCATTCTGACTCGCATCTGAAAACCAGAATCGAAGTCACCGCTGGACGACATTCACTTGGCATTACATTTCCAAAAACGTTTTCGTCACTGGTAGAAGAGAAACGACAGCCCTTTGACACCAACTTCAATCGACATCGTCACCCGCGATTGACGCCGGCAATCTATCAGGTTTCCATCGTGGGCCCTTACGAAGCACAGGGCGCGGGAGTCACAAAGAGTCGCCAGTTGATCTTCGGCGACATTGACACCAGTGGAAAAGTTGACCGCAAGGACGTCAGCAAACTGATCGGCGGACTGGCACAGCGGGCATTCCGACGCCCCGTTACCGATGACGACCTGGAAACTCCCCTGCGGTTTTTCGACATGGCTTCTGATGCTGGCGGATTCGAAAAAGGCATCGAGTCCGCGGTGTCTTCCCTGCTTGTGAATCCAAACTTTCTGTTTCGTATCGAAGCCGAACAGGACTCCGACGAGGCCGTGTTTCATATCTCGGACGTCGAACTGGCGTCGCGACTTTCTTACTTTCTCTGGAGTAGCATTCCTGATGATGAACTCCTGGAATTGGCGATCGAGAATCGGCTAAGCGATCCAGCCACATTGCAGAAACAGGTACAGCGAATGTTGGCAGACGAAAAGTCAGCGTCGCTTACGGATAATTTTGCATCCCAATGGCTATACTTGCGAAACCTGGAATCAATCACGCCGAACCTGCGGTTGTTTCCTGACTTTGACGACAACCTGCGCCAGTCTTTTCGACAGGAAACTTCGCATCTGTTTCGGGGTGTGATGCAAAACGATCTTAGCGTCATGCAATTGCTGCGTTCTGACTACACCTACCTAAACAATCGACTTGCGATTCACTATGGAATCCCCAATGTCAGTGGCAGTGAATTTCGCAAAGTAAAACTGCCAGCAGACAGTCGACGTGGCGGCATTTTGCGGCACGGCAGCATTCTGATGGTGACGTCCTACGCCACACGCACATCGCCCACCGTTCGCGGCAACTGGATTCTGGAAAACATCCTGGGCACGCCATCGCCGCCTCCACCGCCCAACATTCCTGACCTTAAAGAAAATACATCTCTCAAAGTCAGTTCGCTTCGTGACCGTTTGGCACTTCACCGAGCCGATCCAGCCTGTGCCAGCTGCCATGACCGTATGGATCCAATCGGATTTTCACTGGAAAATTACGACGCCGTTGGTCGATGGAGAGAATTTGACGGAACACTTGATGTTGATGCGGCAGGCAGGTTTCCTGATGGCACCACAATCAGTTCGGTTACAGAACTTGAGGATGCTATACTTGAACGTCCGCAAGTGTTTGTGCGGACATTGACTGAAAAGCTGATGACATTCGGGCTCGGTCGGGCTGTTGAGTCGTTTGATGGGCCAGCCATTCGGTCGATTGAGTCAGCTGCTGCCAAAGATGACTATCGTTTCTCAAGCATCGTCACAGGAATCGTATTGAGCGAACCGTTTCGGACGCGTTCGAAACAGGATGCGGTAAACACGGAGACCAGCCAATGATCATCAGAAAAAAATGCATTTCACGCCGAAGTCTGCTTCGCGGTGCCGGTGCAGCAGTGGCTCTGCCGTTGCTCGACGCCATGATTCCAGCGATGACTGCGACTGCCGCCACCGTTGCGGCAAAAGAAAACCTGAAACGCATCGGCTACATTTACATTCCGATGGGCTTCAATCCCGCCAAGTGGATCCCTGATGGCGATACGCTGGACAAACTCCCCTTCAGCCTGTCACCACTGGAAGCGATCAAGGAGCAAGTCACCGTCGTCACGAACATGGATTTGCAAAACGCTTATCCGGGTTCCCATGCGACTTCCAATTCAGCATTCCTGAGCGCTGCGCGTGCGAAGCGAACGGAGAGCACGGACTATTACAACGGCACGACAGTCGATCAAATTGCGGCAAAAAGAATCGGCCAGAATTCGCAGCTCCCATCACTGGAACTTTCGATGGATTTGCTGTCGACCGTTGGGCAGTGCGACAACGGTTACGCTTGCGTTTACCAAAACAATCTGTCGTGGGCCTCGCCAACGGAACCGCTTCCCTCGGAAGCTCATCCTCGCATCGTGTTTGAGACTCTCTTTGGAGAAGGCGGCACGCCGGAGCAACGTCAGGAAGCGTTAAGGAAACGAACAAGTTTGCTCGATTCGGTCACGATAGAAATCAAGCGAATCAAAAAACGTGTCGGCAGTTCGGACCGCAACAAGATTGATTCTTACATGGAGAACATTCGCGAAGTCGAACGCCGAATCCAAATGGCTCAGCGGAACGTGAAAGACAATCCGCTTCCGGACCTCGATCGGCCCGTCGGAGTTCCCGCAAAGTACGCTGATCATGCGAAGTTGATGTTTGATTTGCAGTTACTTGCTTTCCAGGGTGACATCACCCGAGTCGTCAGTTTTCAACTGGCTCGTGAAGCGAGTACGCGAACTTATCCCGAGATTGGTGTTTCTGACCCGCATCATCCGGTATCACATCACGGACACAATCCCAAGAAACTGGAAATGCTCGCCAAGATCAATCGTTATCACGTTTCACTGTTCGCTGACTTTCTGCAGAGAATGAACGAGATTCCAGAAGGTGATGGAACGTTGCTGGATCATTCGCTATATCTGTACGGAAGCGGCATGGGCGACCCGCACGCGCATGACCATTCGAATCTCCCAATCATTGTCGCCGGTGGAGCGGCAGGAAACATGCAGGGCGGTCGTCACATTCGCTTCAAGGAACCGACGCCACTTTCGAACTTGCATTTGACGCTGTTGAACAAAGTTGGCGTCCCGCTGGAGACGTTTTCCGACAGCACGGGACGCGTTGAAGATCTCTTTGACCCAGTGGACATGTA
>CAYUNP010000007.1:7951-15146 GCA_964446085.1 uncultured Pirellulaceae bacterium
CGTTTTCCGACAGCACGGGACGCGTTGAAGATCTCTTTGACCCAGTGGACATGTAAATTCGCCATGACAAACGGTTTCAATCGTCCATTCTCTATTTTGTTGCTTTGCTTTCTCGCTGCCAACTCGAACGCCCAGACCGAAATTTCGGTGGTTGATCTAGCTGAACAGGGAAAGTGGTCAGCGTATGCAGAGAAGGTTCGCAGCACAGAGTTTGATGTGTTTGACGAAACACAGGCTGATGGCATGACGGCATTGCACTGGGCGGCGTTTCACAATGCTCAAGACATGGTCCATAGTCTTATTGAGCACGAGTCCACTGTAGACGCAAAAACAATATACGACGTAACGCCTCTCAGTATCGCATGCGAGCGAGGTCATGAAGAAGTCGTAGAAATGCTGATCGATGCGAAAGCAGATTTCGAATGCAAACGACTGGGCGACGAGACTCCGCTGATGTTGGCCGCACGAAATGGAAACGCGAATATTGTTCGCGCTCTGTTGGATGCCGGTGCCGATGTGAATGCCAAAGAAGCTCGTGGGCAAACTGCCTTGATGTGGGCGGCGGCAGAAGGCAACGTCGAAGCGGTTGACGCGTTGATCGAAAGAGGTGCCGACATCGATCACTCGCTCAAGAACTCCGGCTTCACCGCGTTCATGTTTGCGGCGCGTCAGGGAAAGACAGATGTCGTCCTGCGACTGATCGAGGCGGGCGTCGACGTAAATTCCGTCATGAAAACGAAGAAGTCAGGCGGTCGCAAACCGCGCAAGAAAATGTCAGCGTTGCTTTTGGCGATCGAAAGCGGGCACCTGGAGTTGGCGATCCGTCTTGTGGAACTTGGCGCCGACCCAAACGATCAACGCAGTGGCTTCGCACCGCTTCATGCGATCACGTGGGTGCGAAAAACAAAGCTGGGAGATGATCCCGCTGGTGACCCTGCTCCACGAATTACAGGGAAGTACAATTCTTTGCAGTTCGTTCGCAAAATGGTTGCCGCTGGCGCCGATGTGAATCTGAAACTTGATTCCGGAAAACCCAGAAGAGCAAAGTTGACTGGCAAGGGACTGACACCGTTTCTGTTGGCTGCCAGCACTGCCGATATTCCGTTGATGGAATTGCTACTTGAATTGGGCGCCGATCCGAAAGAAACAAACGTCGATGGTTGCACTGCGTTGATGGCTTGTGCCGGCGTTGGTGTCGTTGCTGTCGGTGAGGAACCGGGAACTGAAGAGGAAGTCGACAGAGGGATTCGGATGCTGGCCAAACTGGGAATCGATCCAAACGTTGTCGACAAAAATGGCGAAACGGCAATGCATGGTGCCGCGTATCGAAACTATCCTTCAACGGTCGCCGTCCTGACCGAACTGGGTGCTGATCCGGCAGTCTGGAATCGCAAAAACAAACACAAATGGACGCCGCATTTGATTGCTTCAGGAAAACGACCGGGCAGCTTGAAGCCATCTCCTGAAACCATTGCCGCACTGGATCGAGCACTTCAATCGCAAAGTGTTGAGAAGTGAAAGGTGCAGACTTTGGCACCTGGACGTCACTTACACTGAGCGGCTAGCGAGAAGTTCTTTGCCAATCGCAACCCGATGCCTCAGCGAGGAATCGATCCCTCAGTGACGCGCCGGGTCATGATCAGGCGTCTCCTCTTTCTTGCATCAAGCTTGATGAAAATTTCGCGATTGGGTTAGAAACATCTTCAACTCGAGACAACAATTGAGTCAAATGAATTTTCCTGATTCATGACGATCCAATGATGGTTTCAAATGGGATTCGAAAACCGCGAATATTTCCGGGATGGTTCCTACACGCGCGGCGGTGCGGGTGGCTTCATGCTCGATGCGCCGATGTGCAAAAAGATTCTGATCGTCACGGTCGTTGTCTTCATTGCACAAATGTTCTTTACACGGCCGGCCAAGCTGGCTGATGTTCAGCCCCAAATTGATCAAATCCGTCAGACGATTCAGGAAGAAGAAGCAATTTATGGCGAAGAGGAATTCTACGACACCGATGGCAATCCGATGCAGGGCTTCGGAGGTATTGATCCCGAGCAACTGGTTCAATCGGCGGCGCCAATCTCAGTCGTCCAGGACTGGTTGAAACTCGACACCGAAAAGGTGCTCAAGAAGGGGCAGGTATGGCGGTTGATCACCAGTGCGTTCTGTCATGACCGAATTGGCATTTTTCATATCGTATTCAACATGCTGTTTCTGTTCTGGTTTGGGCAGTTCGTTGAGTCGACTTACGGTTCAAAGGAATTCCTCTGTTTCTATCTTGTCGCTGCAGCTGTGGCCAGCTTTGCATTCATTGGGCTGGAATTGTTCACTGGAGATCGACACGGCGCGATTGGCGCGTCCGGCGCCGTGATGGCCGTGGTATGTGTGTTTGCGATGTGGAACCCCAACCACACGATCCATATATACTTTTTGTTTCCGATTCAGATTCGCTACCTGTTATTGATCTACGTGATTTTCGATTTGCACCCGGTGCTGCTTACGCTTTCGGGAACAGCGACGCATACCGGCGTCGCGCACGCGGCTCATCTTGGCGGTCTGTTGTTTGGCTATCTGTACTACAAAAACGACTGGCGACTGCTTCCCTACTGGAATCGAGCTTCACGATTAGCCAGTAACGTCGGTGGCAAAAATGCGAGGATCAGAAAGTCCAATCTCAGTGTCTACAACGAGAATGAAAATTCCAGTCCGCCGAAAAAACCCAAAGCGGAAAAAACCAAAGCGGATCATCGTTTCGACGAACAGTTGGACGAGGTTCTGAAGAAGATCACTGAATCGGGGCAGGACAGTTTGACCGAACGTGAGAAGAAGGTCTTGTTGCTCGGTAGCCAACGCTATCGAGATCAATAGGTTCGCCACTTCATGGTTGGCCTGGCTTTTTCGAACTTAAGTTCTCGTCGGCATCGCGCTCCATGCCAGGGAAATCGCGGCAGCGAAAACGCTCTGCGGAACCCAACAGATAAACACGCCGAAAAGAACGCGATCGAACTCCATGCCCATCTTCGTTCCAATCATCACGCTGCCAACAAGCATGATAATCGCGAAAGCAACCAGGATCACCATTCGCTGCTCCCACTGCAAACCAACGGGAGCCATCGCGATCAGGATCAGCACCAGGGGACCCGCAAAATAAATCGCTCCCAACAACCAGGGCGATACTCCCAGCATTCGCGTGACGCCCAGGGAAACCGCTGCGATTGTCGTTGCCACAAACAGACCGCGGACTGAAAATGTTAACTTGAGCCGGCGAGGCGGCTCGGACGTCGTTTCAAACTCTGCAATGATTCGATTGAATACAGGAGCTACGGACATCGCAATGAATCCTCCGCAGATTGAAATGGCGGCAGCCACTAACAGATTCAGACCAAACGACGGAAAATTGATCATCCAGCCGCCGTTATAGGATGTACCCTCTCGCCAAATTTCAAACGGAAATCCAATCGCTTCCGAGTCTGCGTTGAGAGTCGCCCCGCAAAGATCGGTCCAGCCGCTCGATAGATAGAACCATGAGATCGCGTTCAATGCGGCCAACAACATGAACCCACCCGCGATCCCGCGGACAAACCAGTGTTTCCTGGATGTTCCAATGTTGCTCATGAAGTATGATTCTTTTGAAGTCGGTTCAGTCCTTCCAATTGATGCAAGGACAGTGGCCCCACCGGATAGTTATGGGGATTGTCCAGACGCAAAATCGTCTGGTGGAAGTTACTGAGTATGAATCAGGTTTACAGATAGAGTGTACATTGACATATCTTACATATAATATAAGTGAACAGCTAAGATTACGCCCTGATGCCGCAGACTTTGGATCAAATGCTCGTCCAAATCGTTGCTGGCGACAATGACGGCATCCGGAAAACCTGACTCATCCAGCAGCTTTCTGGCTTCGATGCTCAAATAGGCAAGGTCTCCCGAATCCAGGCGGACGCCGACCATTTCATGCCCTTGTTTTCGCAATCGTTTGCCGACGTCGATCGCCTTTTTGACGCCTTCGACCGTGTCATAGGTATCCAATACAAAATTTCGCCCTTCAATTCGTTTTAACGGCCTGATGCAGAAGTTTGAACATGCAGATTTTTTTACCACAGAGTCATCGCGCGTAGGTCCTCTGTAGCTCCGTGCCCTCTGTGGTTAAATCCCTGGGTCAGTCACGCGTATCCACATGAGCGGAGGCGGGTATCTCAACGGCGGAAAAACGCGAACACGGTTCACGTGGTATCCAATTGGATTGGGCGGATCCATGACTCGAGGATGCTGCTGATTTCTTTGGTCGATGCTTCAGTGAACATCGGACCGTTGTCCAATCCAGGCCGATCGCCTTTATTTGTGCAAGCGTATACGTAGTTTGACGATGCCATTGGGGATCAGGATACGATCAGAATCAGTCCAAAACCCAATAATGCCCATGCAGCCGTTGGCGTCATCTTTACCAGCAGACGGTCCCGAACGTTGTTCATAACGCGAAGCTTCATTCTTTCGCGTGGACCGAAGATTCATCAGCAACCTCGGATTCGTCCTCGATGCTCTCCGTAGAACGTGTTTCAAAAGAGAGTTTGGGACCTCGATTCGTAAACGATAAACCGATTGATTTGGTGTCAGTTTTGTAGAACCAGAACGTCCAGTAGGTATGTTCGAACATTGTTTTTTCGCTTTGAGATTTGAAAGTAAGTTCTAATTAGTATTGCGCCAGTTTGTATCTTCGATGTCGGCCCATGCGACGTTAAGAAGTGGGTGTCTGATCTTGCCTTCCTGGAACAAGTTGATCACGTCCTCGTCCAAGCCAGCATTGCCTTCCCAGGTTAGCCCATAAAAATCTCGCTCGTATTTCGCAACCAGAGCCTTTGAGGCGTCGCCGGTATCGGTATCCATAGCCAGCTGAAATCGATTGGTGGCTGCAGAATTCCCGGGAATGGAAAGCTTGAATGTCAATGCACCGACAAGTCGGATCATGACGGGACCGAACGGCCGGGGAGGAGAATCGATGCGACTCTGGCCGAATGTTTTTTCCCCGCTGAGCGACGCGATTGGAGCTCCGCTTCCTGTCCGCACCCGTGCGGGCGAGTTTGAAATTGCTGGTATTGGCGCCAGGGAACGACTTGGGTCAGGCCAGAGCGTTGAACACTCTTTTATGGTTAACAGCATGATACTGTGGTGAATTTGTGGGGCAAAAGGGACTGTCTTTTAAGATTCCGTTTACCACACATATCTGCCAAATATTCTTCAACTTGCTGACGTTTTCTAACAGAAAGCCTCAAACGAAGTACTTCGATGGCGAATCACCCGCACAAATCCGTATCCAGGGACCTACCTCATACAGCTGTTGCCTCGAGTCGATTCCAAATGCTGTCAAAACGGATCTTTGCCGCGCCACCCAAATTTGCTAAAGAACAGTCGTTTTTGTTTCATGGATGAAGCCTTGTTCCTGCTATGAAATTCGTCGAAATTTGTTGGTTTGGTTGTCTGGCATTTCTGCTTCTGGGCAACAACATGTTTGTTGTTGGGCAGGACTTTCACGCTCAGCACCCATCCGATCACCCCCGCGTCTGGAATCTGAGCGATATCCAAGCGCATCCATCGTCACAGGTAATTACCAGTCAAACCTTCCTGATCGATGATCAGGAAGACCAAAACAAAAGCGAAGACGAATCCAACAAGTTCCCAACTGCAGGCGTGACCGGATTTTTCCATTTGGATTCGGGATGGTTTTCGCAAGACGATTTAAATCGAACTACCCTTGGCGACATCAACGACGGAACCGGTTTTCGACGAGCCCGCCTCGCCGCGAAGGGGTTCGTTGCCGAAGACATCCAGTACATTCTTGAGTTCGACTTCGCCCAAAGCCAGGCCAGATTCGTTGATGTCTGGATGCAAATCGATGGTACGAGGCTGGGCAACGTCCGAATTGGTCGCTTCCGTCAACCTTTTGGAATGGCAGAGTTGACCAGCGTTCGTGAACTTCCGTTCCTTGAGCGTCCGTTGACCTTCACCCAAAGCCCATTTCGGCAGACTGGCGTGATGCTCTTCGATGCTCGACCCGACGAATCGGGAACGTGGGCCGTCGCGGGCTATCGATTTCTCAGCGACAACTTTGGAAACGTTTTCGCTGATACAGGCGCCTACGATTAATTCTACGCTTTGAAATCAGGTTGTGTTCATTCAATGAGTTCGACAGAGAAATCCTCACCGCTTCCAAACGTCGTCGTTATGGCAACTGGAGGAACGATCGCAGGCGCGGCTTCGGCTGGCGACGACGGCGTTTATCAAGCGGGCGAAGTTCCCGTTGAATCGCTGATCAAGGCGGTGCCCGAAGCAAGCCGTCTGGCGAACATGACCGGGATTCAAATTGCGTCCATTGGCAGCCAGGACATGAACGATGTCGTCTGGATGCAGTTGGCTCAGGAGTTGGACAAGTATCTTTCTGATGATTCAGTTTCCGGTGTGGTGATCACTCACGGCACGGACACGATGGAAGAAACCGCGTTTTATCTGAATCTGGTTGTGGATAGTGACAAGCCAGTCGTTCTGACCGGGGCAATGCGACCAGCGACAGCCCTGAGCGCTGATGGGCCATTGAATTTGTACAACTCGGTCGCTGTTGCTGCCTCCGACAAAGCACGCGGACACGGAGTTCTGGTCGTGGCCAACGATTCGATCCACGGAGCACGGGAAGTCGTCAAAACAAATACGTTGACGGTTCAAACCTTTGAGTCACCAAACATGGGTTTGCTGGGCGCACTTCATTACGGCTCGTTTCGCATGTATCGCAAGCCCCTGAAAAAACACACGACAAACAGCATTTTTTCGATTCGCTCAATTGAGGAACTTCCTCGCGTCGTGGTGATCTTTGCTCACTCGAACATGAATGGCGATTTGATTCGTGCTGCAATCGGGATGGGTGTCAAAGGAATTGTGCTGGCCGGCGTTGGCAACGGAAACGCGTCGAAACTGGCGATCGCGGCAATGGGTGAAGCAAGAGAGCAGGGCATCGTAATCGTTCGCAGCACGCGCAGCAGTAGCGGTGCAGTGCTTCGCAATCAGGAAGTCGACGACGACACGATGGGCTTTGTCGTTTCAGATCAGTTGAACCCGGCCAAGGCAAGAGTGTTGTTGCAACTTGGGCTGACTCAGACGAATGATGCGGTGAAGATCCAGGAGTATTTTTGGACCTACTAAAATG
>CAYUNP010000007.1:15246-20979 GCA_964446085.1 uncultured Pirellulaceae bacterium
GGGCCGTCGAAGTGTATCGGTTTCGCGCTGGAACGATGCAGGGAAACCAGAGCCGCTTCTGCAAAGTCAACATCTTGCTGTGTTGTAATTTTCAAATTCAAGGGACAGCCTTCGGCCAGGTGAACGGTCTCACCAAGCATTTCCATCAGCTGAGCCTCGTCGGTGGGCTGGAATTCGCCTCGCCTGGAAAACGCGCTTCGCAGTTCCTGAACACGAAAGACCTGCGGAGTCTGGGAAAGAAAAAGTTCACTGCGATCAACCGTTGCATCAACAACTTCTCCATTGGCCGAACGTTTTATCGTGCTGCTGACGGCAACCGCTGGCACAGCATTGCCCTTGAGTCGCGCCGTTGAGAAGACACGTTCCAGCAAAGCATTGCTGATACAAGGTCGGGCTCCATCGTGAACCGCCACGAAATCGATGCCTGCACGCACTTTCGACAAAGCGTTCTCAACACTATCAAAACGCTCTGCCCCTCCAGCGACAACATCAGCCCGAAATGCAGCAAGCAGGTTGCCATAAGTTTCCACGAACCAGGCATGGTCCTCCGGCGAGACGACAATTAAAACCTGCTCGACATCATCCCGTTCTGCGAATCGTTCTACGCTATGTCGCCAGACAGGTTTGCCGTCGAGCATCGCGTAGGTTTTCTTTTGCTGGCCGGATTGAAACCGGGTGCCACTTCCGGCTGCAGCAATGATGACCGCGAAATGGTTCATTGTTCGATACCCAGCGGAATTCTGACCGTTCGTGTTACACCGGCCCGCTCGCAGACAACTTCGACGACATCACCCGGCTTCTGACTGTCCATCGCTGCCTGATAGTCGTCTGTCGATCTGATTTGCCGTCCGGCAATTGAAATCAGCTTGTCCGTATCTTCCCGATTGGGACGAAGGTACTCGACCACGAACCCGTCTCGACGACGTTCACGAACTCGTTCAACACGGAGCCCTTGAAGGCCGGCTTCCTCAGCGGGCCCCCCTTCAACGACTCGGCCGACTCCCAGACCGCCTTCGATTTTGAAGAACACATCGATCCCCAGCGTACCCCGAATCGGACGGCCGAACTCAATCAGTTGCGGAATGATTCGCTTGATTGTATTAACTGGAACCGCGAATCCGACTCCCGTATTCTCTCCGGTTAGCGTTTTGATGGCGGTATTCATGCCGATCACTTTGCCTTCGTTGTCGAGCAAGGGTCCGCCCGAGTTGCCAGGATTCAAAGCCGCATCGATCTGGATTACGTCCTTGATCAGTCGCTTTGTCTTGGAACGAAGCGTTCGACCAAGGCTCGATACGATCCCCACGGTCAGAGTTCGCTCCAGTCCAAACGGATTTCCGATCGCCAGGACTTTCTGGCCCACGCGCAAGTCGGACGATTCACCAAAGCTAACGGGAAATAAACGGTCCGGATCGGCTTTGATCTTGAGTACCGCGATATCGTTCTGCTTGTCGGCGCCGATGACCTCTGCGGGAATTGGATCGCCATCTGCCAGGGTCACCGTGACATCACTGCCAACGATGACGTGATGATTGGTCACGACATGGCCTTCTTTATCGATGACCCAACCAGAACCGCTACCTTCCTCGGGAACCGGATCGCCAAACCACATGCCTCTTCGGAACGTGGTCGTGTTGATGTTCACGACGCTTCGATTCGCCTTTTCGTAGACGGAGATATTATTGAGTTCTTCAGGACTGAAACGTCGACCTTCGGCAGCGAGGGGTGCGACCCTGGGCGGCGTCTCGATTTGGATCTGCGCCGAAACGGAAGGTTCAAGGCCTCCGCGATTGAAGGAGATGGCCATCAATCCGCCAATGCACGCACAGGCGAAACACATTATCAGATTGGCTTTCATTTGATTTCCTTTGTCAGACTTTTCGAATCGAACTCAATTATAACGCGGAAGACTCACCGACCAGTAGGCGAATCAATCATTCGGCAAGCAGCCTACAGATTTAACACGCTCCTGCCAGAACGGTTCTGGTCGGTCCGCGATGCGCACGACCACGACAAACCGTAAAAGTCATACGCAACCAATAGCGTTTATCTGATTTGCAGCTTTTCCATAACAGGCAAACCCGATGATGGGACGATTGCACTGGTATCCCAAGGATACTCAACTTTCTATGGAGACTTCCATCCAATGAGGCGAACATCGATATGCTATTTGTACTTGGCACTCTGTTTCTCGCTTTCGTTTCATCTCAGCGGAGCAATCGTACAGGGCAGTGATTTTATGCCGCCGGGCTACTGCGAGTATCTCTCTGAACCCGATCGAGCTCCACGAGAACTGGAAAACGCATTCAACTGGGCCGAGAAGTTCAAGGCGAGCTCTTTGAAAAGTGTTGCCAAACCAGCCATCGGGCAATTTGTCTATCTGCCGAAGAGTACCCGCAAATGGAAATTTGATTACCAGCCCTCTGTTGGCCACAGGGCTCGGGTTGACCTGTTTAGTTATTGGCACGATAGCCGATTCCAGTTAATGCCTCCAACGAAAGTCGTTCGAGTTCGATCTCAGAAGAAGCACACCGCTCCAGTGCTTCTCTGGGGTGTCGAATCGGTGTCGGACATAACGTTGGTAACGAATTTCATCTCAACGGAGATTCATGGGATCGTACAAACCTGCATCACTCCGATCCAACAAATTCCACATCGGATGACACGAATGTTTGATGACTGCATTCGAGCGGTCTACTAAGAGGCAGCAGAGGGGAACCGAATTCCAGGTTTGGGTTCCTCTCTCTGTGACGGTCGTAGCGACTGCTTCCTGTTGCAACACGAACAGCAGGCAAGGATTCTCCAGCTGATAGTGACACGCTGACCAGTTTTGAAAACGTCTGGGTGGTTAAACCAGGTTTCGATAGCGGTTTTGGCTGTGTCAGACCTCACCTGTCGTCCGATCAAGGCAAAGTTGCCCATTTTTGCGCATGGAAGTGTATCAAAACGGGGCAATTGCATCCCAAACCCGGCGGTTTTCCCATAATCGCTCTTGGCACAGGGGTTGCATAGTAAGGAGAATGCTGGGGTCGCCTTCACAATAGGTAGCCTGAGTGAAGCTGTAAGCGGTTTTTGAACATTTTTTGTTCGCATCGCTTCGAGCCTCAAATAAACTTGAGACAGCCTGTTTCTGCAATTTTTGACAGGTGTAATCGTGAGGGAGATGAGCCCTCAATAATTCGTGTTGGAGTAGATCATGTCGATACGCACGGCCACAGTCGCGCTTCGGGGAATTTTTGTTGCAATGGTTGGTTTGTCTTTCGTGGCAAGCCCCTTTGCAGTTCAGGCAGTCCAAATTGAAAATGCATCGCCAACTCGCATGGCGACATTTGAGGATGCCGGCGAAACTTCGTTTGCGTTGAGCATCGGACCTGAAAGCCAGGACAAGCAACGAGCCAGCGACATTCTGGTTTTTGTTGATACGTCAGCCAGTCAAACGGGCGCGTACAAGAAAGACTCGATTGCGATGCTTCGCGGTTTCGTTCGCAACCTAAGCGGCGACGACCGGATTCGCATCTTTGCTGTCGATTTGGAAGCAGTGGCACTACTGCGTGATTTCGCCAACCCTCTTGATCAGAAGGTTCAGATCGCAATCGAGAACCTGAACAATCGTGTTGCTCTTGGTTCCACAGACATGGAGTCAATGATCGAAACAGCGATTGAAGGCTTCGACGACGACAACACACGCAATCGCAATGTCATTTACATTGGCGATGGCATTAGCCGTGCGGGCATCCTGCACACCGACTCGTTCACCAAAGCCGTCAAGCAGCTGGCTGAAAAGCAGATTTCAGTTTCCAGTTTCGCGATCGGCCCTGAAAGAAACATTGCCCTGTTGGCGGCACTTGCCAACAACTCTGGCGGAAACATTGTCGTCGACACAGACGCAGCAGCTTCCGTCAACAACGGCGCCACGACACTTGCAGAAACTGTACACGGTTCTGTGTTCTGGCCTCAAACCGCAAAGCTTCCTGAGCACCTTGTTGAGATCTATCCTGGCAAATGTCCTCCGATGCGAACGGATCGCGACACGATTCTGATCGGATCGATTTCAAATCGCGACGCTCTGAACATGGAGCTGACAGGTATCATGAACGGCCAGCAGGTCACCAAGTCATGGTCCATTGAGCCTGAGACGGCCAAGGGCGAATTTGCGTTCCTTCCAAAGATGCTTCAGGAAGTTCGTAAAGACGGCGGAGTTTCACTTCCGACTGTTGGCTCTACTGGTTTGATTGAGTATGCACGAGTCGTTGATGAGAATGCCATCGATCTGGAATTGCTTGGCGGAAACAACTCGACTTCGGGAACAGCAGCAATTGCTGCTGCAGCTCCAAAGGCAGAAAGCCGTGTTGCTTTGGCAGCTCGATACCGTCTTCAGGAAGAAGGATTCCCGACGATTGATGAAGAGCCAGTTGACGATGATCCATTTGGTCTGGACGCGCCAGCCGAGGACACTTCTCAAGGCACTCCTCAGATTGAAATCGACGATTCACCACTGGAAGTTGCTCCCAATCAGCAGCAACCGGGCTCAATCATCGGTGAGCCTGTCATTGGCACACCAGAAGTCATTCCAGTTCCTGATCAGGTAATCACGGCACCACTCCAGTTTGGATCTGAAAGCAACTACAGCCAGATTCTTCTCGAAGCAGAACGCAAAAATTTCCGGGATGACATTCTTACTGTTGAAGATCGCGACCGGATCATCAATGAGAAGCTTCGCAAGCAGGTTCAATTTGAAACAGAGCGAGCTCTTCAGGAGACGCGAACGAATCCTGGAGCTGCGATCGATCGTTTAAAGAACATGTTGGAAGTCGTTGAACAAACGCCTGAGTTGACTCAGGGCACGGCATCGGAACTTCGCCATCGTCTTGAATCATCGCTTGTTTCGGCAACCAGTAGCAAGCTCGAATACGATCAGGATCAACAGCTTGCCAGCCGTAACAAGGCCGCTGCTGATTCGATTCGTAGCGAATATCAAAACTATGAAAGAAACGAAGAAAAGCTGGCTCGATTGCTCGGACAGTACAAATCGCTGATGCAGGAAGGCAACTTCGTTGTTGCAGAAACCGTTGCAGACTCTGTCTTTGAAGCGTTTCCCAATCGTCCTGAAGCGACACTGATTACTACTCGTGGACGAATTGCTCGCACTCACTTTGAGTTGCTAAAAATTCGCAGCGAGAAAGAACGCCTGTTCACTTCGGCGGTTCGCGAAATTTACAAAGCCAGTTATCCGATCTCGGGCAACCCACCTTTGGTGTTCCCCGATGCTGAAGAGTGGATCGAGAAAAAAGCGCTCCGTGCAAAGTATGACAATGTGCGTTTGGCTGGTACTGAACAGGAAGCTGAACTGCTCAAGAGACTCGATGAGCCATACACTCTGTCGTTTGATGGCGACCCTTTTAGCGATGTACAAGCTCAGTTGGAGAATGATCTCGGAGTTAACATCGTGATCGATCAAAACCTTGACGGAGTCCTTGATGAGGACACCGAAGTTGAAGTGAACCTTTCAAACATTACGATGAGCAAGGGACTTCGGGCGATGCTCAAGGAACTTGATGCGACTTACGTTGTCAAAGACGAAGTCCTGTTGATCATCTCAATCGATGACGAAAATGAGCCTGACTTCCTGGTAACTGATGTCTACAACGTTGGTGACCTTGTTGCTCCTCGTTCCAGCCCAACAGCCGGACTCGGCGGTGGTGGATTCGGTGGCGGCGGATTCGGTGGCGGCGG
>CAYUNP010000007.1:21079-34271 GCA_964446085.1 uncultured Pirellulaceae bacterium
GGATTCGGTGGCGGCGGATTCGGTGGCGGCGGCCAGGGTGGCGGCGGATTCGGTGGCGGCGGATTCGGTGGCCAGGGTGGCGGCGGATTCGGTGGCGGTCAGGGCGGCGGCGTATTCTGTATTCAGGATGCAAAAGTCGGCAGTTTCTCCATGGGCGAAGAAGCACCAAAGAAGGTTGAAGAGGGCACCGTTTCTTTCAAGCCCGGCAACCTCATCGAGATTGCTCCTTCCGCAGATCCAACTGTGGCCTGGGATGCGTATTTCAAGTCAAACACGCCAGAATCAAAGGCTGTTCGCTCAACCGTGCGACACATGGTAAAAGAGCAACGTCACGAAGAGATTGTTGCGTTGATCAACGGTGCTATTCGAAACAACCAGGGCGATTCAGCCTGGATGTTTCAAGCTTTGGGTCTGTCGATGCAAATCATCGGTCGTCCAAATAGCGAAATCGAGCGAGCGCTCATGTCTGCGGTCGACCTTTCGGACGACATGCAGGACGCCATGATTGCAGCCATCTACATGTCGAAAAACGGAATGATCGATCGATCACTTCGTGTCCTGGAAGATCTCGCAAAGACAAATCCTTCACTGCCACAACCGTATGAAATTGGCTTGTCCATTGCGGAACGAAATAACCATATTGCTGGCATGCACTGGGCTTCGATTGGAGTTCTGTCACATGAGTGGCCAGACAAGCCGGAATTGATGAAGCGGGCTCGCTATGCGGCTGCTGCAGTCAAATCCACTTTCGTCAAAGGCAACAAGACAGAGGAACTGGCTGCATTCGAAGCTGAAATCGATAAAGCCAAACATCGTGACTCCTTTATTGAAGTTACATGGACAGGCGATGGCGATGTCGACATCTTTATCGAAGAGCCAGGCGGAACGATTTGCTCGCGACTTAATCCGCGTACAACTGCCGGTGGCGTGCACTACGGTGACGTTTACTCAATCGGCAAGGTCAATTCGGGTTTGAGGAAAGAACGATACGTTCTTCCCAAAGGTTTCTCGGGCGACTATCGACTGGTCATCCGTCGCATGATGGGCGAAGTAACCGCAGGTAAAGTCAATGTTGCCATCCACAATCACTTCCATTCCGATCAGGAAGCAAGTTTGGAAAAGGCTGTCAAGCTGGACGCCAAAGGCGCGATCGTACTTTTCAAATTGGACCAGGGACGTCGAACGGATGACCTTGACCATCACACTTTGGAAACGCTGGCTCGCAAGAAGCTAGCGATCAAGCAGACCACTTTGGCTCAAACGATGTCAAGTTTTATCACGACTCCAAGCTACTTCGCACAGCAAGTTGGCGGTGCTGGTGGTGATGATCCTTTCGGTGGATTTAACGGCAACGGTGGAAACAATGCTCCGTTCTCTACATTCTCACCAAGCGTCGTTGGTTACCAGCCTCAAATTACGACCCTTCCAACGGGTACATCTCTTAACGTGAACCATGCAACAACAGCTGATCGTCTATACGTGCTCGTTAGTGCTGTCCCCAACCTGAATACGATTACCGAAGTTACGACTTTCAACATTCTGGGCGGTGCTGGCAACGCAGCGGGTGGTGCCGGTGGCGGTACCGGTGGTGCTGCTGGAGGCGGATTCGGCGGTGGTCTCGGCGGTGGTGGCGGAGGTAACTTCTAGAGTAACAAACACCATTTAGAAGCCGTGGCTCGAATGAGCTGCGGCTTTTTTTGTGCGCGGTTAGTTTGTGTCGGGCTTCCGGGTATCATTGGGACATGAAAACTGAAACATCGCCAATCGCAGAAATTGTCGCCGTCGGTGACGAAATGACCTCCGGCCAAAGACTCGACACCAACTCGCAGTGGCTGGCTCAACAGCTGAACGATCTGGGCATCGAAGTCGCATTTCACTCCACCGTTGGTGACGACCTACAGCGTCAGACAGACGTCATTCGAACTGCCCTTGATCGCGCCAATATCGTCGTTATGACGGGCGGACTTGGACCCACAAAAGATGATCTGACTCGACAGGCAATCGCCAATGCCGCAGAAGTTGAGCTGGAAACTGATGAGGCTGCGCTGGCACATATCGAGTCCATTTTTGCGCGTCACAAACGGATCATGTCGCCAGTCAACCGACTTCAGGCTCAGTTTCCTCGCGGAGGCAAAACGATCCACAACGAAGAAGGGACCGCCCCCGGAGTCGATTTTGCAACCGGGAAGTCCAGAATTTTCGCGATGCCGGGTGTCCCTTACGAGATGCAAAAAATGTGGGACACATACGTCGCAAACGAAATCGCAGCGATGTCGGAGTCAAGGAAGATCATTCGCCATCATGTGCTGCGATGCTTTGGCGTCGGTGAAAGCGAAGCCGAATCGAGAATGCCTGACTTGATTGCACGTGACCGCGAACCGCGTGTTGGAATCACGGCCAGCATGTCTGTGATCTCGTTTCGAATCACCGCCACTGGTAACTCGGAAGCAGAATGTCAGCGTCAAATTGATTCGACCGTCAACTACATTCGCGAGACGTTGGGAGAAGTCGTGTTCGGCGAGAATGACGATCAACTGAACCAGGTAACTGCAAATCTGATCACAAAGCAGGATCATTCTGTTTCAGTTGTCGATTTCCAGTTCGGCGGCGCTCCGGCGAGCCTTCTTCGCGACGGAATTCCACCGGGCAAATCTGAATTGCTGCATTCCCATCTTTCGATAGACAGCCAAACGCCCCAACAGTGGCTGGGGAGTGGTGCCGATGGCAATCTGTCGCCGGTCCAGCAGTGCGCCATCAGGATACGCCAGAACAATGGAAGCGATATCGGCATCGCGATTGGAAGACTCGAAGGCGACCCGGAGGACAGTTCCATTGGAAACTTCACCACCGCGATCGCGTTTGCAGATCAGGATCAACCGCTGGTTCAGACATTTCGACTTGGCGGCCATTCGTCAATGCGACAGGCGCGAACGGCAAATCAGGTCGTTAACTTCCTGAGACTCACATTACTCGCTCGGGAAAAACCGATTGAAGTGTAATGAAAAAAGCTCGCCGTTGAGTAATCAATGACGAGCTTCTGTTTGCAGCGGATAGCACGAGATTCGAACTCGCAACCGGTAAACCGGCACTTCCTTTCCAAGGAAGCCGCTAACCATTCGCTTACTATCCGGGCTGACCACTATTCTAGCAAAAAACGAAATTGCAGAAAGACACCGTTTTCGTACATGCTGTGACAAAATTGGAATCCGAAGGTTCGGTGCCTGTGCCACGATGTTTCTCAACTCTGCCCGACGGAGTTCTTCGAACTTCGGCCACGAAAACCGGGCCGCATCGCTAAGAACTGGCTGGCTGGAGCAGCGACAGGATACTGGATTTGGTCAGGCTCTCCGGAGAGAGGTTGATGAACGGTTCCCTGACTGGTTCGTCAGAGACAACAGTTGCTCCGGCAGCGACAAGCAACTCCCTGAAATCCAGAGCCGTCGCAAAACGATCAGTCATATACGTTCGCGCGTGTTCCGTGTGCTCTTTGGCTTGGGCACTGATCCCACATCCAACACCCAAATTCCCAAAATAGAAACGGGTTTGTCCGTCAACAGTCAAAACAAGACCCAGAATCGTCTGTTTTTTGGTTACTGAAATATCAGCTTTGGCAACGATGTGATTCACGTCAACCATGTAGTTTTCAGTCAGCTTTTTGGGCGCCTCATTGGCAACAATGATCTTCGCTTCTACCGGGTTTTCGGCGCGGAAGTTGTAGTAGTTGCACATCACAAGATGCGGTGCGATGCCGTTTTTTACATAAAACATTTCCGTTGCTCCTTTTGGAAGCGGCGCATCAGTAAGGTCGCCAGAGAACAATGCCGTTTCATCGCGATACCTGGCGTCCCAACCGATCTTTCCCGTCGTAGACAAAAGCGAAAGATCCAGATCGACCGAATGGTCTTCCAGATTGAACCAATGAATCCCAAACACCGTGTCCTGTGAAGTCGTTACATAGCTTCCAAATGGGAAAGGACCAGCGAACTGTTTTTCGGTCGCCGGAAGCGCATAACTAACCGATGAAGGAATGAAAACTTCCTTCCCTTCGACTTGTGGACGAAGCGATTCGATCAATGAATCAAAAACTATGTTAAACGCTTGCGATGTTGGTCCATGCAGTTCCTCTGGCCACTCGAACTCAGTGGCCCATCCCGTTCCATTGCGTACTGCGTAGACGATGCTCTGGCCGGCATTGAGCCGAAACTGCAAAGCATAGGCCAGCCGGATTTTACGAAACACCGTTGCTTTACTGACTCGCAACGCAAGCTCATCAAAATCAAGAACACCTTTCTTGATCTGCCCGGTCACCGAATTGAGATAGTCAATCGGGAGCGGGCGATGAAGTTTGACCGCCTTCTTTCGCAGACGGTTGAAAAAAGTCCTGTCCCTGGCAACCGACTTCAGCGCCAAAAAGATTGGCTTGAATCGATAGAAGATCGATGCAAGGTCTGCAGGAGCACTGAGGATTAGTTTGTTGAGAATCCGATACTGCGCAGGTCCAGCTGCTTTGATCAAGGCAATCAAGTTATCGTTCTTGATCAGCAAGGAAGAATCCGTCACTCGATAGACCAGGTAGCGCAGAAAAGCGACCGGGTCCTCGGGTACCCGACGATAGAATCCGCAAAGCCTCGCTTGAAGTTCATGGTTCCCAATTCGATCGACAAAGTCCGGATCGAATCGCAACGTCTGGACAATCGTCATGATGTCGTCGAGCGAATCTTCATGGAGTGCAACGCCACTCCCAAGCTTGACAATTTCAGCCAGCAGCTGATCGGCGGTGAGACCACGGACGTAGGTTAGCGACAAGTCATCCGTTATTTTGGGAACTTCAAGCTTCTCATTGGGAATGTAGACCGAAGCTGGATTGTAAATTCCTATGCTGTGAAACCCGTAGGTGGTCACGTAATGAATTATTTGCTCCAGGACGAGCTGCTCCATTTTGGCACTACGGACTTTTTCCCAGGACTTGTGAAAAGTCGCGTTCGCCTGTTCGCCCGAAATGCCAATCCGTTTATTGAGTGCTTTAAGCGTCGTTCGGTCCGGTGAAATGGCGGCATCAAGCACGTAGCCAAAGGGGATCGTTGCTTCCAAAGTCTCGATCGACACAGTCGCATCGTTGCGATGCTCGACGTGGACCGCGTTAAATAGTCGGATTGTTGCGTCGATCATAAAAAAAGAGGGGCGGGAGGTAATTTACCAGATTAAAAGGAACCTCCTGTGCCCCAAAGCTCAATTGTTGGTAGCTGAATTGTAACAGAATGTCAGAGCGCTCCTGTCGCGAAAGGTTCGGGCTTTGTGTTGTCGCCGCCGACATCAATGTCTTTCAACGCGCCAGCGTCGTTTGCTTACCTGACTCAGGAAACTGTTGTGTTGGTGAACTAAAGCTCAAACTGGAACGTTTGGCAAACCAGCCGCCAAACCCTTGTTCCGACAGTCTGACTTCCAGTTCGAATTTTCGCGACGCCCGTGCTGCCTGGAAACACGACCACATCCTCAGCGTCCAAATCGATGGGAACGTTCACCATGTAGGTCGTGCTCAGCGGCTCGTCATCACCATCGGAATTCTGTCGTGTCACCAGAGAGCCGCCGTATCGACTGGCAAGGCCCTTGGGAGCGATCTTCATTTTCACGGGAGAAATCTGGCCAGTGGTTGATTCGAGCAATTTCGTACGATCCTGCCATGAAACCAGTTTGACCGGCTGGTCGCTACGAATGAACTCAATCTCCGATTGGTCGATCGCCAAAACAGCGGTGAACTTGCTCATGTCGGGTACGACCTGGCCAACAATGGTTTGTCGATCCATTGAACAACCGATGTTGCGTGGCTCCAGCGGCGTACCGTGCCAACCGTCAAGTAAACCAGAATCAGCATCGGGGGCCGGTTTTCGATGCCCGGCCAGAAAAAAGCCCTTTCGTGGACTTTTGATCAACAGACGTTCCTTATCCTCAAGTTTCTTGTCGTAGTTGGCAACTGCCGTATCGTAAGCAGCCCGTGCTTCGACAGGAGTTATCTGTCCGACCGTTCGCGTCATCTCAGCACGCTGAGCGATTCCCAACTCCACCTCGGCGTTGTGAACTTCCGATGCGAGTTCAGCCAACTGTTGTTCCAGCCCCGGACTTTGAAGATGAATCAATTCCGTGCCCTCTTCGACAGCCTGATTGGGCTGAACGTAGACTTGCCAAAGGACGCCAGGATCTTCAACGTAAACATTTGCCACGTCTCGTGGCTGAATGTAAAAGCAACCGTAAACGTACCTCGGGATCGGAATCAACATGATCGCTCCAAGCACCAAGCCAACGGCGGCCAATGTTCCAACCAGTCGCACTGGTTTTATCATGGAAGTTCTCCCCGGAATGGAAAAGAATTTGTACAGTTTGACCAGTGGCGCGCCCACAAGTCCATAAATCGCCATCATTGCCAACAGCTGTCCGATGATCTTGAGCCCGTAAGGTTCCAGTACACGATAGACGAACCAGAAAATCGAAAACGTGATCAGCCAGCGATAGGCGACTGCCAGAACGCTGTAAGTGATAAACAGCCACTTTCGCCGCGAAGGGGCAAATGGATCTTCTGCTGTTTCGATTCCCAAAAACAGTTTGCCGCTTACGCGGTTCATCATCGCCGTGGCTTTCTGGCGGAGATTTGGAATCTCCAGCACGTCGGCCAAAATGTAATAGCCGTCGTAACGCAGCAGAGGATTGGCGTTAAACAGCAGAGTGCTAACTGAGCAGATGACGATCACGTTGAGTGCCAGATGGTGTACCAGGCCGGGCATGCTGAACCACCAAACGAAAACAGCGACCGAAGCAATCACCAATTCGACATACATCCCGGCAGCGGCGATGAAGGCACGCTGCCACTTGCTTTTCAGCAACCACGAATCGCTGACGTTGGCGTACAGACACGGCGTCAGCACAAGGAACATCAGCCCCATTTCATGACAGCGTCCACCAAATCTTTTACAGGCCAACCCGTGACCAAATTCATGTAGCACTTTGGTCGTGCCCAACACAACCGCAAGCAGGAACCAGTTGTTGGCGGCAAAGAAACTCTCAAAGGAAGGCAGCTTGTTTTGAAATGCTTCGAAGTTGGTGACGATTAGTGAAAGTGCCCCCACCCCAAACAACAACACCGCAAAGAAGGCTGGCCAGGTGAAAAACCAGGCCGTCCAGGGATTCAATGCCGTAAGCAGGTCATCAGGGTCAAAACCCTTGAATCGAATCGCCATAATGTTTGTTAGCGACTGCCATCGTTTTGCTTTTTCGTTCTCAACGGCACGATGGCGAAGCGACTGACCCTGGTTGGGTGCCTCGGAGACCACCAGGGCGTTGCGATATAGCATGCCGATAAACTGGAAAAGTTCCTGCAGGCTGATTTTCTGAGGCGAAAAATCGAACTCGAATTTGCGCTTGATCTGATCGGGACTCATTTGTCCATCGATCATTTGGAGCAGTCGAAATTCTTCTTCCTCAAAACGGAAATACTTCATCGCGATGGGATCTTTCACGACCCAGCAATCGCGTCCTTCGTAGCATTGCCGCCTGGAAATCAGGTCCGCGCGTTTCCGCATCGCAACTGGACGACTGGCGCCCGACGCGATAGTTGGACTTGAATTCGACATTTGCTAGCGACCCTGTGATGAAAAATAGGTGGCGAGCCTTTGGTCAAAATGCAATCCACAGGCAGAGGCCTGTGCCACGCGGCAACAGTAGCCGAATTGAAGTTGGCTCTCAAGGCAAATGTAGCTACCGTCGCAGCGTAAAAAGCCATGGAGAAACGATGAAAATCTACCGCCCAGAAGAAGCCGAATTAGCCAACGCCTCTGTTTCAATCGTTATTCCGGTGTTCAATGAGTTCGAAAACACGCCGCTGATGTACGACGAACTGACTTCGGTGATGCAGGATTGTGAGCGGCACTATGAACTGATTTTCGTTGACGATGGCAGCGTTGATGGCACCAGACACCGGTTACAGGAACTCGCCGATTCGGATCCCAGAGTCAAACTCATCCTGTTTCGTCGCAACTACGGCCAAAGCGCTGCGATGCTCGCCGGAATGCAACATGCGACGCTTGATTACGTCGTCACCATTGATGGAGATTTGCAAAACGATCCAAGCGACATTCCGATGATGCTGCAACATCTCGACGAAGGATATGACCTCGTTCACGGTTGGCGAAAGGACCGCCAGGACAAACTGGTCAGTCGTAAAATACCATCCAAAATTGCGAATTGGCTGATTTCAAGAACAACCGGTTTTCCGATTCACGACCTTGGCTGTACGCTCAAAGCGATTCGACTTGAAATTGCGTCGCAGATTGAACTCTACGGTGAAATGCATCGTTTCATTCCGATTTTGGCCCATCAACTGGGCGCCAAAAGTATCGAAGTGGTCACCAATCATCGCGCTCGCCAATTCGGCGAAACCAAGTACGGTATCGGTCGAACGTTCCGTGTCGTTTTGGATTTGATTACGGTCAAATTCATGTTGAACTACCTTTCGAGCCCCATGAAACTGTTCGGGAAAATGGGTCTCTGGGTGACCAGTGCGGGGTTCGTTTCGCTCGCCGCCACGCTCGTGATGCGCCTCGTTTCGGGCATCGACATGACGGGAAATCCATTACTGCTATTGGGCGCTATTTCGGTGATTCTTGGCGTGCAGTTTTTTAGCCTCGGATTGCTGGGGGAAATGTGTGTTCGCATCTACTACGCCGATGAAAAGAACAGCCCTTATCAGGTTCGGGAAACGGTAAACTTCACCAACCAGAGAACAAAACTGAAAGTCTCACGCGCTGCGTGAAGACGTCTGCGCAAGATGCTCTGATGGAAGTGTGTGATAGCCCATGCCGCGGCAGACACTCCAAACAACTTTAGCGAAAACCAAAATTTCGCACTCAAAAAGTCAAAAACAAATGGCGTTTTCACTCGTAAAAAATCGAGTTCAACCCCAGTTTTGCCAGCAGAAAAGATTTCTTTTGCGAAACAGCCAGATCCATCTTGACCCGTTTTGGATCGGTCTCTAATTATCGCCCCACGAACAAATCGTAGCCTGACTTCGGACTGCCGCTGCTTCATCTTTATCGATGGTGCCGGGCAAGCCTCAAAGCACGGACGCTTTGAATGGTTGGTGGGGTAACACCCTGCAAAGCCGTTGTCAGTTTTAATTTGCAGGGTAATTAAGGTCACAAGACAAGGAGAGTTGCGTGAGAGTCTCCAAGCAACTTCAGAGAAGGCTCCTGACTTCAGCGATGGCTTTGGCATTTTCAACCGTGCCAATGTTAACCGCTGTCAGCCAGGGACAGGGTACCGGATTTCAAACCAATGGCGCGGTTCAATCGCCGACGCCAGACAATCCAGGTGATTGGCTTCAACGTGCCAGCAACGCAATGAAAAGTGGAAACTTTTTTCTTGCCGAGCAAAGCATCGAAATGGCTGAGCAGCAAATGTCTCCAGGCGTTTCGCTGGCTTACACGCCACAGATGGCACGCCAGGAACTTGCCAGGCTACGCCAAGCCGACAATGGCAACGTTGCTCCGATTCCTCAACCATCAACAACGACGGCACAACCTGTAGTCGGGCAGAACTATCTGCTGACTGCCAGACGGGCCCTCGCAATTGGAGACGTCAAGGGAGCTCAGGATGCAGTAGGGCTGGCTCGCGAATCCAATGCTGACTTCACAACGGGTGATTCACCCCAGCAGATCGAAGCCATGATCGCTCGCCAGAACGAACTGGTACAGCTGTACCAGCAAGGTTCTGCAGATTCCGGTTATGACAAAATGGCGGCCAAGTTCCTGATGGAGCAGGCTGAAGTTTTGGTCAAGTACCGTGACTTCCAAACAGCAAGGATACTGGTCGAGCAAACCAGAACGTTTACTTCGGTAGACTTCAGCTCGTTTGCCATGACACCGGATCGCATGTTGCAGATCATTGACATTGCTGACCAACCGACAGCTGAAACGCAAGCCGCTCCTCAGGTCGCGAAAAAAGCCATTGATCCAAAAGCTGAAGTCTCTCGACTGATGGCTCAAGCTCAATTGCTTGTCGATCAGGGCAACCTCACAGAGGCGAAAGAATTTGTTCAGCAAGCTAAAACATACAACCTTGGTGATGACCAATTCGCACAAGGCGAAACTCGACCATGGCAGTTGGACATGCGAATCGAGAATGCTCTGAGCCTTCAGGCATCTTCGACATCAGCCAACAAGCCTGTTCAAGCTTCGTTGAGTGACACCGGGTTTGGCCAAAATGTGGCTCCAGCCAAGTACGATTCAGCGACTGACTCGACCAAGGTCGTTCAAGCAAGTGCTGACAATGATACTGGCCAGCGACTCAATGGCTTCATTCCAGTCGCACCTCCAATCCCAAATCCTCCTGTTCGCCTTTCACAGAACTTCCAGGAAAACGGCACGCCGAATCGTGGTGAGCAGATGTATCGTTCGGGCGTCGAGGCAGTTGCTGCCAATGACAATGCTCGTGCTCGCGAATTCTTCCAGTTGGCGATGCAGTATCCTTCGGATCTGGACGCTCCAACACAGAATGCGATTCGTACACAGCTCTCTGATCTGGACGCGCAAGCTGCGGCAGTTCAGAACCGACCTGATCTGGTTCAGACTTCAGGAGCCGATGAAGAGTTCGGCTATGGCTTGAAGAACAAGAGTGAGTTTACCCGACTTCAATCGGAAGTCTTCCGTGAGCGTCAGGCTGCAGATCGAATGCTGCAGGACAATCCGCGCGAAGCACTGCAACGCTTGTCAATGTTGCGAACGAAAGTCGCATCGGCTCAAGTGGCTGCTGAAACCAGCCGTCCATTGCTCAAGATGGTCGATCGGGACATCACCAAGTTCCAGGAATACATCGAGCAGAATCTTTCACAGATTCAGAATGAAGAAGAGCTTCAGGAAAGCAAGGCCGCTGTTGAGCGAACTCGCCAACGTCGCCTCGATGTGGATCAGCAGCTTAACCAGCTGGTCGATGAGTACAACAAGCTGATTGATGAGCAACGTTTTGCGGAAGCGGATCTGGTCGTTCGTCAGGCAGAAGATTTGGCTCCCAACACGGAGATTGTTAGCGTCCTTCGCGAAAAGCAAAGGGTTCAATTCAATCTACACCGAATCGACAGAGCCAGAAACGAAGGCCAGGAACGCTTTTTGAACAATCAGGAAGAGATGCTCAGCGTTTCTCACGCCATGGCAGTTTCAAATCCGATCGAGTTTGATCCGAACGTTGACGACTATCGAAACCGTATCCAGAGTCGATCTGAAAGATTGGCCGCCAGTCGTTACGGCGATGAAGCGACTCGCCAGATCTGGAACAAACTCAAGAACACTGACGTCGAAGGAGAATATCGCGGCACACTGTCTGAAGCGATGGATCAGCTCTCACGTCAAGCTGGCTTGAACATTGTCTTCGACACATTAGCGCTGGAAGCAGCTCAGGTTTCAACTGAGCAAATCATCAACACCCCTATTCGCAATCCGATCTCTCTCGAAAGTGCACTTAACGTGATCCTTGGAGGAGTTGGACTGGAATTCTCGGTAGAAAACGAAGTGATCAAGGTTACCAGCCGCGATGCTCGAGAGGCAACGATCATTACCGAGACTTACTACATCGGGGACCTGCTTGCTCCGCTGAAGAACTATCGTGACCCGAACCACCTTTCATTTTTGCAAGCTGGAAACAACGGTTACGGTGGAGTCGGTGGTGGTTCGTTGAATGTTCCAAACGCGCCAGCCAACTTTAACGGCAACGGCTCGCAACTTGCGTTGGCACAGCAAATTGGAAATGGAGTTCCTGGGGGCAACCCCGGTGGCTATGGTGGTTACAGTGGAATCGACGCACCTCAACGAGGAACGCCGTACTTTGGATCTGTTGGACAGCAGGCTCAAGGTGGTATCACTCAGGCTGACTTCAACATACTGATTCAACTGATTCAGCAAACGGTATCCTCAGACACATGGGAACAGAATGGTGGCGGTAACGGTACCATTCAGGCTTTCCCACCTAACCTGAGTTTGATTGTTGCTCAAAGCCAGAAAGTTCAGGATGAGATTCGTGAGTTGCTGAAGAAACTTCGTGAACTCAATGATGTTCAGATTGTGATCGAAGTTCGCTTCGTCGCGATTCAGGACGACTTCTTTGAACGTGTTGGCATCGACTTTGATTTCAACCTCAATGACAACTCCGGCGTTGCTGATCCAACAGTTGATGTACTGCAAAACAGTACTGTTGTTGGTGCTTCTGCCGGTGGTGCCGCACCTGGTACTTTCCTTCCAACATCGAACCAGGACATTCAGTTCAATCAGGGAAGCTTCGACATTACAGTGCCTTCCTTCGGTGGATTTGACCTTGGGTCAGCTGCCAACTTTGGATTCGCAATCCTTTCGGATATCGAAGTGTTCTTCCTGATCCAGGCCAGTAAAGGTAGCACGCGTGCAACCGTTACTGAAGCTCCTACGGTTGTCATGTTCAATGGTCAGAGTGCGAGTGTCAACGATACTCAAAACCAGCCATTCGTGACTTCAGTTACGCCTGTTGTTGGCGACTTTGCGGTTGCTCAACAGCCGATCATCACGATCCTTCCTGATGGTGCCAATCTGGATGTAACAGCGACTGTTTCCCATGATCGTCGTTCGGTCAACATGGCTCTGGTACCGTTCTTCAGCGAAATCGTCAGCGTGGATACCTTCACGTTTACCGGAACGACGACAACTGAAATTTCTACCAACTCGCTTCTTGATGACTTGCTTGACAACCTCGATCCGACAACTGCGGACGATGGAATCGACGAGATCCAGACGGTTAGCGAAGGTGTTACGATTCAGTTGCCTGTTCTGGCAACCACCTCGGTCAACACCGTGGTTAGTGTTCCTGACGGTGGTACGATCCTGATGGGTGGTATTCGACGAATGCGTGAAAACCGTATCGAACGGGGTGTTCCGTTGCTCAGTTCGATCCCTTACGTGAATCGGCTTTTCACAAACGTTGGTGTTTCTCGCGAAACAACCAACCTGATGATGATGGTTACTCCACGAATCATTATCCAGGAAGAAGAAGAGCAGAAGCAGATCGGCGTCTTTGGTGATGACCAATAATGATTCCGGTAGCTCACACGAATCCGTGCGAGTGACTTCGAAGATCTAAAAGTTCTGACCGCCAGGTAAATTTACCCGGCGGTCTTTTTTTGTGCAGA
>CAYUNP010000007.1:34371-60361 GCA_964446085.1 uncultured Pirellulaceae bacterium
CCGGATCAGCTCCAACACGACTCGCGTTCAGACGGGCGGCTAGAGAATCGTACGGGCAGCAATTTTCGCGCGAGCGATACGCTCAAGCTCATTGACCACGTCAGCAATCGACTGGTTGTCCGTATTTACTTCGATCGCATCCTCGGCACGCATCAAGCGACCGACTTCCCGGTTCAAATCCTGTTCATCGCGTCGGTTTTGGTCCGCGATCACCTGATCGTAGTCGACATACTTCCCGGCTGCTTCCATTTGCTCGACGCGCCGAATCGCCCGAAACTGGGGTGATGCGTTGAGATAGATTTTGCAAAACGCATCAGGGAATGCAACGGTTCCCTGGTCGCGACCTTCGCAAACAAAGTTTCCCGTTGACGCGATCTGACGCTGCAGTTCAACCAACCGTTGACGCACGCCAACATGGTCCGCGACGTGCACAACATTTCGAGTCACTTCTGGCATTCGAATCAGGGCCGAAACATCCTGTCCATCGACCAGCACCCGATCATTCTCAAACGCAACATGAATGGAGACGGCCAGACCCAGCAGGGCATCCTGATCAGAAAAAGAAACATCGCGATCCATCGCCGCCCAGGTAACGGCTCGGTACATGGCACCGGTATCAAGAAACGAAAACCCCAGACGATCAGCCAATTTGCGAGTAACGGTACTCTTTCCAGCCCCAGCTGGACCGTCGATTGCGATGATCATAATTCCCTTCAGTTTCAATTCTCAAGAACCCGATTTCAGTCAGCAGAAAATCGAATCACATTAGTCAGACCAATGAAAGTGAATCTGAACCAACTCGTTTGCTGAAATCGGGACTTGAACAAGCGTTGGACTGCCTTCATTTTGCTCGTCGAACCTGACTTCACACGTGGGCTCATCGCCAAGAGATTCTTTTTCGATCAACTCGATGTCTCGGGTGCAATAAAGCTTGAGCGTTCCGGCAATCCCGTGCACTTCCTGTAAGCGTACTCGCATTCCTGAACAACGGCAATCGTCATCGAGAACCGGTCGGCACGACGTCGCAATGATGTTTCGATTTGCAATATGGAAAAGCCAACTGGACTCTGCGGCAGATTCAGCGGACCATACTTCCTGATTACCTCGATTCATTACGACAGGGTGCATTTCCGCCACAGCCGACTGCATGGCTGATTCAGGATTGATCGCCAGCCCCAGCGAAAACTTTCTGCGAGCTTCATTGCCCGCCACCAGAATCGAGTCGAGCAACTTTTTGGAAGCCCGCTTGTGCCAGGGCAAACCCATGGTCAACAAAGCAAATCGATTCTCGGCCTGGGCAACTTCAATGTAGTGCGGTGCCTCGATGGACGGCCTGGTAACGGCCTGCCGTCCGCCCTGAATGTCGCAGTACAATTCTGCCGACGCTTCGCTCCACGCGATTCGATTCGCAATGTAGTTCATTGTCGATCCATCGAGGCGCTTTACTTCGGACAATTCGATATCGATTTCGATGACGTTGCGACCACGCTGCAGACCAACTACCTGGCTGAACCGCGCTAACACCTGGTCGCTATCATCGATCAGGATTCCTGCGGTACGAATCTCCGACGCGATTTGGGAAAGGGTAATGACTTCAAACGACTCACATACCATTCGCGAGTAATGAACTTCCCGTGTTTTCGCATCAACCTGACGAACGGCAAGTTTCTGACTTACGAGGTTGCCACGCTTTCCGTAGAAGTAAACGCCAGCAATTCCGCCCGTGTTGCGATCCATTCGAACTTCGAAAAATTCATTTCGTAAAATGCTCTCTGTGTCATCAACCAAAGGAGCAGCGACCTGTTTCCCCAAACCAATCTTTTCAAGTGGATCAACCCAAAGCTGACCAAAACCAGAAAGCTCAACGACTGCGTCATTCCGTTTTTCACTGCTGGAAACATGCTTGACAACGCCATCTCCGTGAAACGAACCGTGTTGGGAAGATCCTTCATCGAAAGTCAAACAGGTCCTGCGACGCCATGGGGTTGTGTTAATCTGGTAGCCACCCACCTTCGCCATCAGTGTTGCAATCAGGTCTTCCAGGTCATCGACAATCGAATCATCATTCGGGGAATCCCAGTCGAGTGTTTGCAATTCGATCCGGGTTTGAAATTCCTGCAGACGTGTGGACGCTTCGAAAACATTGGCATCGGAATCTTTAATGGACCACATCAGCATCAGGGCTTCGGCCGCAGAAAGCTTGTACCAACGATTCCAATAATCAATGAACGTCGAGATGGGCCGATTCGATCCGGACCCAATCGCCTGAACAAGCCACGGACTTTGATATTCTTCCGCCTCAAACGTATCGCCGTATCCGGGATCGTAAACGTTTTCGAAATACGATTCGGCACTGGAGAAGTCACCAAGGATGTTTCCGAAACGAGTTGCATTCCTTACGTCTTGCAGAGAGTCGCACGTTTGCGTTGGCCAACGGGCAAAGAACACGGTGGCCACATGTGCCGAATCCAGTTCAGCTCCAATGTTGACCCCAAGCTCCAGAAACGATTTGTCACTGGCTCCATCAAGTGGCGTTTCTGAAACAGCCATGATGGCACTACCGTCGACACCCATCCAACGCAAACTGTTGGAACTCGCTCGCGGAATCGCACCTTTGTCAAGCAAAACATGCAGGGCGCCCGAACAACCAAAACTTTCAAGGATCCCCGGAAGCGACGCATTGAGCCCGAAGCGGCGTCGCATGAAAACTTCAGAAGCAACACCAAACACTTCCTGGTAGCTGACCCGTCCCAGCTTCAACTGATTCAAAATCGATTCAATCGACAGCAGATTATCCGGAAGCTCATTTTCCGGTCCACCAACAATACAATCGTCTGCATCTTCAATTCTGCTGCGTATCGCCTGTGCCGTCGCGGGAGAATGCTTGGCGATATTTCTGGCTGCGCTTCCGCTGACCAGAAAACTTAGCGGCGAATCACGCTCCAGTTCGGCCTCGATGGACTCCGGGCGAATCGAATCGGTGACCAGAATCATATCGACCAGGTTCGCGGCGACGGGATAATAGCGATTCTTCTCCTCGGCAAGCTGATCGAAAGCAGCCTGCATTTGTGCATGCGCTGTGTCGGCGTCATTTTCAACCAAAGCCTCTGCGGCTTTTAGAACCGTTGTATTAAACCGCGGCGTGTTGAGCTCTGAAGAGAACCGTAGCTTTCGCGTCATCAATTCGACTTGAAGTCGAACGTAGGCCAACGCAAAAAAATCGTCGACAAACTCCCGGCCGACTGCAAGATCAAAATCCAGCTTCGAAAGAAGCTCGGTTCGCGACTGAAATCCTTTGATCACTGTCGCACCAAGATTGGCAACGGCAGGTTCGAATCCTGCGAAGACGAGTTTCTCCGCCGGTGAAGGAATTACGATCAGGCAATCTCGCCATCGGGACTCAAAAGTTTCCGGATCAAATTCGAAGTCACCTTCATCGTCGTAGCATTCCTCTTCGTCATCATCGTAGTAATGCTGATGTGTAGAACTTTCTCGATGCTGTTCGGCTTCATCCTCCGATGAGACCGTTGCGCTTGCCCGACGCCACTGCGGAGCTTCTCCCGTTGCAGAGATCAATTCCGGGTGCCAGAGTCCAGTCCACGCCGCAAGCAAGCTTTGAGCCTCCGCTTTTGAGCCGTGAGTTGGAAAATCCTCAAGATCATGGCAGGGTAGCAGCGTTACCAAATGAGAGAATTTTTTCATTGGCAAGGGAACTACGCTGCGATTGACTCGTCGGAAGTGAAGGAAGTAATATCAAATCAGTGACGATTGAGACACTTGTTCGGGTTTTTAGCACAAGGAAGACGGCCACTGCGTACATCTGATATGGGTGAATCCGTCCTGAACGGTCTTGCGGCCAGAGTACAATTGTTGACAGTTTAACCTTATTAAAACCGGGATAATTTGACACTTTATGCCATCTTTCACTAGAGTATAGATGGTGGGTGTGGGTTCAAGGTAGGCCTACTCCCGGATGAGTTCACCAGTTGCTGTAATATTGCGGCTGGACGAAGTTTGAATCACAGGAAAAAGGCACAACCATGGCAAAGGCAAAGGCCGTTTGGGGAATTGATATTGGGCAATCTTCTTTGAAGGCCCTTCGCTGCATTAAAGGTGCGGACGATACCATCGTGGCGGAAGGCTACGACTTCATTGAGTACCCGAAAATCCTCAGTGCTGCTGATGCAGATCCTGTCGAAATCATTCGCGAGACACTCGAACAGTTCCTTTCAAGGAACAACGTTGTTGGTGACAAGGTCGCCATTAGCGTTCCGGGGCAAGCTGGTCTTTCCCGTTTCTTCAAGCCACCGCCGGTTGACGCTCGCAAGTTGCCCAGCCTTGTCGAGTTCGAAGTCTCCCAGCAGATTCCGTTTCCAATTGAGGACGTTATCTGGGACTGGCAACAACTCGGCGGCACCAAAGACGAAGAAGGGCGCGTCGCTGATGCCGAAGTCGGCCTCTTTGCGATGAAGCGTGATGCGGTTTTCCGCGCCTTGCAACCGTTCGATAACGCGGGCGTCGAAGTGGACGTCGTTCAACTGTCTCCGCTGTCGATCTTCAATGTCATCTGTCGCGATCAAATCGACGAACTTCCCGACCCCGAAGACTTTGACCCGGAAGATCCACCAGAATCAATTGTCGTGCTCTCGATGGGCACCGACACGACTGACCTGATTGTCACCAATGGCATCAAACTCTGGATGCGAAACATTCCCATCGGTGGTAACCACTTTACGAAACAGCTTTCCCGCGAAATGAAGTTGACTCAGGCCAAGGCCGAGCACCTCAAACGTAACGCGAAAATGGCCGAGAATCCCAAAGCCGTTTTCCAGGCGATGCGTCCGGTGTTCAATGACCTGGTCAATGAAGTGCAACGGTCGCTCACGTTCTTCCAGAGCATGGACAAGTCGGCCAACATTTCTGAAGTTGTGCTTCTGGGCAGCGCCGCCAAGCTTCCTGGATTGACACAGTTTCTGGGCAAGCAGCTTGAACTGAAAGTTTCTCGAGCGGGTAACTTCAAGTATCTCACCGGTGATGATGTCACATCTCAGTCAACTTTCGCCAACAATTCACTCTCCTTTGCACCGTGCTATGGTCTTTGTTTGCAAGGACTGGGTAATAGTCACATGAAGACCAATCTTCTGCCAAAGGAGATTGTGGTCGAACGGGTGATTCGCGCGAAAAAGCCCTGGGTGCTTGCCTCTGTTAGCCTCCTGTTGCTTGGTTGCAGCCTTGGTTTGTTCTACAAGACACTGGCAGCTGACCAGGTGAATCCGGATTTCCGCGATGACAATGATGTCAGTTGGTCGCAAGCAATGAAGGACGCCGACCGGGAAGCCGAACTCAGCAGAGGATTTGTCACAGAAGACACGTCACAAAAAGCGTTGCTTGAAAAATTCAATGTGATCGCGGCGGAACTCAGTTCGTCGATTGAGAATCGTGCATCGTGGATTGAAATTTACAGTGCCCTCTACCAGGCGTTACCTCGTGACACGACTATTGACGAGGCGCTTAAGGATGTCCCGGTTAGTGTCAGAGCGGTTGACCCCAAGAGTATTCCTTTTGCTGGCCGCAAAGAGATTTACATCGATCACATTGAAACGGTTTTCCACAAGGACCTCAGTACCTGGCATGGCCAAATCGAGAAGATCTTTGCCAACCAGGGCGCACGATCTACTGATACGCTCGGAACACAGCCCGAGACTGCAGGAGCCGCAGCGACTCCCGCCGCACCAGCAGCCCCTTCTACAGGAGGCAACACCGCGTTTGCAAGTTCACCTTCGCCGGCATCGTCTGGCGGCGTATTCAACGGAAAATCTGGCTGGGTCATTGAAATTCAGGCACATCATTTTCATAACGAAGATGCCATGAATTCGGAAATCGACTACGTGCGTCAAACGCTTCTTAACAGCTTGTTGACAGGCACGGTGAAGCTGCCGACTGCAAATAACCCTGAAGGCGAGGATTTTACCTATGCTGACATTGGAATTTCCTTTCCAACCATCACTCGTGTCGCGCCAAGCAGTACCAAAACAATCATTAATCTGGAAACAGAGGATAAAGGAATGGGAATGGGCGGTGGCCTGGGAGCAGGATTGGGCGCTGGCGGTCCGAGTCTGAGTAGCGGAGGTATGGGCGGATTAGCTGGTGGCTTGGGGGCCAGCGGCAAGAGTCCTGTCGACGGGGAAACTGTCTTTGAAGCAAACGTTTTCACTTTTGTTGTTCAAATGGCCTGGGAACCTCGCACAGTCAAGGAACGAATCGAAGCCAAACGCGTCAGAGAAGAGGCAAAGGCAGCAGCGGATGCAGCGGCAGCGGCGGCGAAGGCTGCTGCGATTGATCAATAGTTCAACGGTCGTACTCTTCCGAATACAAACAAACTAACTTTCAGATATCGGCCTTTGCCGGAAAGACAATCATGGATCAACTTAAACCTGCTATCGAATGGTGTAAGAAAAACATCTTCTGGATCGGCTGCTTTTTACTGGCAGTGACAATGATCGGCAGTTGGGTGTTTTCTTCGATGCAGCTTGCCAGCCAACAGAAAGAGAATCAGCGCAATATCGAGAGCAAGATTAGTGCACTCAACACAGTTTCCGGGACGACCGCCGAAACTGAGATGGATGGAAAGGCACACCCCAACGAGTCAACCAAGGCTGGAATGGATGCTGAAATCGATGCAACCATCTCTTCCATTGTGAAGGCGTGGACAAAACGTTACGACGAGCAGAAGGCACTCCTCACGTGGCCAGAAGAAGAGCTTGGAAAACCAACTTGCGACTTTTTCTCCAAGGTCGCTATTCCTGAAAAGCTTGCTGATCCGGGACAGGGATTCGAAAAGTTCCGCAGAGCATACTACGAACGAATCCCCAAATTCATGAACAAGATCTGCCGCGACCTGGATACCAACTGGCAGTTCGATGAGGATCGAATCAGGGAGCAGCAAGAGGAAGAAGAGAGACAGCGAGGAGATGACGATGACGGCGGCTTCGGTGGTGGCCTCGGTATGGGAGGTAGCATGGGCGGCATGGGTGATGATAACACCGCCGCAATCGACAAGATTAATCGCTTTTCGGTCATTTGGGATCCGACAAACCAGGCTCTATGGCAACAGAAACTGACCGATTTCGCCGGGTACGATGATCACAGTGAAGCCGTTTTGTACCCCACGTTTATGCAAGTCAATATGTTGCAGCAGGACCTGTGGTTGCTTGAAGCGATGTTCAACAACATCAAGGCAATCAATGGAAAGTCGACTTCAAACGACACCTCTGTGATTCGCACAATCGATCATCTTGTTTTCGGACGCGAAGGAATTGTTCAGCTCGGAACTCTGTCGCAGATCGATGGTCGCCTTCAGGGCAGCATGGCCGCGGGTGGTGCTGCTGCTGGACCTGCGGGTGGAATGGGGATGAATATGGGAGATTTTGATCCCGAAGGAAGCTTGGGCGGTGGAGTGGCTGGCGGCGTCGCTGGTGCCACCGGGGACCACGAGCCAGTGGCCTATCACAATCGCTATGTTGATCCAGAATTTGGAGCCATTGCCGCATCCAAAGTCAAAGCCGTTTTGGGGGGCGAAGAGTTACCCGAAGACAACCTCGAATTGATTGTTGCAAAACGGGTTCCATTTCGTCTTGCCGTTGAAATTGACGAACGCAAGATCAACGAATTCATTGCGATCTGCGCGAATTCCGAGTTTGTCTTTGAAGTTAATCAACTTCGAATAAATCGTCACACCCCTGGTGAACAAATCGTGTTCAACGGTGGTGCTCCCAAGAACGATCCAAGCATGAACGGACCTCCCGGTGGTATGGCCGGAATGGGAGGTGCTGGCATCAACATGGGTAGCATGGGAGCCATGGGAAGCCTCGGCGGACTTGGCGGCATGGGCAGCGCTGGTGGTACGCCATCAGAAGAGCTTGAGCCAACCCCTGTAGAGACGCGCACCGACTTCATGGTGTCAGTCGAGTTCTACGGCGTCGTCAAAATCTACAACCCGGTTCGCGAAAACTTTCTCAGGAAAGCGGCCGGCCAGGAAGTGATTGACGAAACGGCTGACCCAAGCTTGCTTGAGCCGGTTGCTCCAATTGTCAATGCTGCTGCACCAGCTGCTGCTGCCCAACCAAATTTGAATGCGGCGGCGACAGGTCAGGCAGCACCAATCGCAGCCCCGACGGGAGCAGCAGCACCTGCTGCAACTCCGACTGGAGCAGCCACGCCTGCTGCAGCACCAGCAGGGACGGCCGCACCGACAGCGGCGCCAGCGGGTGCAGCAAAACCGGCTGGAGCAGTTCCCAATGCGTCTACCCAACCCTCGGGCGCGAAAGCGACTACTATCGATCCTGGCACCCCTTAGACAGCTCTCGAACGTCGTTAACTTCCACCAAAAATACAACCTGCAAATATTTAATCGATTTGGAATTGATCATGAAAAAGCCATCTTTGGATTCAGCATCCATCAAGAATTTTTTTCTCTATCACAGCGAGAAACTCATTCTCGGTTTGAGCATTGTGCTGCTCGGATTGTTTTTCTGGTTCGGCTATTCAACACCCACTTTCGAAAGCTCAACGCCATCGAAACTGGTTAGCCAGGCAAAAACAGCCCACTCTTACATGATCAGTGATGAAGCGTGGAACAAAATCTCCAATTTGCGAGAAGGTGACGATAAGGTTATGAACCGCATCGCCAGTGTTGCCAATGTTCAACCGGATTTATTCAACATTGGTCCAACCAGCTATCCGGTTAAACGTGACGAGCTTCGTCGCGATGCGATCCTTGAAAGACCATCTGATTTAGTGGCAAAGCCAATTCTGGCTTCAATTCTGGTTGAACCAAGGCGGCAAGCAACTGATCCACTGGCAATCTACGCCCCGGTTCAGCCTGATCTTGGTGATGAAGAAGGAAAGTCTTCTGGCGGTCTCGGCCTTGGCCTTGGAGCTGGCCTTTCGATGGGGCCGGGAAGCGGAGAAGAACCAAAACGAAAAAGCAGGAAAAAGAAATCTGATGACGATGTAGATGTTGGCACATTCTATTCTGTAGCCTGTCATTGCGAGACTCCCGGAATTCGCAACCGGTTCTCAACGTCCGATGTAATGTCGTTCAACCTGAACGCCGTTGCTGTGACAGGGATCGTTGAGCACGAGAAGATGCATGAAAGCTTCAGTAAGATGTATGCGTCGAGCTTCGGTTACCACCCGGATCGCGACACACCGCGATATGATTTTGTCCAGGTTGAAAGACGAGCGATTGATGGTGCTGGAAATCCTGGTGGTTGGACTGACATTTCAAATCTTCTTTCCAAACAGTCAGAGTTGCTTCCTTCAGGATTGGACGTTGTTCCCGAAGTCGTTTCGGCTGAAGAATTCGATGGGATTCTGACCATGCCGATTCTTCCTTTTGCCGGAATCGATTACAAGGATTTCGCCAATCATCCAAAAACTTCCAATCGTGAGTTCGTAGTTGCCGAAGTCGTCGAAGAAAAAAAAGCCAACGCCGGTAATACTTTCACTGGTGGTGACGACGACGATGAGGATAAGAAAAAGCGTGGCAATCGAAGATCAGGACGTCGAAAAAACGCGTTAGGCTCTTCCGGTGGCTTGGGCATGGGCGGCATGGGCATGGGCGGCATGGGCATGAGTGGGTCTGGCGGAGACGATGACCTGGGCAGCATGGGTGGCAGCATGGGTATGGGTGGTATGGGAATGGGTGGCATGGGAATGGGAGGCCTCGGCGGAAGCGGGAAGGCAGGACGCGTTGCTTCGGACTACACGGCCTATCAGGAAATCGACATTCGCAAGCCGCCGGCAAAGGCTCACAAAGTTGTCAGATTTTTCGACATCTATGAACTCGAGGCAGGCAAAACCTATCAGTACCGTGTCCGGGTCTGGTACCGTGACCCCAACAATGAAGATCCCGAACTCGCCGGTGAAGTTAGCCAAAGTGGCGATGGAGCCATGGGTGGTATGGGTGCGAGCATGGGCATGAGCGGTATGGGTCGAGGTCGGTCTGGCGACGACGATGAGGACGACGAAAAAGCTCGTGAGGCAGCAAAGTTTGCCAGAAAACAAACCATTGCTTCAAACATGATTGACCCGGGTGCTCGTGAACGCCTTAGTCGTGCCAGAGAGGTAGAAGGAGCTGATGGCGAACTTGAGTATTATGTCAGTGAGAGATTCACCAATGAGAATGGTGAAGAAGAATGGGCTGAGATCAAAGTTCCAAAGGAGCACGAATACCTTCGTTTCGCTCGTCCATCAGCGTGGTCGGATAACATCGAAGTCAAAGTAGATGTGTCTCCTTCATTCGTTTATGCGGGTGAGCCGGTAGAATTGCGGCGGGTTGATGTTGGTCGCGGTTCAATTGTTGATGGCGAGCCTTCCATGACCGTTGCCACGGGCAAGTACGTCCAGGAAGGCTCCCTGGAGGGTGTCAAGGTTCCTTACAAGAAGGTAGTCAAAGCTGGAGACCTTTTGAACTTTAACCAGGCGACTCATGTACGCCATCCTGTCACATGGCAAATCCACAGAGTGACAGACGTGGAAGTGCAAACAGGAGCAGTCGTTCTCGATGTTTCTGACGGTGAAGAGTTGGACACGAAAAAGAGTTCTCCAATTCCATATTTCTATCCAGGTGAAGCGTTGGTAATGGATTCACTGGGAAACATTAAGCTTAGCAACGACCTGGAAGATCGCGGCAACTACCTTGCGGCCGTACTGGGTGATGATGATAAAGCTTCATTCGGAGGACGTCGTCGCAAAAAGAAAGAGACGCCAAGCTTTGGTGCCGGCACGGGCTTCGGTCTAAGCGGCGGTGGAGATGAATCCGATCAGTAGATCGAACAAGGTCATTCCGATTCAAAACAGCCGACCACGATCGTGTGTCGGCTGTTTTTTTATGCAACCGGAGACAGAACCGCACACCATTTTAAAAAAGGAAAGTGAAGAATTGAGTTTGGTGTGCACTGGGGAGCGACCTTTTCCGCCTTACGCCAAAAGACATCGACAAGGCGTTTAAGCTTGAATCTCCGTGCGACGTCCACAGGTATCTGTGGTCTTAACCAAATGGAGTGCCAAACAATTGCAAACGATTTACGCCCTACTTTGCAGACGTTTGAATTGTCGTTTTGCATTGGAATGTGCCACCCATTCCAGTGATGACTTCCTGGCCAACTGAACATTCAGTGTTAACAACCGCTTTGTAACGTATTGTTTCAGTAGCCTTTCCATCAAGTTGAGCCAACTCCCAGGACAACTTGCGACTTTCCTGATCAAACCAGGCGGATCGATCCAAAACTGTCACATTCAACTCTTCTGGAATTGCCAACTGAACGATGATACCTCTGGCCGTCTCGGATGACACGTTCTTGACTTCGATCGCGTACTCTACCTCTTCACCAATCGCTACGGTCTTGGGGCCAGTGAGCAATGATTCGATTACTGAAATCGACATTGCCGCCTCACTCTTCACAACTTCCGCCGTCATGTTCTCTTTGGCCATGTTTTGTTCAGTGCTCGCAAATGTTGGAACCAGCGATTTATCCCTGGAAGTTGATTGTGTCGTCCTCTCAAGCCGAGTTGACATAGCAGCAACCGGTAGAACCAAATCTTCCACTGACAGTTCCTGAACTGCTTGCCCTATCGTTGCCGAGGCTGGCAAGACGGGTATCTTGGGTTGCAGCATTCCGGTGGAAGGAGGTGGCAAAGTTTGCGTGGATTCGACCGAATCTGCAACTACGTTTGATTCTGTCGTGCCCCACGATCCCGCTGTAACTTTGGTCTCGAAGCTGGCAAATTCGTTTCGTGAATACTTGATCGCAATCTCCACGATCTTGTGAGCGCCCGGAGCCAAATTCTGAACCGTGATCTCAACACTTGATCCTTCTACCATATCTGGTTTGGGAACGACTTGCTGAACAATGCTCCCGAGTGGCGCCGAAAACAGAACTCGGGCTCCACTGACTACATTCTTGCCGTCGTTGCGAACCATGAACTTGTGCACATCAAAGACGCCTCGTTTGAAAGAATGAGGAATCACAGCGACGTCCGCCAATTCCACAGAAGATTCATTGTTGCTTAACCGCGCGGTGTTGTTTGATGCAATCGCGACGACCTTTTCACTCGCAATGGGCTGCAATAGTGCATAGTTCTTGAGAGAACTGGTTTGAGCCGCGACTACGGCGGACGGGGTGTCCATTGGGAACAACGGAGTTAGCTCCTGAGCCTGGCATTGGCCAAACAGAGAAGCGAAGGCAACGGCAACAGCGATTTTTGCAGTAGTCATGATCAGCTCAAACATTTTCAAGGGTTTGTCTTTCTGAGCATCGGATCGGCTGCATCGCTTACGCGAACCAAAAAATCGGTACATCCAGGAAAGTCGCCCATGCATCTTTAGCCAGTCCGAAAAATCGACAAAGCTCATAATTATTGCCCATTTTGAACTTGGGGAATCACCCTCTGCTGTTGGCCGTTTTAAAGTCAGCCTATGGGCACCCGATTCATTCACTCGCTTGTGCTTTGTGAGTTGTGCTTGTCTTTGTCGCAAAACTCGAATGCTATCTCCTAATCCGCAGATGTCCGATTCAGACATAAGCAATCATTATCGCTTCTCGACATCAAAGCGAAGCAACACCACACAATGACCAGTTTTTGCGTTACAGAATCCCCCAAAACACCAACTTTTTTATTGTCAACGAAAGTGCATTTTTTCGTTTGCATTGAGAAGCATTTAGCCAACAATTTTGGCGATTCACACAGATAAACGCATCATTGAGGAGCAAGAGTGAGAACAAGTGTTTCATGGCATGACGAAAAGAACCAACGAATTGTCAAGTTCCGGGTTGAGTGGTCGATGGATGACAACCAACTCGAGATTCAGCGGCTAAGGCCAAACAAGGTTACTTTCCTCTGTCCTGAAACGAACTCCATCGTTCGCTCCGCGGGAGTCCGAACTGCCCGCAGCCGCGACGTTCTTCGTGATGCTTTTATCGCCGGTGGTCAACTGGAACGTCTGATCCGCGAGATCGCATTGAGAAACAATTTGAGAGGTGTCTCGAATATCTAGCCAGGCCTGGATTTGGTCATATCCGGGCAGAGGTTGCGTTGCTCAGGCAGCTGCTGATTCACGGATCTGTTTCTTCTTTCGCGTCATTCGAACTGGCTTTTCTTTCCAGCGACGATGCACCCACCAGAACTGTTCTGGTTGTTCGTAGATCGCTTCACCCATGCGGTCGTTATACCACTGGGTTAACGCTTTGACGTCACGAAGTGAATCATCCAGCTCCAACGGATCGGCGACTCCCGTGCAACCAATTTCGAAATGCAGTGGCTTGTCGGTGTGCTTGCAGTAGCTAACCATCATTGGGGCATTGCCAGAAAGCGTAAACAGTGCGATCGCTTTGTGGCAGGCAGCAGGCCGACCAAGAAAATCAATCCAGCATCCTTTGGTGCCCGCATGCTGGTCGCCAAGAATTGTCAGAATGCCTCCGGACTCGAGCACTTTCTGAACGGCAGGGGCACTGCCATCTTTGGGCAAAATGAACTGTCCATTGCGTTCCCGAAACCCGTTTAGAAAACGATCCAGGTACTCGTTGTCCAATTTGCGGGCGACGGTAAAGCTTGGCATGCCAAGCAGTCCAGTCACATAGCCAGCCATTTCAAAATTTCCGAAATGCCCCGTCACGGCGATCAAGGGTCGGTAGTCGATCAGGTATTCTGTCATGCGAACTTTGTCGCGAATGAAAACGTGCTCGCGCCAGTTCGTATCATGAATCTTCCTGGGAGCTTGAGCGATCTCACACCCCATCAGAAACAGGTGGTACCACATTTCACGGGTAAGGTACGCGATCCGTTCATCGGTTGCATCCGGATAAACGCCGAGAATGTTATCCCTGATAACCTTGCGTCGAAAACCGATCTTGTCCGCAATGAGCCACGACAGGAAGCGACACAGACGCGCACACATCTCGATCGGCATGATCTGGACCATACCGATTACCACCTGCACCAGTAAATATTGAGCTACGTTTTTCACAGCATTCCTTCGCGTTTACTCGCTCCGAGATTTAGGGCAAGATAACGTAAATGCGAAATTTAGGGTACTCCGATGTCGTGCTGCGAATATGGGAGCTTTCCGCTATGCTTTCACTCCTTTTCCAGATGTCCCGATAGCTTGCTGCTGACATGATGAATTCAATTTTATGGTTGATTGCATTCATTGGGCATCTTGGATCCTGGTGCGTGGTCTACAACCGAACGCACGCAACGAACTGGCCGCGAAAAACTCGCAAGCGATGCGAAAAATGTGTGATCGCTGCCATTCTGCTATTGTTCTTCTGGTTCGTGGGAAGAGCGATTGGGCAAAAAACAGTTTCGTTTTGGGAGATCAGCGCTGGTAGCAAGTTTGACTGGCTTTATCTGTTTCTCGTAATGGGCCTTGGATTTTTCTTCATCACCCGATGGGTGTGGAGAAAGTTTCAACCCGCACCAGCAGCGGTTCTTTCCAGTTGTCGGACGATGATCAACGTGCAACATGACCTTGGTCGCAATATCTACCAAACGTCACTGGGGATGGCACTCAAAAAGATTCCTTTCAATCAGGCACATCTGATCGCGGTGGATTCAATGGAGATCGCAATCGAGAACCTTCCCGCGGAACTCGAAGGGCTCAGGATCTGTCAGCTTTCTGATTTCCATCTGACTGGTCAATTGGAGCTGGCCTATTTTGAGCGCGTTGTCGAGGAGGCAAACCGATTCGAACCCGATTTGATTCTTGTAACCGGTGACCTGGTTGATGAAGGCGATTGTCTTGACTGGATTGATCCAGTTTTCGGTCAACTAAAATCCAGACACGGAACCTTTTTCATCCGTGGCAACCACGACTTGCGCATCAATGATCAGCAACTCCTGCTTCGAATGCTTGGTGAATCGGGAATGCAGTGGGTTGGCGGACGGAAGCTTGCTGTTGAAATCAAAGGAGCCAAAATCTGCATCGCCGGCAACGAACTGCCCTGGTATTCCGGAGCGGAAAACCTGAGTCCCGAGTCACGAGAAGACACACTTGAAATTTTGCTCACCCATACGCCCGACCAAATCGAATGGGCGCGGCGGTTCAATTTCGATCTGATTTTTGCGGGACACAACCACGGCGGACAGATTGCTTTCCCGGTCGTTGGCCCCATTGTTGCGCCCAGCAAGTACGGCGTGCTCTATGCTTCAGGAACTTTCGAAATCGACAACGCGATCATGCACGTTAGCCGCGGCCTTTCGGGCGACGAGTGCATTCGCATCAATTGCCCACCCGAAATTGGTTGCTTTACGTTGCGCAAATCCACATCGCAGGGCTGACCTGTGACGAGACGATCACCGACACCGTTTTACTACGTTGTTTCGCCCAGAAACAATGGCTTCAAATGGCGTTGGTAAAGATTTAACGTCACGTTTCGCGATACAGCCTCTTCGTATTTTTTGAGCATGTCCAAATAGTCGTCACCCGCGAGAGCCGCGATTTTATAGCCTACATGCAGCAACTGGCGAACTGAAGAATTGAAGTTCGGATCCAATGGAATATGACGAACGGTCGAAACGAACTGCTCTGAAGACCAACCACTGACTTCTGCAGGAGTTGGTAATTTCGATTCGTCGATGTCGATCACGGTCGCATAGGGTGCACAGAGAGCATCACGTTGTTCAAACGCTTTCGCATAGACTTCTTTCGCGAGTTCCAATCCGTCACCGCCGGCATCAGCGAGACCGATGATCTCTTCGAGCCAGGTCGTTCCGGCGGTTTTAATGTGTAGCCCTGCGCCAGTCTTTTGCAAACAGCGTCGAATCGGTTCGTAGATCGAAAACTTGTCGCTGCCCGAATGTACGCTGAGCTTCAAATTCTCGGGCAAGCCGAACTCTTTGGTAGCGAAGGCAATTACAGCGAGGTCATCAGAAAATTCACGTTCGAACTTTGCAACGTCGCCAGCGTAGTCCACGCCTTTGTTGAATCGTCCGGTAAACCTGGGAGCGATCGTCTGAAGTGGCACGCCATGTTGAGCCAAAGCAGCCAGGATGATCAGCAGTTCGACCGGCGTCTGTGGCGAATCGGTTTCGTCCATCGAAACTTCGGTGATGAAATCAGAGTCGCCTTTTTTGGCTTTGATGTATTGGTAAATTTCAGCCGCTGACAGAACAGCTTTCAAAAACTGCTTCGCAGCAGCTTCCATGCGCTCAAGCGTAATTACTACAGGTTCTGGAGCACCTTCGATTTCATGCGTCCCAATCAGTTTTTCATTGGCACTGACAAACGCAGCGATTTCTTCCTGTGAACACGGCGTACCAATCGCGTCGGCGACGTCGAGGGTAAAGAAATCGCTGCATGGCAGGAATCGATCGACTGTTGCAAGGTTAATGTGATCCGCATCAACGTAGTATGAGCCCGAGTATCCCAATTTCGCGCAGGCGGCGTCGGCAGCATCACGAGTGCTTTTCGGTTCGGTGCCAATAATCAAATGCTCCCGATTGGACTTGTTCCATACAGGAACGACATCGAATCCGTGTTCGTTGATTTTCATTACGGCCGCCAATTGGGCAGCAGCCTGAAGTGTGAACCGGTCGCCAACTCCAAAGGAAAATTTTTCAATCAATCGCATATGCACTTTCTTGTTTGCAAGTTAGTCGTTTCGGTCACAACAACATGATCGAATGATCAGCCGAAAAATCCAGCCGGGGTGTTTTGAACAGCCACATAATCCCGGGAATGGTCCCGTTTCAGCTAACAAGTTGAATTTGCGATTCGTCAAAGCCATTGCCAAATCGAATCACCAAAGGACAATGTCGATACCGTATCCCCACGAACCAGATTTGAGGCAATCCGTTGAAGGCGATTTCTTTTGATGCAGAAAAGACAATCCGTGTGATTGAGGTTGATGAGCCTGGACCACCTGGCGCAGGTGAAGTCCAGGTTGCGATTCATCGTGTCGGCATCTGTGGCACCGATACCTCAGCGTGGCTGGGGAATTTTCCTTTCTTTCAATTTCCGCGGATTCCCGGCCATGAACTTGGCGGCGAAGTCATTGAACTTGGAGCGGGGGTTACCAATGTGTCAGTCAACGATCGCGCCAGCATTGAACCTTACATGACCAACCCTGAAAGCTACTCCAGCCGAAAAGGGAAACCGAACTGTTGCAATGACATGGCGGTCATTGGCATTCACTCCGACGGAGGCATGTGCGAACGAATCAATGTGCCGGCAGAAAAGATACACGTGAGCAATACGCTGGCTTACGATCAACTTGCGTTGGTGGAAACCCTGGCCATCGGATGTCATGCAGGCAATCGCGTGAATCCGAAACCCGATGATACGGTTTTGATCATCGGAGCTGGACCAATTGGACTTACGGTGGTTGAATTCGTTCGAGTTCGTGGTTGCAAGATTATCATGATGGACATCAATGAGGATCGACTGAAGTTCTGCCGGGAAAAAATGGGCATCGAAAACACAATTGCGGTCACGCCCGATGGTGATCATGCTGCAGAACTTGAATCAATGACGGGCGGAGATTTCTGCGAAGTCGTTTTTGATGCGACCGGACATCCAGGCAGCATGGCATCAGCGGTGAACTTTGTGGCCTTTGGCGGGACGCTTTGCTTCGTTGGCGTTTCATCTGGCGAGATCAGCATTCACCATCCGACGATGCATCGAAGAGAGTTAACTTTAATGAGCAGTCGCAATGCGATTCCAGCAGAATTTGGCGAAGTCATGCGACTAATGGAGAGCGGTCAAATAGTGACCGAGCCATGGATCACTCATCGCTCGACGATGGAGTCGCTTTCGGGAGATTTCCCTTCGTTTCTCGATCCGGCAGCACAGGTACTAAAAGCGATGGTGCATATTACGGAGTGATAAAGAACTCAAATTTTGGCGTAGTCTATCCGCCAAGCGAATCAGAAACAGTGGAATCGATTTCTGCATCGGGATTCAGTTTTGCGAGCTTCTTTTTCAGCTCTTCGCGAACAACGGGCAATTCATGAGGGGCTTCGATCCCCAGTCGCACACCGCCGCCTGTGATACGGACAACTGTGATGGAGATATCTTCTCCAATCCAGATCCGTTCACCGACTTTTCTACTTAAGACCAACATTTTCGTTCTATCCTTGATTGGTGCATGGAACCCCATCCAATCCTCTGGCACAACGGGTGCCGTGGTTCGTCACATATGAGCAGCGGCGGATTCTGTCTGTGACTCCTCCAACAACAAATGTAAGGTTTGTCCACACATTTTCAAGGCTTTGACCGCTTGACAGGTCATTTTTTGGGGACTCCGGTAGACAGTAATGGCAGGTCCGTTTTGGCTTAAAGGTTGAGAAACTCTCAAAAAACGGCAACAACACGGAATTCGCGTCACTCTCGTGAGTCCAATTGGTTTGTTAGACTGTAATGGGGAATATTTACACCCCCAAAGCAAATTCCAACTAATGGTTTGTTTTACAACTTTCCAACACTTTCCAGGAAGACCTCATGGCTTCGCGACTACCTTCTCTCGCACTGATTTCGATACTGGTTTTGTTTGCGTGCCAATTGGTTACAGCTGAAGAAAGTCAATGGTCCGACAACCCAACGGATTCAATTGCGGCTGCGAAGAAAGGAAAGAAAGACCTTTTGCTTTTGTTCACTGGCAGCGACTGGTGTCCTCCGTGTCAGAAACTGGAACAGGAAGTTTTCTCGGATGAGGATTTCTTTGTCGAAGCAGAAGGCGACTTTGTCTTCGTCAAATTTGACTTTCTGAGAAACTCGCCACTGCGCGACGAAGTCAAAAAGAAGAATGAGGAATGGGCAAAGAAGTTTGGCGTGGACTCTTTTCCAACGGTAGTCCTGGTCGATCCTGAGTTGCGCCCCTATGCGTTTGCAGGTTACGAAGAGGGAGGCTCCGAGAACTTTCTGGGGATGCTGGAAGAAAGCCGACAAGTTCGTATCACGCGTGACGAAAAGATGGCGGCCGCTGAAAAAGCAAAAGGCGACGCACGGGCAAAATTGCTTGACGAAGCTTTGGCCAGCATGCCGCGAGAAATCAGTGATGTCTACTACGCGGAGATTATCGAAGAGATCGTCAAACTTGACGAAGACGATGAACTCGGATTGCGGACCAAGTGGAATGAAGCCAAAGACGCGGAATTACGAAAGTCGATTCTCACTGACGTGATGATGGTCGCGCGTCTCGATTCTCCCAAGCGTGCGACTCAAATGATTGATGAAATTCTTGGCGAGGTCAAGTTCACGACGAAACAACGTCTCGAAATCATGCAGATCAAACTCAACCTTGTCCGCAAGATGGAAAACCCGGCTTTGGTTGACAAGTTGCTGGACGAGATGATCGCCCTGGAAGGACTTGGAGACGCGACGATCGAGCGTTTGATCGTAAAAAAAATCTACTTGATGGTTGGATCAAAACGTCGTGACAAAGCGATGAAGATGTTGGACGAGGCTGTTGCTGAAGGGCGTACCAAAGGCCGTGCCGGCGTTTATCTGCTGGCTTGCAAAGGTGAGCTTTTGGATTCGGTGGAGAAATACGACGAAGCGGTTGCTGCGTTTGATCTTGCGATTGCTGCCGCAAAGAACACGCCGGATATTCTGGCCGAAGTTGTCAGCGGAAAAGCTGATTCGCTTTACGCGGCCGGAAAAGAAGCCGAGTCACTACGAATTCTGGACACGTTTGCTGACGACACTGACGTACCGGCTGACTTGCGAGCTGAGGCGCTCCTGCACAAATCGATGTTGATGCGGGAATCCGGTAAGCAGCGAACGGCTCGGCTGGTTGAAAATCGTGCAATCGAAATCATCGAATCCACGAAGGAACGTACTGAAATTCAAAGCGTCGTCGAAAGACTCCGTAAGAAGTACGACAAGTAGTTAAGCTACTGTGACTGCATCTCGCGCGTCTCGCCGCTGTAAGTACAACCATTGTTGCATCATTGCTGTGGGCGAGACGCCTCACCTGATGGACTGGACTTTTCCACTCTACCATGCCATGATTTGGACTTAGCCGTTCTTCCTCCACAGTTTTTTGAGTTACTTTTTTGATGCGAGTCACGGTTTACGAACCAATCGGGACAGGGCATCGCTTTGCCTACCTGGCTCATTTACTACCAGAAATGTCAAAACTGGGTGTGACGCCGATCTTGGTGACGACGGATCAAGCGCTCAACTCGCCGCCCTACCAAACCCATCTACACAAACATCTTCAGCACTTTGAAGTTGATTCTGAACTTGTCCTTGCAGACAAACCGAGCTCCCATCAACTAGCTGATGGTTTCGAGCAATGTATTCGACGGTTGGCCCCGGACCACTGCCTGCTACCAGTCGGCGATATGATCTCTCAAATCATCGGAGCCCGGCGATGGATTGGTAAACTCAGCCCGGCACAATCAGTCGAAACCGAGGCGCTTCACTTTCGCGGACGGTTCGGTTACTCCGTCGCATCCACACGCGGGCGTCTAAAACGATTCGCTTCCAGAATGACTATCGCCAAAGCGCCCTGGAGTCGCCTGTTCCATCTCGACGCCTACCAACTCGCGGCGCTGTGCCAAAACAATCGCTCGTTGGCCGCGCGCAGCTTTGTCATGCCAGACCCGGTTGAGATTCCACCCAAACTCAGTAAATCCGAGGCGCGCAACGCACTTGGTCTACCGACCGATGGCCGATTCGTGGGCTGTGCGGGCAGTATCGATCTGCGCAAGGGTGCAGACAAATTGCTGCGATCTTTTGCAGAGGCGTGTCCGCAATTGCCAACGTCAGACCGTCTGTTGCTCGCCGGTCCAGTCAGCCCGAAAGTTCACACGCTCCTGCTAAAGGAATTCAAAGCGCTCCTTGATTCCCGTCGGATCATCTGCCTGGATCGCTACCTGTCGGTCGAAGAAATTGCCCAGGCATTGATCGCCATGGACCTCGTTTGCACTCCTTATCCAGAGCATTCAGGCTCGTCGAGTATTGTGATTCGTTCGGCAGCCGTTGAACGACCTCTGTTGGCCGCTGACGTCAATTGGATTGGTCGCACCGTAAAACAGTTTCAATTGGGAAAAGCCATCGACGTCACCAATCAAAAGCAATTCGCAAATTCGATTGTCGACGGACTGGAATCATCCCCTGACTTTTCTCTTAGCCCGTCAGGAAAACGTTTTGTCAAATTTCACAGCGGCGAGAACTTTGCCGCTACATGGCTGGGGCGCATTCGAGAACGTCTGAGTCTGCCGCAAGACGACCGACAAATTCACTGGGAGTCCGTGATCACTGATTGACGAACAACAATTGTTGGATGACCATCGTAAACCCTGTCGTCCAGCCGAGCGAGTGCCCCGCCCTTGACGCCTACGGCAGTTTACAATCCAGCCCAACAAGTGAACACTCTGATCAGAACGGATGCCCGACGCGTCGATGGAAACGAGAAACGCCTTGAAAACCCCTGAAACTAGCTTGTTTCAATCAATTCACCCATTTCGTGTCACCTACGACGCCCGACCACACACTTCTTGATAGCTGCCGGCCACCGGTCGCGGTAAGTATGTTAAAGAGCTATTGCATCGGGGGACAACACATGGGCGATTCATCACTACGCGAGATCGTGAAAGCGTTTCAGGCGGGCAGCTGCGAAGCGTTTGCTGAATTGGTGGGTCGCTTCCAGAACCTCGCCACTTCAATCGCGTTTGCCAACACGGGTGACCTCCAGCGCAGCGAAGATGTTGCCCAGCAGGCTTTTCTGGTCGCGTGGCAAAAGCAGAAAGAACTGAAAGATCCCGATCGGTTTGCGGGCTGGATCAAGGCCATCGTTACCAACGTTGCCCGCAACGAACGCCGGTTAAAAGAGAATCGCGAGCAGAATGCAGCCGTTGAACTGTCGGAGCACCACGCGCCGTCGACCAGCGCGACCCCACAAACCAAAGCCAGCCGCGCTGAGCAAAACGAACTGTTGTGGAACAGCCTGAACCAGATTCCACTTGAGTACCGCGAGCCATTGGTGCTGTTCTATCGAGAGGATCTTTCGGTTGCTGCGGTAGCCGAGCAACTGGAACTTTCGAACGATGTGGTGAAGCAAAGGCTCAGTCGTGGTCGAAAGATGTTGAAGCAAGAAATCGAAACCATGGTGGAAGAGTTCCTGGTCGATTCGAAACCTTCAGGTCAATTCACAGCTGGCGTGATCGCAGTATTGCCGTCAGTCAGCGCGGCCGCCAAAGCCACAGCGATCAAAGTGGCAACTGCGAAAGCTGGTCAAGCGACATTGGGAAGCGCAGCGATTGGAAAAGCAGTGGCTGGAACATTGCCCGCCGGGGCACTGTTAGGAATCACGGGAGCCGTATTGGGTTCGGGAGTTGGTCTCTTCGGTTCGTGGATAGGAATCAAGTACGGAATCAAAAAGGCTACTTCTGAAGAAGAAGTCAAAATTCACAAGGAATTATTTCTTGCTGAAGCATTGTTTATGGTGGCACTAATGGCGAGTCTAGTGGCGGTCGGTCAACTGCCAGCGTTATGGCAAACGCCGGGGGTCGTCGCTGTTCAATTAGCCTTTGTCGGGGCCTTGATGATGTCGATTCTGAGATTCAATCGGCGACAGGCGGAATTGCATAAAATTCACGGCCTGCCCGAGGGTAATGTTCCAGTTTCCGATTCTACACAGAGTAATCGATCACAGTTTTGGGGTAACGCAGGCGCCTTTGCCGGGGCGATCGTCGGCGCGTTCGGGTGGCTGATTGTTGTAGCAATTCGATTGCAGGCTTGGTGGTTCTCTGGATTGGTTGTTTTTTTGGTAGCGTTGCTGCTGACACGTTCGGTGAACTTTGTTGCATCTCATCCAGGTATGCCACGCTCAAGGTTCCTTCAGCATACGCAAGTTCTCCTCCGAGACCTTTGCATAGTGCAATGCATGCTCATGCTCCTCCTTTGGGCAACCGGAAGTCTTGCTCCAACCCAAGGCACCATCGAAGGCTACCCGGTTTGGCTCATGATGGCCTTCCTGATAGTGCTTTGCACCGGGCTCTATTTCAGTATGGGATATGCGGCCGAGAATGCACGACAGCGAGAGCATAGTCATTGATCGCTCGCGATCTTTAGTTAGACGCGCATGTCACTCTCCCGAAGGGAAAGTCGAAGCCTGGGCGACGGAGGGCGGGGTGTGTTTACGATATGCCAAGACGCCAAGCTACAGAGGTAATTCGGCCCCTGCTATTTGGAAACAGCCACCGACGGGTAGGCTCATCTACAAAAAAAGCACTGACGTTTGGTCAGTGCTTTTTCAGTTTAAATCTTCTGGCTCTCTTACTCTTCCAGCAAGCCGGAGAAGTTTCGCATCACCAGGTGACTGTCGATTTTCTGAACCAGGTCAAATGCAACGCTGACCGCAATCAAAAGTCCGGTGCCTCCATAGAAACTGGCGACCATATAATCAACACTTAGCGTTTGCGTGATGATCGTTGGAACAATCGCAATCAACGACAGGAAGCCGGCTCCGACGTAAGTGATTCGCTCAAGAACTTTCTCGAGGTAATCCTCGGTGCGGCGTCCGGGACGATAGCCAGGAATGAATGTTCCACTGTCCTTCAGGTTGTCCGAGATCTCTTTCGGATTGAATGTGATCGCTGTCCAGAAGTAGCAGAAGAAGTAAATCATCGCGACGTAGACCAGTACATAAAGCATGGACGTGTAGTCGCCGAGCGCGTTTCCGATATTTGTCAGGAATCGCGAAACCGATCCGGTTCCCATCGATCCACCAAGTGCACTCAGGGCCACCGGTGGCAGCATCAAAAGTGACTGGGCGAAAATGATCGGCATGACGCCGGCCTGGTTGATTCGTAGCGGCATATACTGACGAGTTCCGCCGTAGACTTTGCGTCCACGAACGTGCTTGGCACTCTGAGTCGGAATTCGTCGTTGGGCCAGGGTGATAAACACCACTCCTGCGACCACCGAAACGAAGATGATGATCAGCAAAATGATCTTTTCCAGCCCAACCTTTCCGCCGTAGTTCAAGCCTTCCAATCGCATCGTCGCGTTACCGATGAGCCCAAACAGAGCACCTGGCATTTGCGCCACGATACCAGCCATAATCAGCAAACTGATTCCGTTTCCGATTCCGTATTCGTCGATCTGCTCACCGAGCCACATCAGGAAGATACTTCCGCCTGTCATGATCAACACGGCGTTGGCTTGCCACATAAAGGAGAGCGTTCCGTTGCCTCCCGGCTGGAACGTCTCGTCGATCAGGTCGGGCTCTCCTCTCATCAGCATGAATTTGAGGTACAGGAAACTTTGCAGCAAGCAAAGCACCAGCGTCAGGTAACGCGTGTACTCGGTGATTTTCTTGCGACCAGCCTCGCCTTCCTTCTTCAGGTCTTCAAGCGGTTTGTAGACCGTCCCGAGAAGCTGGAGGATAATCGAGGCGGAGATATAGGGCATAATCCCAAGACCGAAAATCGTGGCCTGGGTCAATTGGCTGGCACTGAAGACCGAGACCTTTTCAAGGAACTGTCCCATCGTTCCGCTGGCCATGCTTTTCGCAAACTCGGAAATCTGAGCCTGGTCGATGATCGGCAATGGAATCTGCCAACCGATTCGGTAGACAGCCAACAGCATGATCGTCAGCAGGACCTTACGGCGAAGGTCGGGGATAGTGAAAATCGTACGAAGCTTTTCAAGCATGATTTTGCCTTGTATTTCATCGCCGGCTAACGCCAGCAACGAAAGAAATTGGATTCATCGAACGTGGCAATTGTCCACGTTTTAACAGGATCCTTCAATATGAATTGGGCTAGAACACAACCTTTCGAGGGTGAAAGAGCCGCATTCCCGTCTTATCGTGGAAGTTGATTGGACGATTCAGGTTCGCTAATCAACCAAAAAAATTCGCTCCGGATTCATGCCAAATTGGCGAACACGGAGCGAAGGTCTACAAATGGAGGAGTCGGCTCTGAGCCTGTGGGCCCGAGAATGACATCTCACAGGCCTGTGCCACCTCTTAAAGTCAGATCTACGCCTTCCTGGCGGATCCCATTTTGTTTTTCACAACGGCCTTGGCAGTCTCAAGAACTACACAAGTTCCACCAGCTTTTTCGATCGCTTCCTTGGCCGACTTGCTGAATCGGTGAGCGGAAACGGTGAGCTTTTTCGTTAGCTCGCCTTTTCCCAAAACCTTCAACTCGTCGTAACGATAGTTAGCCAGTGCACGCTCTTTGAGAGTTGCTGGAGTGACTTCAGCACCAGCGTCAAAGTTCTTCTCAAGATCAGCAAGATTAACTTCGCCGATTCGCTGAGCCCACTTGTTGTTGAAACCACGCTTGGCAACGCGACGAATCATCGGCATAGCTCCACCCTGGAAGGTAGGATGCTGCGAATGACCGGCACGAGAACGCTGTCCCTTGTGACCACGGCCGGAAGTCTTTCCGAGCCCGGATCCGATACCACGACCAAGACGCTTGCGCTTCCTGTACTTCGTGATGCCTTCGTTTACTTCGTGAATTCTCACAGTTCTACTCCTCGAAGACGGGCAACGTCTTCTTTCGTGCGAACGCTCTGCAGAGCGTCAATGGTTGCCTTAACCAATGTCACGGGATTGTTGCTTCCGAAACTCTTGGTAAGAATATTCTTTACGCCAGCGGCTTCGCATACAGCTCGTACCGCCGAGCCAGCGATAATGCCGGTACCGGGGCCAGCTGGAAGAAGCACCACGCGGGCAGCTCCGTAATGGCCGTCCACACGATGCGGGATCGCGCCATCAACCATCGGGATGTTGACCATCGTTCGCATGGCTTGCTTGTTGGCTTTCTCAACCGATGGCTGAACTTCATTAGCCTTGCCGTAGCCCCAGCCAACTTTGCCCTTGCCGTCACCGCAGACAACCATCGCAGCAAAGCTGAAACGACGGCCACCTTTAACAACTGCAGCACAGCGCTTGATCTTGACCGTGCGTTCAATGATGCCCGGGTTCTTTTCTTTTCTGTCGTCTCGTTGCTTTTTCGCCACGAT
>CAYUNP010000008.1:0-20536 GCA_964446085.1 uncultured Pirellulaceae bacterium
GGCACGTTTTGTTGCCCAGCCCGGCATGAAATGCCGGGGCCAATGGCTTTTAAACCAAGTGCCAAAGGCACGGCACATTTTCACCGTCGTACAGGAGCGTTCGCGAACAATTTGCCGTGCCTTTGGCACTATCGTTTTCTGTTGAAACTGCGCCCCGGCATTTTCAGCCGGGCTGGGCAATAAATGTCCCTTTGGGACAAGCGCATTGCAACTTGCCTCTACTCCTGAGGCAATTCCTTGCGAATTTCAGTCAGCATGTCGCACAGGTTTTGAATTTCGGAGCCACTAAGGCGCGCGGTGTGAACAAGGTACTCCAGCATCGGCATCGGTTGCCCCTGGAAAACGGTATGCAACAGTTGATCGCTAACCTGTTCGACACACTCGGCTTCGGTGAAACGGGAGCGATACAGGTATCGATTACCCTTTCGCTGAAATTCAAGGATGCCTTTTTGCACAAGCCGATGCAGTAGTGTTTTGATCGTTCCGGCAGACCAATCGGTTTTCTCACTAAGTCGCGATTGGATACGGCTGGAGGTCACCGGTTCGGCAATCCAAATCTCGTGCATCACGCGCCATTCGGCGTCGGAGATTTGAGGTTCTTCAATTGTGGCCATGAAATTCTCCATCTGTCAGTCGATAGGAGTTGAGAGTTAGAGAATTTCATGCCGCGAGTCAATCGCGATCCCTCTTGCTGGCACCAGTTTCGCCGTTTTCAAAGTACGAGTGAATTGAATTGCCGGAGAATTTACTCGCTTCCGCTTTTTAATGTAGCGCATTGTTCTGACTGCGGAGTTGTTGTTTGTAGAACCGCCTTCAGGCGGAATCGGTTCGACTCAATTCCGGCACAAGTGTCAACTAACGTGGCTGATCTTCCAGTCCAGCAATCGAATCGGTGATGCGCCAATCCATCCAGTGACTGTCCGGGTCACGACGTGACTTACCGAGGAATCCAAGATGGCCACCTTGTTTCGTTGAAACGAGATTGACGTGTTTCGAAAATTCGAAGTCCTGATAAATATCAAACGGGACGATGGGATCATCTTCGCTGGTCAAAATGATGGTCGGTACGGTCACGTTTTTTAACAGCGGCCCCGAAGAGCACTCCGCGTAATATTCTCGTGCTCCCGAATAACCCAAAACCGGAGCAACGAACTCATCGTCAAACTGCAGTAGCCTGTCCGGTAACGGATTGAGGCCGTTATCGGCCAGACCTTTCACTTTTCGTCTACGATACGCAAGATGCTTTCTGAGCCGTCGCATAAAGTAAAGTTCATAAATGCGATTGCCCCCCTGTCTCAGATTCGAGGATGTGCGCCCCAAATCCACAGGAGGCGAAACTACGAAAAGGGAATCGACTTGAGGCGGAGGATTGGCTCCCCAATCTCCAGCAGCTTTCAACGTCACGTTTCCACCAATGGAAAATCCAATAACGCTGATTTTGGAAAGTGGACTGTGTCGGTGCACGCAATCGATCACGTCGTCCAGGTCGGGACTGCAGCCACCGTGCAAATGAGAGCGTGAGATCAACGTGCTGTCGCCAAAGCCACGCATGTCGACGCGGAATGTCCGTATCCCGTGCTGCTGCAATTTGTCGGCACAGCGAACGATGTAAGGCGAACCATGGCAACCGACCAGGCCGTGCAACAGGATTGCGATCCGGTCGCCAGTAATCCAGTTCTCTGGCTGGTCGTCGTGAATCACCAGCCGATCACCATCGCGCAGCATTACCACGTGTTTCGTTGCGCTGTAAGGCTTGGCGTTGCCGCGTTTGAAAAACGGCAAAATGGTTTGCAGGTGGCAGTTGGAAAGCCACGACTCGGGACGGAAGGGAGGATACTCGGCGATCAACATAAAGCTTCTTGAAGCGGGTTCGTGAGCTGATGATGATAGCAGAAAGGCCATGCCGTGATCACTGCAACGTGAGTGACCGCGGCATTTTTGCGAGCTGGAAACACAGCCAGGTACCGCAGTCGCTAAATAATCTCACGACCTTCGAGAAACTCAATCACCCTGGAAACGCAATCAGCGGCTGACATGTTCTCCGTGTCCAGAACCAGATCAGCGTTTTCAGGAGCTTCGTAAACGAACTCTGATTCCTGAAGCTCATCCGGTCCACGTTGCTTGGCAGATTCGTTTCTCGATTCGCAAACTTCAGGTGGTGCCGAAAGGTGAATGACCACAAAGTTTTCAGTGCCAATAACTTCTGCGGCGCGGCTGCGGTCAATTTCGCGAGGCGACACCAGGGATATCAGAGAGATCAATCCGGAACGGTTCATCAAACGACTGACTTCTGCGACCCGTCGCATGTTCTCACTGCGACCATCGGTTGAGAAGTTCAAGTCGCGGTTGAGACCCATGCGAACATTCTGCCCGTCCAGAACCGCAGCACTACGACCAAGATCAAACAGACTTCGCTCGACACCATAGGCAGTCGTTGACTTGCCGGCGCCCGGCAGACCTGTGAACAGGATCGTGACAGCCTTTTGACCGTAGCGAGCAGTACGTTCTTCAGTGGTAACTTTACTGATCTCACGCGTCAGCGTTTCACTGGCAGGCGCTTCGTCCCACCACGCTCCGGTGTTCTCGCTGGTTCGCTTGTCGAGAATCATTCCTGCAGCGACGGTTCCGTTGGTGATCCGGTCGATCACGATGAACGCGCCTGTTGATTTGTTGCTGCGGTAACGATCGAAAGCGATTGGCTGATTGAGTTCGATGTTGACGCGACCAATTTGATTCAAGCTCAACGACGGCGCCGGTCGGCTGTGCATCGTGTTAACGTCCACTTCGTATTGCAGCGTTTTGATAACGCCTGGCACGGTTTTGGTCGTTTGCTTGAACAGGTATTGCTTTCCGGGCACCATTGCGTCGTCGGTCATCCAGACCAACATTGCGTCGAACTTCTGTTCGGTCTTTGGCAGGTTCTGGGGTTTGACGATCATGTCGCCACGGCTGCATTCGATTTCGTCTTCCATCGTCAGCGTGATCGACATCGGAACGCAGGCTTCTTCGAGGTTGCCGTCCTGAGTCACGATCTCCTTGATCCTGCTCTTCTTTCGGGAAGGCAAAGTCATGATTTCGTCGCCGACGCGAACGATACCCGAAGCAATCGTTCCCGCGAAGCCACGGAAGCTAATGTCGGGACGGATGACCAACTGAACGGGCATCCGGAAGTCGGTGTAATTTCGGTCGGAGCTGATGTTTACCGTTTCGAGGAAGTCCATCAACGTCGAACCGTTGTACCACGACATGTTCTGACTTCGGTCGACGATGTTGTCGCCGAGCAAAGCCGAGATCGGAATGAAGTGCAGATCAGGAATGTCGAGGCGTGTCGAGAAGCTCAAGTAATCACGCTTGATTTCTTCAAAGCGATCTTCACTGTACTCCACCAGGTCCATTTTGTTGACCGCAACCAGAACGTGCTTGATGCCCAGCAATGAAGCGATAAAGCTGTGACGTTTGGTTTGCTCCATCACGCCGTGGCCATCGCGAGCATCAATCAGGATGATGGCGAGGTCTGCTGTGGAAGCACCCGTGGCCATGTTCCGCGTGTACTGAATGTGACCGGGTGTATCGGCGATGATGAACTTGCGTTTTGCGGTTGAGAAAAACCGGTAGGCAACATCGATCGTGATGCCTTGCTCGCGTTCTTCTTCCAGGCCGTCCATTAACTCAGAAAGAATCGCTGGATCGAAGCCGTCTTTCTTCTCAGCGCCGCTGGAAAGTTTCGACGTGTTCTTGATCTTGTCCAGCTGATCTTCATAGACCATCTTGGAATCGTAGAGCAGTCGTCCAATGAGCGTACTTTTCCCATCGTCAACGCTTCCGCAGGTAAGGAAACGCAATATCTCTTTTCTCTCGTGTTGAGCGAGATATGCATCGATGTCTTTTTCGATCAGGTCAGATACGTTAGCCATGGCTTTTTTGGAGTGTTTAGAAAGTAATGGTCGGTGTGGCTGTGGCGTCTGGCCGCAGCAGACATGCTTGAACTGCGGCGAGACGCCGCAGCCACGTAGGCCTAGAAGTAGCCTTCTTCTTTTTTCTTCTGCATCGATCCGCCCCCATCGTCATCCTTGTCGATGATCCGCCCGTCGCGTTCAGAGGTGGTTGTCAGAAGCATCTCCTGAATGATATCCGGCAGTGTCACTGCATCGGATTCCACGGCACCGGTTAACGGGTAGCAACCAAGCGTTCGGAAGCGAACCATTTTTTCAACTGGCTTTTCACCTTCCTTTAACTTCAGTCGATCATCATCGACCATCACCAGAACGCCGTTACGTTCAACGCATGGCCGCATGGCGGATGAGTAAAGCGGAACGATTGGAATTTTCTCGAGGTGGATGTACTGCCACACGTCCAACTCCGTCCAGTTCGAAATTGGAAACGCACGAATGCTCTCGCCCGGTTTGATTTTCGAATTGTAGAGATTCCAGAGCTCAGGACGTTGGAACTTTGGCGTCCAGCCATGATGCTCGTTGCGGAAAGAGAACACGCGTTCCTTGGCACGAGACTTTTCTTCGTCGCGACGTCCACCACCGAAAGCTGCGTCGAATTTGTATTTGTTGAGCGCCTGCTTCAGGCCCTGGGTTTTCATGACATCCGTGTGAGCCGGATCAAACGGATCGAGGTTCAGTGCCCTGCCCTCTTCGTTGACGTGGCTGATCACTTCCAAGCCAAGTTCTTTCTTGGTGTACTCGTCCCGGAACTTGTACATGTCCTGGAACTTCCAGGTCGTATCAACATGCATCAACGGAAACGGTGGCTTGGCCGGATAGAAAGCTTTCACAGCCAGGTGAACCATCACGGATGAATCTTTACCGATCGAGTAAAGCATCACGGGATTGTTAAATTCTGCAGCCACCTCACGGATGATGTGAATGCTTTCCGCTTCGAGTTGCTTTAAGTGAGTCAGCTGGTAGGGACTGGACATTTTTACGTGGTCAAACAGTAAGTTGATAATGGTGGCGAAATCGCCGGGCGACTGCAGTTGGATCGGCAGATTTGGTCGCTAAAGTGAATGAGCCGACCAATATAGTTGAGCATCATTGTCGGTTAGCTATCAAATTTAGTCCGATTATTGGGTAGCAGATTTTCCTCTTTAACGCAGATTCTGCAATGTGACATGTCTAAAGAAATGCCAGCAATTTCCCTATTCCAAACTACGGTTCAATTGACCACTTCAGAAGGCGATTCATGGGGTGGCTACTTGCCCAAACTCTGGCCGAGCAAATGAAATGAGACATTTGGGTGTTTCTGTAATAGAAAGTGCCGACCAGAATGCGATATTTGGAGCAAAAGTTCGCTCAATGAAAAGTTGAAAGCTAGAACCAGAAGAATGTAAAAAAATCAGGTTTCTTTTCTACCGACTCAAACGATTTGAGCAACGGAGCCAGTTGTGAATCCTCTGCGAGTTTGCGTGTTTCAAGTCCTTTCATGAACGAGTTGAACACATCGCGATAGAAAAAGAAGAATATTTCATTTCGCACCGGTTGCTGTTTATGGCATTCCAAAATCTTCAATAAGGCAAGCCGATAGTTTGCGTGCGCACCTTCACGATCTCCACGCTTCGACTTTGATTTAGCTGCGCGAACGTGTGCTCCGATCACGTAGGCAGGCTCGGTTCGTCCGAATTCCGCCAACCACAACCAATTTTGAAAATTTTGGTGATACTGCAAAAAAACCCGACTCTGTTGATGGTCCCGGTTTTCGGTAACAACTTCTTTCCAGTCCTGGAACTGATTTAGGCGAATCTCTGTACCATCCAGAACACCAATGAGCTGGTCACCAAAGAGGCGCAGTTCATCTTCAGCGGTTGCCCAGTATGAGCTGGAACGTTCGAATTCGTCGCGCGTGTTGAGTTCCCTTGCAAACCCAGTCACAGCTCGCCAGGTTCCTGAATAAAAACGGAAAGGTTGGATGCCGGACTGTTTTCCTTTCCGTCTCTGATCGATGCAGTGTTGAAACAGCAACCTGGCCGCCAACCATGATTCGATTCGGTTGTCAGATTTGGCTTTTTCGATATCGATGTACCTGGCCAGACGTCGATGAAGCTCAGCGTCTTTCGAAAACAACTCCTGATACTGTTGTCGCTCGTCCGAGCCGCCAATTTTTAGTGCGATGAATTTGGCGGATAGCCAAAGCAAGTCAACCGATTCAGGTTCCGCCTCGTGTCCGTCCAGCAAAACTTCGATTCCGCGACGAACCCATTGATACTTGTTCCTGGCAGAACCGCCAACTTCCATGCTCTTGTTATAGGCTTCTTCGTGAGCTCGACGCATCCAGGCACCGCGGTTGTTACCCAGACGCGAAGTTACCAGTCGATGAACACGCGAACTGAGCGAGTGCCTCTTTTCACCTTTCAGGAAATTTGCATATCGTAATTCCAACGAAGCCATCGCATGCTGGCTTGGCAACGAGCGTATATCGAATTCGCTACCCTGATTGAAATCGATTGTGATCGCATTGCCGTCTGCGTCGATCGTGATGTCGTCCATGAGCCCGCCAACGATCGCTTGCAATCGACTTACAACCGTTGCCTGATCAATCTTTGTCTCGGCCAGAAAAGTGGGGATCTCGGGCATTATAAGCGATACCAGATTTCCCATTACCATCTGACGCTTAAAGGATCCCACGGCATCATCTTTGGCTGGTTGTCGTGCGGCATCGAAGTCGAGATTGAGTTTTTTGGCAATCCTCGTCGCCAAGACCTGTTCTGGCACAGTCACTTGTAGATGCGCGTTCATCTTTTCGTCGACATCGAGCATGCCATGAAGAGAAAATTTGGGCGGCAAGTAACAGGTGAAGCTGTTCAAGCGAATAGCATCCAAATAGCAAATGAGGCTGTCTCGATTAGCCACGTTGGTGATCTCTGCAGCGACCACAATCTCCTTGTCGGCATGATTCAAACGTTCGCCAAGTTCAGTGGCGGCACGGTTTTGATACTGTAGCAGCATGGACCGCATCGACGATTCCGATTGAGCCAACAGCAGGTCGCGTCCCTTGATCACCAGGAAATCACAGGCGGCATTTTTTATATTCAGCCGATCCGCATCGAATCCGATGTATTCATTGTCTTCATCGCATGTGACGACGACTTGCAGTTTTCCCTTGTCGACCAAATCGTTTAGCAGGTTGATTGTTGTTGGCTCTCCCGTCGAATTGGTTCCTTCGAGCGTTTGTTCAAACTCGATTGTTGAAGTTTTAAATTCAATGGGACGAAAACGGATTGGATTCGTAGAAAGCCCTCCATCTGTACGGCGAAGGGAAATCTGTCCTGAGCAGGATCCGTCTTTGGAATACGAGACGTGGAAAGTTGCTGGCCGAAGTTCGAGAATCAACTTTCCATCCAGCAGGTCCTGTTTGGAAATTTCATCCAGGGTAAACACCGCCTCGCGTTTATCTACACCGCAAATGTATTGCGACTTCGTCACGTCGCCCACGTTAAATCCGTGCGGAATTGTTTCGCCGTTTTTTGTGAAGTGTAGGCGACCAGTTTTTCGAATCGGATGCAGGAAGGTTCCCGTTGGAAATCGAAAGCACTTATGCCCTGCGATTTCGATTGAACCCAGGCTGCGGGTGGGATTTCGCAGGACGGCAAAGTCGGTTTTGTCCAATTCAGCCAGGACTTCTTTTAGTCCGAGCTTGCGTTTGAGTCGAACGGCCGCAGCCATCTCATTGCCGTTGGACCCAAACGGGTGATTTTCCATTTGGTTTTTTATAAACACTGCAATCGAGGAAACCGAAGTCTCGCGATAACGATCGAACGAAACCAATGATGAGAGGAAGATGTCGAAAGGGATATTGCTGTAACTCTTGCTTGAAATAATGCCGTCCATGTTCAGCACTGCACCTGCAAAGAAATCGCCCGGCGCGTATTGCCCAAGTGGCTTTTCTGCAGCATCCTCAGCTTGTGTTTTTCCAGTTGCTTCAGCTATCGGGTGAACGAGGAGGATCACCGACATGAAGACGATCCAGATGACACAGGGAATTCTCATTACGGCTCCAAAGTTGTCTAGTTTTCCATCAAGTCAAACGCTTCGATCACTTTGCGACGATGCTTCGACCCGAAAACCAGAATCATGAGCTGTGTCATGATCTGCCTTTCGTCGCGAGAGAGAAAAGACTCGCCCCCGCCGACCTGGGCGATTCGGGTAAAGGAGTCCATCGGTTTTTCCTGTCGGCAGGTTACGGTGCTTACGATGCCGCGCTGCTGATGTCGAAAGTCAGAAGCCAGCTTTTGGCAATCGGTTACGTTTCGAGCGTGAGGTGGTGCATCGCCAAAAACCAACACGACTTTCCGGGCTGAACGTCTCCATGAGTTTTGACTGATTGCCCAGGAAAGGCCTGCGTCAACCGACTCCGGCTCATCACCACCTCCGGCTGCCGAGATCCCGGTCAGAAATGTCACGATCTTGCCAAGCTTGTCAGTCAGTGGCTCACCCTTGACGATAAACTCGTCGCCGTTGTCGCGGTAAGTGCAAACGCTGATCCGCGTTCGTGGGATCAGTTTGAACAGCGTGTTGCCGATTCGTTCGATTCGGTTTTTGACCTGATCGATTTCTTTTTGCATACTGCCGGTGGAGTCAAACACAATGCAAATGTCGAGTCCGTCTTTCTTGAGTCGGGAAACAAATTTGCCGAAGTCTTCGCGACCTCCGGCCAGAACCGACTCCTGATTGAGTGATTCAATGTTGAAAGATAACGATCCTCCGCTGGCTGGTGCGCCGATCGAAAGGTCGAACTCGTCCATCGCCAACGGACTTTCCGACAGCGGCGAGAACAAACCGCTTTCCAGAGAGTCTGTTCGGCTGTCGTCGATTGGATTTTCGATCTCGACGTTTTCCAGTTTCTCGTTTGGCGTCTGTACCAGTTGTTCCCGTGAGAGTTGGCCGATAAGAATCTGGTCGCCTTCGCCCAGGTCACCTGTGGAAAAATCTCCCCATGGGATCAGCGCCATCGGGATCAGTGCCAGAATGTGAATCAGAAGTGCACTGAAAAGACACAGCGAAGTTTCCATCACGCGGCTGGGCGGATCGAGACGTCGCTCTTTGGCACCGTATTGCAATCGCGATTTGGGCAGCATTACGGTGCCCTTGCAGTGCGGACACTTTCCTCGCTTGCCCAGCTGGTCAGCTGTGATCGAAAAAGACTCGCCGCAATGGATGCAATAAATGTTCACAGAATTATTATTGCACGCTCACGACTTTGAGCAAAACTGAAATCAACGAACTTTCTCGACCGAAGAGAACTCCGCCCACACTGGCATGTGCTGGGAAATCGCCATTGCGTCGCGAAAACCCAGATTGTAGGCCTTGAGAAAGTCAATCACGCCGCCGTTACCAGTAAATTCAAGCGTCGCCATTTGATTGAAAACAAGATTGTCAAACTGTGCGTCATTCATCGTATTGGTCGCCTGATCGGTAACAACCCAGGTCATTCCAAATCGCTGTTGGGTCTTCTTCAGACCTCGATCGCCCGATTTGAAATCACCTACAAAGATCACATCGTCCTCGCCGCGACCATCACGTCGAATGGCATCGTACAGGTTGCCAAGGTAAGCAATCTCGTTGCCAGGATGTTTCCGGTCCAGCTGGATGTTTGCCACAGTGAATGTAAACGCTTCTTTGGGGTGTGCCATGCGAGCGCGAAACCATCCGACTAACGGTTCGCGAACCAGAATGTCATCAGGATCGGCAACGGTATAAGTGTGTCCCATTTCCAGTTCCAGTGTCGCCGCGTTGTAAAGAAACGCATACTGTGGCTCGTTTCGAGCAACCCGAACGTGATCGCTGGCGTGCCTGTAGACGGACTGGCCGTTTGATTGCCGTGAGATTTCAGCGGTTAGCTCATCAAGCCATCCCGGTCGATGACCGTCAACTTCCTGAAAGGCGATCAGGTCATGTCGCCGGCAAATGTCAGCGATGACTCCTGTAGAAAGTTTTGGATTGGGTTGCGGTGTTGAACCGGCAAGTTTGAACGAAGCGATACGAATCCGGTTTGGCAACAGCGGGTTGCGGTTTACGGTTCCGTTGTGGGACGGATTTGAATTGCGACTCGTTTGTTGGCTACTGGCTTGTTGAAACGGATTACGCTGGTATTCGTTGTTTCCGTTTTGAACAAAGTTGTTTTGTGCCGGGCTGTTGGTCGGAAAGCTCTGGCGCACAAACGCGCCCAGGCCGCCTGCTTCCTTGATGCGATCCTGATTCAGCAGGATCCAGATGCCGCCAACCACCACCAACGCCAGAAAGATAGTTGTCCAGAATTTTTTCATGGCATTGCCGGAGAAGAGAGATACATCGTATCGAATCGGCATTTCTCCGCTTCTGATGCGGGACACTCAAAAACCTGACGATTTTGCCAGTGACGTATTCCGCACAATCATTCAAATCGGAATTTGATAGATCATCAGCCGTCCATTTTCGTCCAACATGCCAAACTGAGCTGAATCATCGACACGAAACAGAGACCGACATTTGGGAACGCTAATCTTGCCAACGAGCTTCATTTCCTTGCGACGCGTGTGAAAGACTTCGCAGCGATTTCCTGATATCGCGATCAAGTGCCCCGTTCGTGTAAACAGAATTTTGGGGCTGGGCATGTTTTCGCAAATGCGCTGAGTCATCTCAAAATTGCCGTCGAGCCACAATACGCGGAACCCGTCTTTGAGCGTGACTGCAATCCGCGTTGCAACGCCGCGCACGCTACCTGCGATTGCTTCGATACGCTCGCCGACGCCGAAGGCTTGTTCACCCTGAGCACCAATTTGAACAAGGGAACCACTGATCGCCACGTAGGTATGAAGTCCATCGCAATAGATTGGTGGTAGAACATGTTGTCCCAGGTTGTCATCTTCGTACGTACCGTCAATGGCGCGAGAACTTGTCAACGCGCCCATTTTGTCCATGCACTCCAGCAGAAGTTGCCCGTCAAACTTCCGCAACATTTGCCATTGAGAATGGGGGCCTTCGCAAATACCAACGATATTCGACTCGAGATTGATTTGACGAACTTTTGTTCCATTGGGAAAACTGTCTGATGCGAATAGATGACCTGGAAACCTCGTATCGAAAACCCCGTGAACGATCGCCAGCTGCCGTGCGGAATTGGTCGCCATGAGTGTTAATCCGATACCAGAATCCGAAGAATTTGAAACATGTTCTGATCTTGTTTGAAAGTCAGCCGAGAGACGATGGAGGTGAATGGAACTCCCGGATCGTCCCAGGACCAGGAAGCCTCCTCTCAACCCCGTTGCATTCTCCCAGGTGCATTGATTCGAAAGGATGTGCTCGGCAACCAGAGTCAGCTCCTTCAGATTTCTTCGAATTTTCGTCGGGGCAATTTTCGAAACCGGCTTCCTGGCTGGCTTGAACCGCGTGCAGTCACGACGCAGCAATTTATCGCTCGGGTGCAACTGTGAAACGGCTTTAAGAAGCCGTGAATTCTGACGCGTTTCATTGGCAATCGCAGCGGATACCATTCGATAGGTTGCATCTACTGCGAAAGTCCGCGTTGACTGATCGGGATAGTTGGTTGCTGTTTTGGAGATCAGTTCCACGACTTTGGTAAAGGAATGAGTCGAAGCCGCTTCACTTTCGACCTGAGCGATCCATGTGCGAGAACGTTGATGTTGCCCCTTGGCAGCAAGGATTCGAAACGTCTGCGACAGGCAGAGAGTTGACTGATGCGATGCCGGCCAGGCGGAGGCCAGTGTCTCCAAAGCCAAGTCGTCATCGCCCAGTTTTACTTCTTCCACGCGAGCTGCATCGACAAGGTCGCCAGAGTTTCGCTTCTGATCGGCGGCAGTTCGCCACGAATCGCGCGCGTCGTCCTCCAGACCAATCTCGGAGTACAGGTCGCCCGCCGATTCAAACTGTTTCAGTGATTCAAAAAGTTCAATTGCCTCGCTAAAGAATCCTCCTTCTTTAAGGCACCTCGCAGCATCCTCACTGCGATGCAATTTCTCTCGATACAGAATCGCAGCTTCTCGGAAATGCTTGCCCGTTTCGAGTGTTTTTGCGGCAGACGAAAAGTCAAACAGAAGATTGCCGTAGATGTAGGCGGCTCGCCGATAACGTCCCAGTCGAATTTCGCGTTCGGCCAACTCGCGATACCGTCGCATCAGTTGGCTGTGCAGATCCGCTGGCAAAGCAGGACCGCCGACTCCGCTGCCGCTGCCGAGGTTGAACAGATTGAAGTTCACCAGACTCTGCGTCAGCCATGAAGTTGTCGATGCAAGACCCGACGAAACCATATTGCTTAGCGGCATCGCGAACTTGAGGCCCTCGTCGGGATTCTTTTCGAGCATTTCCTGCAAACGATACACGTCCAGAAACTGTCGTTGCTGCATTTTCTCCGACATCTTGTTGAGCAGATTATTCGCCCAGTTCTCGACTCCATTGACCCACGTCTGCTGGTTGCCACGACGGGGAACCATCGAAGTGAGCGCTTTTGCCAGATGGGCAACAGGACGCAACAGTGAATCCAACGCATTCGCGCCGCCTCGAAGTTTGCTCTCATCAGAGATCGGTTTAAGTTTGCTCAGATCGGTTGCGTCGCCGCCAATATCGTCCTTGCCCTCGGAGAGCATGTCTTCGACGGAAAGCTTTGGCGGTTGAAGTCGCGTCAATGAATGCATGCGAGAGTTCAACGCAATACCAGGCGTGGCGGCATCAAACGCCATCACCTCTCGCGAACCGCAGCGAATCAAATCGGTGAGCGTAAGAACTTCTGCGTTGCTGACGGTTGTCAGTCCACCAGAAGGATGCCAGACGCAATAGCTGTCCGTCGGAAGCGTCTTCTGCAACTGTTCATCGTTGACTTGTGGGTACAGCTGACCGTTGGTTGGCAGGAAAAGCTGATCGGCCCGACAGGTAAATTCGATCACGTTGAGCGATCTGAATTCAGTTGTGTCCTCAAGATGGGATCCGAAAACCAATGCACCTCGCGGCGTTAGGTCCTGTTTGCTTTCCGGAACAACGATCAATTTCAATTCGCTGTTTTCGATTGGCCAGGACGCAATCTCGTTGAGCCACGACTGCGCACATTGGCCAGGGATCAACAGAGCTTTCGTTTGGCTCTTCTGATCTGGTGAAAGTTTTAGTTGCAGTGTCGCGGTCAACATGATTTAACGACGTGTTCTCCAAAGCGTTTCATGATCTGGAGTACTTCTTCCGGTTCCAGGTTCGTGGCCGATTTACCAATGTGAAACGAAGGCCCAAACAATTCACCATTGGAGCACCATCCGGCAGACGCGCCATGCGAAAGTGTGATCGTAAGTTCAGGTATATCGATGTTGGAGCTTCGCAGGTGTAGCAAGCCGCGACCATCGAGCCAGGCTTCGCTTCCATCATCCCAGCGAGCCACCTGCAGTTCATACCGCATTCCTGCTGGTCGTTGAACACGTTGAAACGATTGCTTGTGCAGCTTGCCATGCCAAATGGCGGCCTCACTGAGAAAGATATTGTTGTTGCCGATGTCGAATTCCAGTCGCGGCTGATTTCGACTGGCGAGCCTCAACGTTCCGTTTGGCAACACGGTGATGGTTTGGAACTTGCGGCGCAGTTGATGTTGGCGAAATGCCAAATGTTGGATTCGTTGCTGGACATGGTTTTCGGGATAGCTTTGCTCTTTGACGACTCCGGTCTTCACACAAACAATCAGATATCGATAGGCGCTAGACGACTTCAGGCAAACATTGCCGCTGAATGGATCGAATGACACGACAGACATTTTATGGAGATTCCCTATCGTGCGGTCTGTCTGGAAAGTGACCAGCTTTTCGGATGCCAGTAGATGGATTTCACCGAGAATTGGATTGACGATAATCGGACCTTCGACGTTTTCGCATTCATGAATGTGAAGTATCGATGTCGATGGCGGATAAATTTTGTACTGCTCTTCAGAAAGTTCGATCTTTTCAAGTTCCGGAACGTAGCCGTATCCACCTGTCGAAAGTGCATAGAATTCTCGCGAGTTCGCAGCTGCAAAGAACCTTCCCGATTTCCACGAGTCCGTGGCGATCTCCAACGCATTGCCAACGGCACCTGATGCTTGATCGACGATGGCAACCTGATCGCGAAAAATAACAAACAGTGTTCCTTGATGTGAGCAGAATCCGACTGGTCGTCCCGGAATGTCGGGAATGTCCAGCGGTCGCTCAGTAACTTCCTCAGTATCTTCGTCGTAGTTCAGGATGCGAAAATCGCCACGTTGATCGTGTCCAATCACAGCTGACCAAACACCATTGGAAGGTCGCGTGCTGTACCACCAAACTTTTGCTGGCGAGATGCGTTCGCTGACCTGCCGTCCGCCGAGCTTGGGGTCGTTGTAGTACAAAAGTCGTCCATCATTCGTGAGCACAATCAGTGCGTCGGGGCCGATTGGCCAAACGGATTCCTGTCGCAAGTTGCTATAGCTCAAACGCAACGGCATTTCTTCCAGACCAAAGAAAGCAGGAAGGCTATCCACGTCGGTGGATTTTTGTTCTTTGGCGGGAGAATTTTCTGTCAAACGATTGCTGTCGAATGTCAGTTGCTTGATCAGTTTGCGACCCAGATGATTGACTTCGATCAGTTTCGTTTCGCCGTCATGGGCGACACTGCCGACGAACAACCGCGAGAGATTCGCATTTGTGAGAAGCTTCGATCGATTGATCGCTGTCGCGAGAGAGCTGCTTTCTGTGGTCGCGTCATTGGTAACCAAAACCAGATCACATTCCGAGTCGTCGCGGCTCAACAATTCATCCAGTCCTGGCAGAGACGCTGTCAGATCGAGTTCAGGCCGTAACGTTTTCAAATGGGCCGCAATGTCCTCACGATTGGAAAGTGAAACGGGGTCGAGTTGCTTTTTGTTGGCGCAGTACACCGATCGCTGAACCGAATCATCGGCCCGTGCAACCAGTGCCAGGCCCATCGCCGTTCCGATCAGTCGCGGCATTCCCCAACTTCGAAGTCCACTATCAAGCACAATGATCTGTCGTCGTTGCTGATTCTGTGGTGGCGATTCGCGTCGCAAATACATGGCCTCATTCACAGCGACTCGCACCGCAAGCGTCAAATCGTCGTGTGCCAGTTCCGACAACAGCAGCCGATCCAGTGGTCCGCGATTCGCAATGTCGCTAACGCCTCCCTGCCGCAGTTCTGATTCAGCGAAGGAAGGTTGGGGCAGGCTCAGTACGGAATAAAGTTGCCGCGCCGCGCGACCAAGAACATAAAGCTCGCTGTCGGATTCCAGTTCTGAAAACAGGTCCGTTGGAGCTCGATCTGCGTCGTCCGGGATATCGATCAACTCTGCGGTCGGAATTTCTTCAACACCGGTCTCCTGTCGCAGCAAAAGCTGATCTTCATCCAGTTTCAGCAACCCCTTTTTCAGGGTGTGAAAATCGTCAACAAGAACCGTCGACGCATCCGGAATGTTTCGATGCTGGGGAGAAGTGAAAGACTCAAAGGTTCCAGATTCCAGGAGCTTTAAAACCTCGATACCAACTGCAGTCGTTGTTCGCTGAGACTCTTCCAGGACCACGTCGGCCAGGGTTTGCTTTGCAGCGAGGGTGGCTCGGACTTCGGGTTCGAGCGAGTGGATTCGATCCAGGGATTCGATCACCTGGTCGAGCAGTTTCTTCGACTTGAGACTGATCAGGTTTTCCAGTTGATCGCGCCGCCAATGACGATTCGCATCGTTACTCCAGTTGTCACGCGTCGCCGCGATCAGCAGTAGTACAGCCCCAAATGGAGGAAGTCCCTTCGTTCTGCCAGCCATTTGATGCCGCAGCACTTCCTTGATCTCAGCGACGAAAGTAATCGTCTGACCAGTGGACCATTGCACTCCGTCCGCATTGGGCGTCCATTTCCAAAGGCTCCTTTTTGGCGCAGCGAGATACCGTTTCGCCTGGTGTTGAATCGACTCAATCACGTCGCACCGCCAATCGATTCCGCAGTGCTGCGGATGCTGCTGCGGGTCGCCATCACAAAAGAGGATTGGTCGAGAACACGTTGTCGACCATCGGTCTCAAAAAAATGAATCGCTTCAGACGTCACCGACAGAGATCGATTCAGCGTCTCGACAGAAACGGCTGGTTTCCATGAATGGCCGACTTCGACCGCAACGTTGTCGTATTCGATCCAGCGCTTACCGGCCAAAGGCGGAAGCGGCAAACCGCGAATGATCGCATGGCCAGATTCATCGCACGCGAATGCCAATGCGCTTAGCCTCGCTTCGCTGGATTGCAGCGCCCATTGGCTCCACGCTGCGAATTCACATTCGAGAATGGACGGAGTGAGTGTTGAGTTCGCTTCGCTGGTCGCGGTGCGGACAAGCCGCAGTTCGACTTCATCAGGTTTCTGTCCGCCGAGACCCGCAGATGGAAGTTCAACGCGAAGCATTGACACAGCTGAATGCCAGGGACCTTCGGGCTCAACGCAAGTCGGCAGCAGTCGATCGATCGGCTGGAGCAAACTGGCTTCGACAACGCGATATCGCAGGGCACCGGGAATCGAACGAAGTCGCTGATCGATCTCCAGCAGCGCTTCTTCTGATTCTGCTTCGCCTCGCAACCAGACGATTTCACCTTTGATTGAAAGCTCGATGTTGATCGACTGGGCCAAGGCGTGCAGGTCGGCAGATTCAGCAACCGGAATCGATGTCATCCATTTAATTGTCGGCATCGTGGCACCTCAATTGCAGTTACTGGGCACTGTCGTTGTCGGTCAGTTTCTGCATCAGTGAGTCCGAAATTTGTTTCAGCTTCGTGCGTTGTTGTTCGTTTTCGACCCATTCGATCTGGTTCATTAAAATCGAAAGGCGATCTTTTTGAACGGCCAGGTTACTTTCTTCAGCAGCACTCTCAATCGATTCGGCCAGAGAATCAAGGTCCCGGGCCAGTGATTCCGCATCGGGACGATGTACCGTTCGAGAAAGTTTGTGACGAGTGACCGACTCCGGGTCGGTGCTGTCTTCTTCTTCCAGGGTTCGGTTGACGATCGCGGTGAGAATTTCCTGCTGTTCGAGCGTATCCCAGATGTAACGCATCACCCACAGGTCGCTCAGGTGAGCCTCGGTTCGATCGCACATGACCGCGCTGGCAGCAATCATTCGCTGCAGTTTTACGACTCGTCGATCCGAAAGGTAGATGCCTGCCTTGCGAATGGTGGCAACGAGATCAACAAGTGATTTCGTGACCAGTCCAAACGATACCGTGTTGATCTGGCTTTGCAGTTCAAGGATTTCTTCAACGGTAAGCGCGGGTTGGGCATCCTGGCGTGATTCCAGAACCCAGCCGGCGTGCAGGACGCTCTCAAGAGATTCGCTGGGCACATTGTCACAGTTGACTCGCAACAGGAAGCGATCGAACAACGCCTTCAAAGCTTCTTCTTCGGGCAGATTGTTACTGGCTCCGACGACCAACAAAGTTGGAAGCTTGCGAAACTCGCGTCCGCGACGGAAGACTCGCTCGTTGAGCACCATCAACAGGCTGTTCAGGATCGCGCTGTTGGCGTTGAGCAGTTCGTCAAGGAAAACAAAAGTTGCTTCGGGAAGCATGCCTTCGGTATTGGTCACCAGGTTGCCGTTGCGAAGTTCACGAATGTCAAAGGGACCGAACAGCTCGTTGGGTTCCGTGAAACGGGTCAACAGATAGTCGAAAGCCTGGCCTTCAATCCGCCTGGCCATGTCCTGAACGATCGCACTTTTCGCCGTTCCCGGCGGACCAAGGATAAACAGGTTCTCGCGAGCAACCAGCGACACGCCCAACAGTTCGATGACTTCGTCCTTGCCAACGAAGGCAGACTTCATCGGCTCAAGGACGCCTTCGCGGAGCCGCTGTGCAATCGTGGACGGAGTGGACTTGGGAGAGTTCATTTCTACTTTCAGGTGGAAGCTGTTTTCTTCGACAGCTCGATTCGGAACCGATGTGCCAGTTCCGGATGTTCGCCAATGGAAGACTCAATGCTCGTCCGAACAAGCTCATGATCGACACGTGACATATCGACGTGCCGAATGATCCGGTCCACGTAAAGTTGCATCAGGCACGAATCGTTCGCAAAGTCGTCGATATCGACAATCAATGCTTCGTCAAGGTTCGCAGTTCCGACAGACGAAAGCGGCCATTGGACGCACCAGTTTGCAATACGCCGGGAAAGCGGTTCAGTTCGCTCGAGCGCCTTCGCGAAATTCCACAGATCGGGCAGGAAGCGAAACACGAGGTCCACATTGTAGTGCGAGCGAGGTTGGTCAGTTTCAAAGTCCTCTGTCTGAAAGCCCGATTGCTGTTCTTCTTCGGCGAGGTCGCGATGCATCAGCAATTGGCAGGCGCGATAAAAGTTCTGGCCAGCCCACGATGCGATTGCGGCATCGAACGGCGGAGCTTTCCCGGGTAGCTGATTTCGCCACTGGAGTTCGAACGAACGCAACAGCGATTCGCCTTCGATGATTGCTGACTCATTGGGAAGATCCGAATTTTCGATTACGACGCGTCCCGAATCGAACAGCTGCTGGATGAATTTGAGGTAAGGCATATGTTTCAAACTGGATCTATCTGTTTCGCGGATCGCAGCTTGGCACGAATCTGATTTAACCGCTTCGCAATTTTTTCTTCAAAGCCACGATCGACGGGCTGATAATATTCTCGTTCGACGCCCAGGTAGTCCTGAGCCGACACGCCATCTTCGTCGTTGTGGGAGTACTGGTAACCGACGCCGTGTCCGAGCTGTTCTGCGGAACCGAAGTGGCTGTCGCGCAGATGTCGGGGTACGGGAAGGACCCGGTTTTCTTTCACGTCTTTGCGAGCCATCCCAATGGCCGTCGTCGCCGAATTCGATTTTGGCGCACAAGCCATGTACGTCACGGTCTGCGACAAAGTCAACTGACACTCCGGGAGGCCAATTTGTTCGCAGGCTTGTGAACAGGCGACGGCCAACGGTAGGGCATGTGGATCTGCGTTGCCGATGTCTTCACTGGCAAGGATGATCAAACGGCGACAGATAAATCGAATGTCCTCTCCGCCTTCAAGCATTCTGGCCAACCAGTAGAGACCCGCATCGGGGTCGCTGCCGCGGATGCTTTTGATCAGCGCGCTGACGCAGTCATAATGCTCGTCGCCCGTTGGATCGTATTGCACTGCTCGCGTTCCCATCGCTTCGACGATGTCTTCTTTCGCGAGTTGGTTTGTGTCTGATGAAATCACAGCCGTTTCCAAAACCGAAAGCGCTTTTCGCGCATCACCGTCGCAGATGTTGCAAAGGAAGTTCATCGCTTCTTCTTCCAAAGAAACATTTTGTTTTCCCAGCCCGCGCTCGTTGTCGGTGATCGCACGCCGCAAAAGAGATCCGATGTCTTCGGGTGACAATGGTTCAAACTGGAAGATCTGACTGCGGCTAACGAGGGCTCCGTTGACGGCGAAAAATGGATTCGATGTCGTGGCGCCGATCAGTGTAACGACTCCGTCCTCAACATCAGCCAACATGGCATCCTGTTGCGATCGGTTGAAACGATGGATCTCATCGATGAACAGAAGCGTTCCCCCCTGCCCTGTGGCGAGGTTATCGCGAGCCGTGGCAAGAACTTCACGGAGATCTTTGACGCCATGCAGAATCGCTGACAGCTGAGCGAACTTTCGTTTGGTGGCTCGGGCGAGAATCCGTGCGAGGGTTGTTTTTCCGGTTCCCGGTGGACCAAAAAACAGCACCGATCCAATTCGATCGGCATCGACCAGCTTGCGTAACAGCTTGCCGCGCCCAAGAAAATGTTGTTGACCTGAAAACTCTTCCAACGTTTGAGGTCGCATCCTGGCCGCTAGCGGCTTGGCTTTATCGATGTTGGCTCGTTCAGATTGTTCGAAAAGCGACATAATGGTAATCGGTGGATAAAAATAAACAGTAAAATGCAACTACAAATCAGCCATACACCCTAATTGTCAGGGTCGGCCTGATTTGAGGCAGATAACAAAACAGGAATTGAGGATCAATTCCATATTTTTCCTTATGCAACCGAGGAAGGCAAACTAGAATTGGGACTCATTTTCCAAACGATTCATTACCCAGATAATCATACAGATGCCCAATACGACTCGAAACAAAACGTCCCGCTGTGTTATGGCCCGGATTTCTCGCAATGGAGAAAAGTATCAGGAAAACTTCACACTAAAGAAGTACAAAACCTGGAAGGCCGCCGAAACGGCCGCCGATAAGTGGGTCAGGAAAATGAAAAAGACCCTGCCAGAACCAGCGGCTCGCAAGGATCGAATGACAAAGCGGAATTCATCAGGCATTGTCGGAGTGTGGGCATTTTTGGATGAGTCGAAAAACAACTCATACTGTCGCTGGTATGCTCGCTGGCCCGGCTGCCCGAATCGTGGCGGAATCAGTTTTTCAGCGGATCGACTTGGCGATGACGAAGCATTCGCATGTGCTTACCTTGCGCGAATTAATGAGACCGTTGACCGCGAGTGGATTTTCAAAAAACTGCCTTCGTTCCTGAAAACGAAAAAATTCAAGAAGGTGCTGAAGCAGAAATGCATCACTTTCGAATAGAGCTCAACGGTGCAATG